>DATARM010000169.1:0-42050 GCA_036264155.1 Solirubrobacteraceae bacterium
TCCAGTCGTCGTGGCGGGCCGGTGGAGATGCGCGCCGCCGAGCGCGGTGAGAAGCGGCGCATCCTCCAGCTCGCCGAGCGCAACGCGCGGCTCGCCCTCGACCAGGAGAAGCTCCGTTCCGAGCGTCGCCGCCAAGGCCGCGTAGAGGCGCTCGAGGGCCTCCAGCAGGCGCTCGGACTCGATGTGCCGCCGATCCGCATCGAGTGCTTCGACATCTCCAACCTCGGTGGCACCCACACAGTCGCCTCGATGGTCGTGTTCGAGGGGGGCGCCCCCAAGAAGTCCGACTACCGCCGTTTCAAGATCCGCTCCCTCGCCGAGGGCGAGTCTGACGACTTCGCCTCGATGGCCGAGGTGCTCACCCGCCGCTTCGCCCAGTGGGAGCGCCAGGCCGACATCTCCCCGCACGACCCCGCCTTCGACCCCAGCTTCGCCGCGCTGCCCAACGTCGTCGTGATCGACGGCGGCAAGGGCCAGCTCGCCGCCGGGCTCGGGCCCCTGAAGGGCTTTCGCGACCGCGGCGTGGCCGTCGTGTCGCTGGCCAAGCGCATCGAGGAGGTGTTCATCCCTGGACGCCGCACCCCGCTCGTGCTCGACCACTCCACCCCCGAGCTGCAACTACTGCAACGAGTGCGCGACGAGGCGCACCGCTTCGCCATCACCCACCACCGGGGACGGCGCGACAAAGCCATGACCAGCTCTCTGCTCGACGAGCTCCCCGGCGTGGGTCCCGCCCGCAAGCGCGCTCTGCTCGCCCACTTCGGCTCCCCCGACGCCATGGTCTCCGCCACGCGCGAGGAACTGCAGAGCGTCCCTGGCTTGCCCGCCAAGGTTGGGCGGGAGTTGTACGCATATCTGAACCGCGCCGGCTGAGCCGGCCGAGGGGCGGCGCGGCCGTGTTCTCCTTGAAGTAACGCGCTTGTCCGCCGAGGAGGGCACAATGCACGGACGATGGCCGTCATCAGGACCCTGCGTCCGCTGCGCGCCGCCGGCGGCAAGGCCGGCAGGCCGGCTGTCGAGTCACGGCTGGAGGACCTGGTCGTGATCACTGGGTTCTCCGGGGCGGGGAAGTCGACCGCGATGAACGTGTTCGAGGACGCGGGCTACTTCTGCGTGGACAACCTCCCGCCCGAGATGATCCGCTCGCTGGTCGAGCTGTTCGTGCACAAGGGATCCAAGGTCGAACGTGCCGCCGTCGTCTCCGATGTCCGGGGGGGCGTCTACTTCGAGGCGCTGCGGGCTGTGGTCGACGACCTCGACGCGCTCGGGCTGACCCACCACGTGCTGTTCCTCGAGGCCGCCGAGCAGTCGCTTGTGACGCGCTACAAGGAGACACGCCGACGCCATCCGCTGGCGCCCGAGGGGAGCGTCGCCGCCGGGGTCGCTGCCGAGCGTGCGCTGCTCGAGCCGCTGCGCGGACGGGCCGACCTCGTGATCGACACCACGGGCATGTCGGCTGCCACGCTCCGCGAGCGCATCGCGCGCGAGTTCCTGCCCCGCAAGACAGCCGGCCGGCTGGCGGTCACGTTCATGAGCTTCGGCTTCAAGTACGGGCCGCCGCGCGAGGAGGACCTGGCATTCGACGTGCGCTTCCTGCCCAACCCCCACTACGAACCCCACCTGCGCGAGCTGACCGGCCTCGACCAACGGGTCGTCGACTACGTCGCCGGCGACGGTCGCCTGGAGCAGTTCTACGAGCGTCTCAACGACCTGCTCGACTTCCTGCTGCCCCAGTACGTGGCCGAGGGCAAGGCCCACCTCGTGATCGCCATCGGCTGCACCGGCGGCAGGCACCGCTCGGTTGCCATCACCGAGCACCTCGCCGGACGCTACCGCGAGCGCGAGGATCTCGACGTGGCTGTCGCCCACCGCGACATCGACAAGCTGCGTCCCCGCGCCTGAGCACACGCGGGCGTGCGGCCGCGTGTGCGGCAAACCGCCCCGCGTTTCGGTAGTTGGACACATGGCCATGCGGCCGGTGCGCTGATAGCCTCCCTCGCAAAGCCGGGCAGGGGAGCTCCCGCTCCGTTGCCCGGCATCGTTCATTTTCGCTCCAGGAGGCAATGAATGCCCGTACGCGTGGGGATCAACGGATTCGGTCGCATCGGCCGGAACGTGTTCCGCGCCGCCATGGCCCGAGGGGGCACGAACACGGCGGACATCGAGTGGGTCGCGGTCAACGACCTGACCGACTCAAAGACATTGGCCCACCTGCTCAAGTACGACTCGATCCTCGGGCCCTACTCGGGGACCGTCGAGGATCTCGGCGGGTCGCTGCGAGTGGACGGCAAGGAGCTGAAGGTGCTCGCCGAGCGCGACCCGGGCGCGCTGCCGTGGGGCGATCTCGGCGTCGACGTGGTGATCGAGTCCACGGGCCTCTTCCACGATCGGCCCAACGCCGCCAAGCACCTCGCCCAAGGCGCCAAGAAGGTCGTCATCTCGGCGCCCGCCACCGATCCCGACGCCACGGTCGTGCTCGGCGTGAACTTCGACGAGGTCTACGACCGCGAGAGCCACGACGTGATCTCCAACGCGTCCTGCACCACCAACTGCCTGGCGCCGGTGGCCAAGGTGATCAACGACACCGTCGGCATCAAGCACGGCCTGATGACCACCATCCACGCCTACACGGCCGATCAGCGTCTCCAGGACATGCCCCACCAAGATCTGCGTCGCGCACGTGCAGCGGCCATCAACCTGATTCCCGCCTCGACGGGCGCCGCCAAGGCGATCGGCCTTGTCATCCCCGAGCTGCAGGGCAAGCTCCACGGCTTCGCCGTGCGTGCGCCCGTGCCCACCGGCTCCGTCGTCGACCTCACCGTCGAGACCCCGCGCGAGACGAGCGTCGAGGAGATCAACTCGGCCCTGAAGGCAGCCGCCGAGAGCGGTCCGCTCCACGGGATCATGCAGTACACCGAGGACCCGATCGTCTCCAGCGACATCGTCTCCTCGCCCTTCTCCTCGATCGTCGACTCCAAACTGACTGCCGTGATGGACGGCACCATGCTCAAGGTCGTCGCCTGGTACGACAACGAGTGGGGCTACTCCAACCGCGTGGTGGACCTGGTGCAGAGGGTTCTGTGAGCCAGATGAGGAGCATTGACGAGCTCGACGTGCACGGCAAGCGCGTGCTCGTGCGGGTCGACTTCAACGTGCCGATGGCCGAAGACGCCGACGGACATCTGGTCGTCTCCGACGAGACGCGTATCACGGCCGCGCTCGACACGATCGAAGGGCTGCGCGGCCGCGGCGCACGGCTCGTGCTCGTGTCACACTTCGGGCGCCCCAAGGGGCATCCCGACCCGGCGCTCTCGATGGCGCCGGTGGCACGCCGCCTCAGCGAGCTGATCGGGACCGAGGTGAAGCTCGCCCCGGGTGTGATCGGCGAGGAGGTCAGGCAGCTCACCGAAGAGCTCCACGACGGCGACGTTCTGCTGCTCGAGAACGTGCGCTTCGAGCCCGGCGAGACACGGAACGATCCCGAGTTCGCACGTGCGCTGGCCGAGCTGGGCGACGTGTATGTCAACGACGCCTTCGGCGTGGCCCACCGCGCCCATGCGAGCACCGAGGGCGTGACGCACCTGCTGCCCAGCGCCGCCGGGCGACTGCTCGAACGCGAGGTCAGCATTCTCAGCGAGATCCTCGAGAAACCAACCCATCCGCTCGTGGCGATCGTCGGCGGGGCCAAGGTGGCCGACAAGATCGCCGTGATCCAGCGCTTCCTGGAGATCGCCGATGTGGTCATGATCGGCGGCGCCATGTGCTTCCCGTTCCTCTGTGCGCAGGGCCATGCGGTGGGCAACTCGCTGTGCGACGAAGAGGACGTCGGGCATGCCCGCAGCGCTCTGGCCCAGGCCAGCGACACCCACTCTCCGCAACCGGGCCGCGCGCGGCTGCTCGTGCCGAACGACCTCGTCATCGGCGACCGCTTCGCCGCCGACGCCACACACCGGGTGCTCGATGGGGTCGAGGTGCCCGAGGGGTGGATGGGACTGGACATCGGCCCGGCCACCGCAGAGCGCTACGCGAGCGTGATCGCTAGCGCCGGCACGGTCTTCTGGAACGGACCCATGGGCGCCTTCGAGCTGGAGCCGTTCGCCGCGGGCACTCGTGCCGTGGCCGAAGCCGTGGCCGCGGCCCCTGGCCTCACGGTCGTCGGCGGCGGCGATTCTGCCGCGGCGCTCGCGCAGTTCGGCCTCGAGCACGACGTCGATCACCTCTCCACCGGCGGTGGCGCCACCCTTGAGATGGTCGAGGGCAAGCCGCTGCCTGGCGTGCAGGCGCTCGCGGGCGCCGGGGTCGCCGGCTGATGGCCGAGGCCGCCTTGCGCACCCCGCTGATCGCGGGCAACTGGAAGATGTACAAGACCGAGGAGCAGGCCGAGGAGTACATCCAGGCGCTGCTGCCCAGGGTGTCCTCGAGCGACGGCGTCGATGTCGCCATCTGCGTTCCCTTCACCGACCTGCGCGCCATGGTCGACAGCGCCCGCGGCTCGCGCGTTGAGGTCTATGCGCAGAACATGCACCACGAGCCAGAGGGCGCCTTCACGGGCGAGATCTCAGCGCCGATGCTCGACGAGCTCGATGTGCGCGGGGTGGTGCTCGGACACTCCGAGCGGCGCGCCATGTTCGGCGAGATCGACAAGGCGCTCGCGCTCAAGGTCCCGGCCGCGCTCGAGGCCGGGCTCGTGCCGATCCTGTGCGTGGGCGAGACCGAGCAGGAGCGCGACAACGACGACACCGACCGCAAGCTGCGCCAGCAGATCAAGGACGACCTCGCCGGGGTACCGGCCGAGCGGCTGGCCGAGGTGGTGGTCGCCTACGAGCCGATCTGGGCGATTGGGACCGGGCGCGTGGC
The DNA here is from genome assembly GCA_036264155.1 of Solirubrobacteraceae bacterium. Classification (GTDB taxonomy): domain Bacteria; phylum Actinomycetota; class Thermoleophilia; order Solirubrobacterales; family Solirubrobacteraceae; genus Palsa-744. Next base: position 4,858 of record DATARM010000169.1, read on the forward strand.
CACTCCCGAGCAGGCGCAGGAGGCGATCGCCTTCATTCGGGCGCTCGTGGCCGACCGTGACAAGAGTGCAGCCGAGCGGGTGCGCATCCTCTATGGCGGCTCGGTCAAGCCCGAGAACGCCGCCGAGCTGCTCGTGCTCGGAGACGTCGACGGCGCGCTCGTGGGCGGCGCCTCGCTCGACGCAGAGTCGTTCGCTGCGATCGTCGCCACGGCTGCCGGGCTGGCCTCGACCGCGCGATGAGCATCCCCGCCGGGCCCGAGAGCCTGCCGTCCGGCCGCGCCTGCCTGGTCGTGCTCGACGGCTGGGGGTTGGCCGAGCCAGGTCCAGGCAACGCTGTCTCGCTCGCGCACACGCCTGTCTTCGACGAGCTCTGGGATACCTATCCGCACACCACGCTCACCGCTTGTGGCCGCGCCGTGGGGCTGCCCGAAGGGCAGATGGGAAACAGCGAGGTCGGACATCTGAACCTCGGTGCGGGCGCCGTTGTGCGCCAGGACCTGGTGCGCATCGACGACGCTGTCGCCGACGGTTCGCTCGCCCAGAACGACGTGCTGCGAGCGGCCTTCTCGGACGCCGAGCGGGTGCACCTGATCGGACTCGTCTCAGACGGCGGCGTGCACTCATCGATCCAGCACGTGCGGGCGCTGATCGCGCTTGGCCATTCGCTCGCCGTGAAGGATCTCGTCGTGCACGTCTTCACCGATGGGCGCGACACGCTACCCCATGCTGGAGCGGGCTTCCTGCGCGAGCTCGAACGCGTCCCTGGGGTGCGTGTGGGCTCGGTGGTGGGCCGCTACTGGGCGATGGACCGCGACCGACGCTGGGAACGCACCCAGCGCGCCTACGACATGCTCGTCCACGGCCAGGCTCCGCATCACGCCGCGAGCGGCGAGCAGGCCGTGGAGGACGCCTACCGCCGCGGTGAGACGGACGAGTTCATCGAGCCGACGCTCGTGGGCGAGGAGGCCCAGATCAGGGCCACCGACAGCGTGATCGCGTTCAACTTCCGCCCCGACCGGATGCGCCAGATCACGCGTGCGCTGGCCGAGCCCGGCTTCGGCGAGGGCAGGGAGGAGCTTCCCGGCTGGAGTGGGCGCGGCGGCGCAGGCACGGTGGCGCGCTACGCCACTCTGACCTCCTATGAGGAGGACTGGTCCTATCCGGTGGTGTTCTCAGCCGAGCATCCCACCACCACGCTGCCGCGTGTGCTCGCCCAGGCCGGCGCCTCCCAGCTGCACGTCGCCGAGACCGAGAAGTACCCCCACGTGACGTACTTCTTCAACGGTGGCGAGGAGGCCGCACTGGCCGGGGAGCGCCGCGAGATGGTCCCCTCGGCCCGTGACGTGCCCACCTACGACCACAAGCCGCAGATGAGCGCCGCCGAGGCCGCCGAGGCGTTCGTGGGCGCCTGGCACGCCGACGAGCCGCGCTTCGGCGTGATCAACTTCGCCAACGCCGACATGGTCGGGCACACGGGTGTGATCCCTGCCGCCGTCGAGGCGATCGAAACGGCCGACGAGTGCCTGGGGCGGGTCGTGAGCGCGGTGCACGAGAGCGGCGGCGTGTGCATCGTCACCGCCGACCACGGCAACGCCGACCACATGCTCGAGCCCGACGGCAGCCCCAACACGCAGCACTCCATGAACCCCGTGCCGCTGATCCTCACCAGTCCGCACGCGGAGCTCCGCGAGGACGACGGGATCCTCGCCGACGTTGCGCCGACCGTGTTGGAGACACTCGGCATCGAGCAGCCGGCGGCGATGACCGGCCGCTCGCTGATCGACGGACGCTAGATTGATGAGCACTGTGGGCGCGGAGGAGCAGACGTTGGCGACGGGGAGGCGCTCGCGGCGGGCGCTGGCGGCGTTCTTCATCGGCGCGGGCGTCAACCACTTCATCCAGCCGCGTCCCTACGAGAAGATCGTGCCGCCCAAGCTCCAGGGCGAAGCTCGGCGCGTGGTGTACGCCAGCGGCGTGGCCGAGATCGCCGGCGGCATCGGCGTGTTGCTCCCCGGCACACGCCGCTTGTCGGGCATCGGCCTGATCGCCCTCCTCGCCGCCGTGTTTCCCTCAAATCTCTACATGGCGCAGAAGCCCGAGCACTTCAGCTCGATCCCCCGCTGGGCGCTCTACGCGCGTCTGCCGCTGCAGGCGCTGATGATGCTGTGGGCCTGGAGGGCCACGCGGCAATGAGCGGCAGCGCCCACGAAAACGGCTCCCACGCTGCTATGTTCGCTTCAGTAGGTCAATAGCAAACGAACGCAATGTCGACCGCGACCGCCGTCAAGATCTCCCCCGCCGACCAGGAGGCCCTCACCGTTGGTGAGCTTCGTGCCTGGCGCGGACTGCTCAGGGCCCACGGCTGTCTGGCCAAGCGCCTCGACGCGGAGCTGGAGCGCGCACACGGGTTGCCGATGACCTCCTATCAGGTGCTCGATCACCTGCAGGAAGCACAGGGAGGGCGGATGCGCATGTGCGATCTGGCCGAACAGGCCCAGCTCTCGCGCAGTGGCCTCACGCGCATGGTCGACCGCCTCGAGCGCGAGGGACTGCTCGAGCGCTGCTCTTGCGACCACGACGCCCGCGGCTCATATGCCTGCCTGACGGCCGGCGGACGCGAGCGCGTAGAGGAAGCCCACGTCACGCATCTGGCAGTCGTCCGCGAGCACTTCCTCTCGCGCTTCTCGGAGGGCGAGCTCAGCCTGCTTGCAGACATGTGGGAGCGGATCGCTCCCTGCACCACCACCGGCTGCTGAGTCGCTTTCCCCTCTAGCGCTCGGGGTTATCGCTGACGTCTGCGCGCTGTCCTGGCTCGAGAACCGGCGCGACGCCGCCTGCATCCCGGTGTGCGCGGGCACGGATGTGGCGGCGGTGGGCGACGTAAGTGGTGACGATGGCGAACAGGACCGCGGCGAGCCCGTACAGCCCGAACGCTTCGATTGCGTTGCCCGCGGAGTGCCCCAGGAGGTAGGCGATCACGCCGATTGCAGTGGCCCAGGTGATCCCGCCGAGGGCGTTCCACAGCACGAACGAGCGCCAGTGCATGCGTGTGGCGCCGGCCAGCCACGACGCCCACACGCGCAGCCCGAGCACGAAGCGGCCGAAGAACACAGCCTTGGGTCCGTGGCGTTCGAAGAACGGTTGTCCGGTGATCAGCACCTGTTTGCGCTGGCGCAGGAAGGGGCCGGGGCGTTCGAGCAGCCAGCGCCCGCCCTTGCGCCCGATCAGATAGCCGATGTTGTCGCCGACGATCGCTCCGGCGGCCGCGAGCACGATCACCAGCTCGATTTTCAGCTTGCCCTGGCTGGCCAGCACAGCCGCGGTGATCAGGCCCGTCTCGCCCGGCACGGGCAGCCCGCTTGACTCGCTCATCACGATCAGGAACAGCAGTGGATAGCCAAAGACCTCGACGAGGTGTTTGACGTCGATGATTGACGCGAGCATGGGTTGCGCTCCTAGGATGCCGCAGTCTGCCGTTCGCACCCGCCGCTCGGGTCCCAGCGGGCGCTACTGGGTGTTTTCCGAGACCAGCTGCTTGAGCGCCTGGCTCGATCGCTGGACGTCTTCGTAGACGACGTTGCGCAGCACCACTTTGGATTGGGCGGGAGCGGTTATCAACACGACGGCTACGACCACGAGGGCGAGCGCCATCAACGCCAGCAGGGTCATCACCAGCCTGCCCGTTCGCCGCCGCGGTGGGCTTGCCGCAACGACGGGGGGGGCGCTCGCGGGCCTGGCACGGGGGGGACCCTGTCGCGGGCGCCTGGGAGTGACAGCCTTGGTCGGCGCGGGCGCACGGCGGCCCGTGGACAGCACGCTCGTGGCCTGGGTCGCCGGTGCCGCACGCCCGGTGGTGTGGCGCTCGCCGGGGCCGATCCCCTTGGCTCCATCGCTGAGCGCGCGACGCATCTCGCGTGCAGTGCTGTAGCGGTCGCGGGGATCGAGCGCAAGAGCGACGGCGACCGCGTCGGCCAGCTCGGGGCTGACAGCGGCCACGATCGTGTCGAGCGTTGACGGCTCCTCCTGCTGTTGCTTGAGGGCGAGCTCGGTCAGCGAGTTGGCCTCGTAGGGCAGGCGGCCGGAGATCAGCTGATAGGTGACAACGCCCAGCGCGTAGAGGTCGGCGCTCGGGCCCGCCTCCTCGCCGCGGGCCTGCTCGGGGGCGAGGTAGGCGGCGGTGCCGAGCACGGAGCCGACCTGAGTGATGCTGGACTGCTCGGTTGCCTTGGCGATACCGAAGTCGGCGAGCTTGACCTCGCCTTCACGCGCACGCAGCAGGTTGCCCGGCTTGACATCGCGATGGACCACGCCATGACGATGGGCATAGAACAGGCCCTCACAGGCCTGTTCGATGATCCTTATCGCCTCGTCCACCTCCACCCAGCCGTCGTCACGGAGGATCTCCGCACAGGAGGAGCCTTCGATGTACTCCATCACGATGAAGTACTGGTCGGTGCGCTCGTCGCGGCCCGAGTCGAACACCTGGACGACGTTGGGGTGGACCAGTCGGGCGGCTGCCTGGGCCTCGCGCTGGAAGCGCGAGACGAACGCCGGGTCGTCGGCGAGATGCTCGGCCAGGAGCTTGACCGCCACCTGGCGCTCCAAGCGCATGTCCATCGCCAGGTGCACCGTCGACATGCCGCCGAAGCCAAGGCGCCCCTCGAGGCGGTAGCGGCCGGCGATCTCGCTCGCGTCGCTCATTTGCCCGCTTCCTGACCCGGCGCGGACGGCCCCGCGCCGCCGTTGTGCCCGACGCCAGGGCCGACGCCGCCACCCTGTTCGTTTTCGCCCTGGGGCGTTTCGCCCTGGCCCGGCGCCGGCGTGCCGCCCCCCGGAGTGGTCGTGGTGGGCGTGCTCGTCGTCGGCGGGGTGGTGGAGGTGGTGGGTTGTGTTTCAGTCGAGGTGGTGGTCGTGGGGGTGGTGTCGGTGGTGGTGGTCTTTTCCGTGGTGGTGGTCGTGGCCGTGCTCTGGGTGGGCGTCTTGGCGCAAAGTTCCTGAGCCCGAACCCGCAGGTTGTCGATGCCCTGGCGGAGGTTGTCGCGCAGGCCCGTGTCGATGGTGGAGGGCAGTGCGTTGAAGTCTTCTTCGGTCTTGCGCAGGGCGGCTTCGGTTGCCGAGCATTCGCCGTTGGCGTTCTCGGCGGCGCTGCGCACGGCTTCGAAGTCGCTCAGCAGCGGACCCGCATGAGCGCTGGGGATCAGCGCCTTGCTCGAGCCGCCACAGGAGACGAGCAGGGCGGCGGCCACGCCCGCGAGCCCAGCTAGAGCCACGCGCAGTAGGCGCGTGTGGGAGCGTCGGGCGCCGGGGGACTGTCTCAGAGCGGGGCTCATGGTCACTGACCGTACTCCAGGCGCTCGGCCAGCGAATCTGGGAGCCGGGCCGCACGGATCGCGGCGGCGGCCCCGGCCACGTCGTAGTCGGCTCGGTGAAATGCAGCTCCCATCCCGTCGAGGTCGAGCAGCAGCCAGGATGCGCGCTTATCGCCGTCGCGTGGCTGACCCACGCTGCCGGGGTTGAGCAGCCACTCGCCCTCGCTCATGTCCAAGACGGTGCCCTCGCGGCGCGGTTCGCCGGTGGCCATCTCGCCCTCGTGGCGCTCGAAGGAGAGGGCCACATGGGAGTGGCCGATCAGGCAGATGCGGTGGGGCTGGGCGTCGAGGCACAGCTCGGCCAGGAGTGTCGAGAGCACGTACTCCCAGACGGGATCGCGCGGGCTGGCGTGGTAGAGGCCCACGGAGGACTCCTCCCCCTGGGGACGCAGGCCGGCGAGGAAGGCAAGGTTCTCGGGCGCGATCACCTCGCGAGTCCATTGCGCCGCGACGCTCGCCCCGCGTGAGAACTCGTCCATCGGGATCTCGCCCGTGACCGCCATGTCGTGGTTGCCGGCCAGGCACACGGCGGCGTGCCGGCGGGCCAGCTCGACACAGGCATCGGGCTCGGCGCCGTAGCCCACGAGGTCGCCCAGGCACCACAGCTCCGAGGCGTCGCTGGCAGCGACGGCGTCGAGCGTCGCCTCGAAAGCGTGCCGGTTGGCATGGATGTCAGAGATGACGGCGACCTTCATCGTTGCAGGGTACGAACTACCCCTATTCTCCAAATCCGTTTCAGCTCATCCCCCTGCAAGCGTGCCGTCAGCATGCGGCTCCCGCCGAGCTGACAGCCGTACTACTCGGGATCCGAGCCGGCCTCGCTGCCGCCGTACTCGGGCAGGTTCTTGATGCCCTCGCGGGTGCGCCACTTGGAGTAGTTGTCCTCCATGGCGTCGATCAGCTCGCGCATGAAGCGCGGGGAGAGGTTCACGCGCGATACGACCACGCCGGGAACCTCGTCGGCCTCGACCTCATGGTCCACGCGCGCGAAGGTGACGGTGAACTCGTAGTCGGAATGGCTGACGTTCGCGAAGTTCGCATACACGCCGCCCATGATCTCGGGGGACAGATGGATGTTTATGTGGCGCTCTGCGCCTGAGTCTTGATCGTTCACGCAGCTAGTATCGCAATCCCCGCACACGAACCCATGACCGACCCGAGATCCCACGACGCCCAACCAGTTGCAGCGCCGCCTGCGGGCGGCTCGGACGCCCCGCTCGAGAGTCTGCGCCTGGCGGTGCTCGACGCCGTCGCGGAGCTGGGCGGCAGCCACCTGCGTGGGGGCGCGGTTACGCTCGAGCGTCCGCGCAGAGCTGAGTTCGGCGACTACTCCACGAATGCGGCCCTGCTGCTCGCGCCGGTGCTCGGCGTCCCTCCGCGCGAGATCGCCGAGCGCCTCGGCGCCGTCCTGCAGGCCCGACTGGGGTCGAGTCTCGTTCGCTTCGAGGTCGCGGGACCGGGCTTCGTGAACCTGTTCCTCGACGACTCCTGGCTGGCGGGCGCTCTGGCCACGATGCTCGAGGCTGGCGATGCCTTCGGCGCGGGCGGTGCGCGCGAGCCGGAGCGCATCCTGGTGGAGTTCGTCTCGGCCAACCCGACCGGCCCCATGCATGTGGGGCATGCGCGCAACGCCGCCTACGGCGACGCCCTGGCGCGCATGCTCGCCCTGCACGGGCATCAGGTGGAGCGCGAGTTCTACGTCAACGACGCAGGCTCCCAGGTGCGCAAGTTCGGCGAGTCGGTCCAGGCGCTTGCCCGCGGCGAGCAGCCGCCGGAGGACGGCTACAAGGGCGAGTACGTGGCCGAGCTGGCGGCCCGGCTCCCGGACGCCGCTGCGATGGACGCGGAGGAGCTGGGCAGCACGGCGGTGAGGCTGATGGTGGAGGGCATGGAGCGCTCGCTGGAGGCTTTCCGCGTGCGGAGCTTCGATCGCTGGGCGCTCGAGAGCGCGATGCACGCGGGCGATCCCAGCCCCGTGGAGCACATGCTGGCGCTCCTGGCCGAGCAGGGGCGCACCTACGAGCACGAGGGCGCGCTGTGGCTGCGCACGACAGAGTTCGGCGACGACAAGGACCGCGTGCTCGTGCGCTCAAGCGGCGAGCACACCTATTTCGCCTCCGACATCGCCTACCACCAGGACAAGCGCGAGCGCGGCTTCGAGCGCCAGATTGACGTGTGGGGGGCCGACCACCACGGCTATGTGCTGCGCATGAAGGCCGCCTATCAGGCGCTTGGGGGGGACCCCGAGGAGCTCGAGCTGCTGATCATGCAGCTCGTGCACCTGCTGCGCTCGGGCGAGCGCGAGCAGATGTCCAAGCGCTCGGGCCTGTTCGTCTCCCTCGAGGAGCTCGTGAGCGAGGTCGGCGTGGACGCCGCCCGTTGGTACCTGCTGGCGCGCTCGCACGACACAACGGTCGATCTCGACCTGGACCTCGCGCGCGAGCAATCAAATGAGAACCCCGTCTACTACGTGCAGTACGCCCACGCGCGGATCGCCTCGATGCTGGCCAGGGCTGGATCGGAGCGGGTAGCGGTGGCGGTGAGCTCGGTGCTCGACGGCGGGCGGATTGCACTGCAGCCGGCCGAGCGCATGCTGATCGAGCAGCTGCTGGCGTTCCCGGCTGAGCTGGCCGAGGCGGTGGAGCGCCGGGCGCCGCACCGCATCGCCGCCTACGCGCTCGAGCTGGCGCAGGTGTTCACGGCCTTCTACCGCGACTGCCGCGTGCTCGGTGCAGAGCCGGCGACGGCGGAGTCGCTGCGGATCGCTCTATGCGTGGCAAGCGCCGGGACGATCGCTCGGTGCCTGGACGTGCTCGGCGTCAGCGCGCCCGAGCACATGTAATCCGCTCAATCGAAACGCGCGAGGTCGGCCTCCAGGCGCGCGGCATCGGAGGCCGGTAGTGCCGTCGCCTCGGTGCGCTGCCCGGCGCCAGCACGAGCACTACGGCGCCAGCGGGGCAGCAGCATGAACAGCAGCCCCAGCAGTGCCATGACCACGGCCAGCGGCACCAGGTAGGCGGTCACGTCGAAGCCATGGTCGCCCGGCAGGCCCAGCACGGCAGGACCGTATTGGCCGACGAGCGCGTTCTTGATCTGGCTTTCGCTGCGGCCTTGGTCGATCAGCCCCTGGATGAAGGTGCGCTCGCGGTCGGCCTGCGGCGACTGGGCGACGTTCAAGGGGATTTTGCACGTGACGCACATGACCTGACGCTCGATCACCGGCAGCGAGGTCCGGGGCGTGGCTGCGCTCGCGGTGGCGAGGCTGCAGGCGAGCAGCAAGCAGGCGCTCATGAGCCCCGCGACAGCGAAAGACGGTGCTTGCCGGCGAGAGGAGGGGAGAGTGGAGCTGGAGCTGCTCATGAGCTCTCCGCCAGCGCCACGGCTTTCTCCAGGAACGGTGCTGCGATCTCCCCGCGGGAGATCGCTACGATGCGCCCCGTGCGGTCGATGACGAAGCTCTCAGGCAGCTGGTCGGTGCCGTAGGAGTGGGCGAAGGTGCCGTTGTCGTCGCGCAGGTTGGGGTAGGTCAGGTGGAAGCGGCGCACGAAGCTCTGGGAGTCGGGCGAGGCATCGAGGTAGGTCACGCCCAGCACCGTGCCGCCATGGCGCGCCAGTTCGCTCTGGGCGTGCTCGAGCAGCGGCGCCTCGACCTGGCACGGTTCGCACCAGGAGGCCCAGAAGTTCAGCACGACCACCCTGCCCCGCAGGGAGGCCAGTGAGGACCTCCCCGAGCCGCCGAGCACCGGTAGCGAAGTGCTCGCATCAGGGGCTTTGGGGTGCTGGTCGCGGGCTACCAGGTCATCGAGCGTCCTGCTGGCCGCCTGGTGGGAGATGCCGTAGATCAGCAGCCCAATCAGGGCGGCGCCAAGCAGCGAGATGAAGACGGGCAGGGCACGGCGTTTCACAGCGATCAAGAGTAGAGGGCTCTGGGGGGACGTGGCCCGGGCCTGGGATCTCGGTGGTGCGCGCCAGCTTCGCATCTGGGCCCTGAGTGCCGGCGAAGGCTCCGTCCGAGAGGCCAAAAGAGCTAGCGATGCCGCATAATCAGAATTTCACGTATTATCGCAATCTCGTATCTGGGTTGTGACCGGCCTTGAAAACTCGGTGACCTGTTGCAACGCTGGCTCCCATGGCGCATTCGGCCCTCAAGCATTGGTGCGATAACCGAGATCCTCGGCAAGGGTGCTTCGGCGGGAGGTCTCGTTGAGGGACCGGCTGACTCGCAACTTCGCGCTGGCGTCCCTCGTCATGTCACTCATCGCACTCGTCCTGTGTGTAACTGTTGTTACACATGCGCTGCGGGCATCGGTGCCCCTCACGGTCGAACAGGCCGCCAAGCGGGGATCGGCCGCGCGGGCGGCCAGCGGTCGGGGTAGGCGCGTCAGCGGCAAGCCGTATGCGTACAGCATTCTTTTGCTGGGGCGAAACAAGAAATTCCCGGCATCGGCGATTCCCACGGTCACGCTCGCCAAGCGCGCACGCAGTGCGGAAAAGCTTGATGGGATGACCGCCGAACAGGTCGGGGGGAGCTGTCCCCCGCAGACGGTGGATCTCGGCAGCTGGTGCCTCGATACCGCTCCCTATCCGCTCACGAGCACGCAGATCGGGCAGAACAACTACTTCTTCGCGAGCAAGAAGTGCGTTGAAGAAGGCGGTTACCTCCCCAGCGCGGCGCAGCTCATCGGGGCTGCCAACCGGGTCAAGCTCGAGTCCACGATCCATGACTCGCAGCTAACAGCGACCATACCGCTCGATCCCACGCACGGCTTAAAGGATCAGCGTGAGATGTCCTCCACGCTGATTACGACCCAGGGCGGCTCCGATGCGGCAGGCTCGGAGGGTGTGAGCGTTGGCTCAACAGGCAATCCGCAGACAGGTGAACCGAACCCGGTGCCGCAGCCGGCGGTGCCGATGCCCGAAACGCTCCAGTACGTCACGGTCTTCAGCAACGCTCAGAAGGGCGGCTTCGCCGGAGCCGAGCCGGTCAGTCAGCCGGAGAACTTCCGATGCGCCTTCAACAAGACGCAGGGCGCCGTCAACCAAGGGGAATAGCTCCGGGCGCCTTGGGAGCCCCTCCGGGCTCCGTCGACCGTCGTCCGAAGGCTGGTCAGGCTGAAGTTCGGCGCCTCTCGGGGGCGAAGCGATATCCCATGCCGAAGTGCGTGTGTATGTAGAACCAGTCCGGTTCCGCTTCGGCCAGCTTGGTGCGAATCTTGCGCACGAAGACATCCACTGCACGCTCGCGATACTTCATCGGCCCACCCCACACCTCCTCGTAGACAGTCGCGCGGTGCACGACCCGGTCCCTGTTCTTGGCAAGCACCAGTAGCACTTCGAACTCTCGGACCGTCAGAGAGATGCGTCGGCCGCCGATCAGGAGCTGGTATTCGCTCGGTCGCAGCTCCATGTTCTCGAAGCTCATGGCCGAAGCGGGTGGATCGAGCAATCGTCGGGCCGGTGGTGTGGACCGCTTGCCGGCGACGGAAACATCACCTGCGTTCGACGCTGGAGTGGCTCTCTCGGAAGACGCTCGAGTGGGGCGATCAGCACCCACTCTATCTGTTCGCTGCGCGTTCACTGACCTCAACTTAGATGGCCGTGTGAAGCGCACGTGAACATATGGTTATGCCTTCGGCGAGCTGGTACGCAGCAGGGCTCATGTGTTCGGTAACTCTACCAATGTCCCACAGTTTCACCGGTAATTGTTTCTCATTAGCGGCATGGGTGTGCACCACTTGTTCACCAGTGAGTTCCCAGTGTAGAAAAAGCGTGATTCGGCTGGACACAAACCTTCGGGTGCGTGAAAGTCACCACGTGTGCTCGTCGGTGCCGATATTGGACATGCAGGACGCTCAGGCCGGAGTGACCATGCACGCCGCTCGCCTATCGAACCTGCGGATAGGGACGATCGAGCTCGATCGCGGCCTCCTGCGCTCGCTGGCCGCGCATGCGCGAGAGCTGGGCTGGACGTTGATAGTACAGCCCGGCCCAGTCTCTGCTGACGTCCTCGGCGATGGGCGGCTGCACGCGGTGCTCGTTGACGTTGCCCTTCTCGGCCCTCACTGGGACGATTGGCTAGCTCGTCATCTCCGCAGGCTTCCAGGTGTCGGCATCGTGGTGTGCACGGGGGGCTCGACTCTTGGCCAGCGCATTCGTGGCTTGGAAGCGGGCGCTGACGACTGGATTACGAAGCCGTGTGCCGTCGAGGAGATCGCGGCCCGCCTACTCGCCGTGACCCGAGCACGTCGGGTTCGCTCCAGTGGCTCGAACACCCACGCGGTGCACACGGTGGGCTTGGAAGTGCGCCCGGATCAGTTCGATGCTGTGGTGGAGGGCAGGCATGCCCGCCTCACACGGCGTGAGTTCGACGTGCTGATGTGCCTGGCCCGTGAGGCTGGTGAGATGCTCAGTCGCGAGCGGATCTATCGCGAGGTTTGGGGCTATGAGATGGCAGAGGGAGACAGAGCGCTGGACACGGCAATCAGCAAGCTTCGCTCCAAGCTCCAACGGATAGCACCGCATCGAAGCTATATCCACACGCATCGCGGGGTGGGCTATCGGTTTGGCTATGAGCGAAAGCGGCAGGCCGGCTGACTCGGCCGTGTAGCTGCCTGATACGGAGTTGAGCGTCCTTGTAGGGCTCGCGAACCCGCGCTTAAAACGGAAGGGGGCGGGCCTCCATGCCCGCCCCCTTCGGCTCCGGTCGCTTGGCTTTGGGCGCGTGAAGCCCAGGCTCTATTTGACTTTGATTTCAGCCACTTCGCCGACCCCGATGATGCCGTAGTCGCCGTACATGGTCGCGCCCAGGTAGTAGGTACCTTTCTGGGTGAACTTGTGGCCCGTGCTCGGTGCCGGCCACAGGTATGCAGGACCTTCGATCTGGGTAGTGAGATCTTCAACACCGAGCGTTGCGGAGTTGAGCAGGACCCAGTCGAACCTGTAGGGAGCCTCACCCTTGCGTTCCACGGTGTCTGCGAACGTGACCGTTTCGCCGACCGGGAACGAGAACGAGGTCCCGACTTTACCGTTGATCGTGAGGCTACCCGACGGCTGCGGGCAGGAGCCTTTGCCCCCAGGCGTGAACTCGATCACCTGGTCGTCGGAGTTGCCGTTTTCCGCGTTCGGCTGGGTGAGCACGAACAGGCTTCCATTCGCGCCCGCCGCGACGGCCAGCTGGGCAAAGTCGACGTTGCAGGACTGACCCTGGGGCTGGCCTCCGATGGTCGTCACGACGGCGCCGCTCGAGGTGAACAGGCGTATCCCCATGTTGCCGATCGAGCTCGATTCGCTCTCTTTCTGCAGCCAGAAGTGAGGCACTCCGTCCCACGGTTCGGCGTTGCTCTGTCGGTCGTTGCCGGCAAAAGCCTGACCGAAACGGGCGGCATAGAGGCCGTTGCTCAACTGCGTCACCGGCGAGCCGGAGGTGAACGGTGAGAGCGCGCCCAACTGCACACGCCCTTGGTTGGCTCCGGAGCGGGCATTCACCGTGATTTCGCCGTCGATGCTCGGCGCCTCGTCCTTGTTGACACCCCCGGATGAGTCTGGCGCCAGCGGTGCGGCTTTGGGCGTGCTGAAGTTCGGCTTGACTTCGGCCAGTCTCGAGATCCTGCCCTGTTCCTGGAAGAGGTCTACTCCAAACGAGCCGCTGTTAGCGGTGAATAGCCCATCCGATGCTTCGCCTTGCGGAGAGATGGTGGTGTTCGCCACCCAGCTTCCGTCGAGTTTGCCCGACGAGGACCCTTCGGTGCCGACGCGCTGCAGGATCGTCGGTCCGCCTTCGGTGCCGTTCTTGACGCCCTGCTGAGCCTCGATCACGATGTCGTGGTTACTTGAGTCGACCGTGAGTCCCTCCGGCGCGTACAGGTCGTTCGTCGGAGGTTCTGGCTGAACAACCGAAGCGCCCGCGACGAGCGAGGCCTTGGTCAGTGGATCTTCAGGATAGCCGGACGCGCGGACGAGTTCTTTTTTACCGTTCGGCTGCGTGGACCACGCGACCAGCTCGCGCGCGACGGGGACGAATTCTTCGTTGCCGCCATCAACCACGCTCTCGACGAGCGCGTACACGCGATGCTTGCTGGAATCAACCGCCAGCGAGATCATCGGAAGCGCGTCGCTGCGGCGTTCGAGGTCGGAGTATTTCTGCAGCGGCAACGTCACGGTGCCGAGCAGAGCGCCCGATGAGGTGAGCTTCTGAAGCCGGTACTGCAGTTCTCCTGTTTCAGCATTGTTCACCGTCTGATCCAGCACATACACGGCGTTCTTGTCGGAAGTGGAGGAGTCCTTCGGGTCCACCGCAAATCCCACGGGCTCACCGAACTTGCCGGGGACCGTGCCCGTCGGATCGTAACCCCCGAACCGGTGTTCCTCGCCATAGGGCGACGCCACGCCATTGGCGGCAGCTGGTGTCGATTTGGACAAAGCGCCCACTGCGAACCTCGGCGGTGCCGCCGCGTTTGCGGGTACGGCCACGACTGATAGCGACGCGCAAGCGAGAGCCGCGCCGAGCTTGAACCGCCCGGCCCTGATTCGACTGGTGCGCGCTGTCCTACTGTTGGAGTGCAGCTTGTTTTTGTTCATGGCGCGCGACTCTAGGCGGGCTGCCGGTCTCGGGCAACGAGCTTCACGACTCTGTTACCCGCTGGAGACAACTGTTCACGAAGTTGGAAACAGGCAGTGGACTCCGTGGCATCCAGAAAGCCAGCAAAGACGGCGTTTTCGCACCGCAGCAGTGTGGCCAAGTTGTGAAACGTGTCCAGCCCGTGACGCGAGGCGAGCTGCGGGAGTGGCGCAGTCTACGGTCCTAGGCGAAGCAACCCAAACCATCAATCGCAACAGGAGATGGATAATGACGAAGAGATCAGGGCGCGTCGTCGCCCTTTTCGCGGCGATCGCGGCGGTAGCGCTGCTCGCGATTCCCGCCGCGGCCAGCGCAAAAGTGGCGTGCGAAACGATCCAGGGAGCTGGATCCTCGCTGCAGAACATCGCCCAAAACGAAGTCTGGGCACCGGAATGGAAAACAGCAGCTAGTCCCGAATGCTTAGCCGCAACTGAAGTGAAATATCGCTCCTCGAGCAGCGGTAAAGGCAAGAACCAGTGGGGAGCGAACGCGAAAAAAGAACTGTTATTTGAAACGACAAAGGAAAAAACGTTAAGCGGAGGCAAGGCGGAAGAACAATTCCCGGCGTTCATCGGAACCGATCTGGCACCAACCAAAACTCAGATGGAAGAGATGGGAGAAGCGGGCAAACTGTTAACGGGCGCGAAAACGGCGAACAAGATCGTCTCGATTCCCGTCGTGCAGTCGGCCATCGCGGTGATGATCAGCCTGCCTGTCAAATGCGAACCGGCCACTGGAACTACAACTGCGACGGTGACTGGTAAACATCTGCAGGAAGAGTTCGAAAGCAACAAACCGCAGTACTTAACTCTGGTAGCCAAAGTCGGAGCGCAGGCCGAATGCAATGTGGCCCCGAAACTCCAGGTTCGCAGCGCGAACTCGGGTACGACCGCCGGCTTCAAGCGCTTCCTCGGTTCGATTGGCACCGCTGATCTCGCCAATCCGGAAAGCGCAACCTGGAAACCGTTGAACGAAACGGGCGAAAAATCCGAAAACACCGAATGGCCGGCAGGCGCGACAGTGAACAAATGCTGCGAAAAAGGTAGCGAACTTGCCGAAACGGTGTTCAAAAATGCGGGCGAGCTTGGCTATGCCGACCTGGCGGACGCGAGGAAAGCCGGATTCACGACGGAATGGAAAAAAACTGGACCCGTCGGCAGTGAATTCTGGGTGATCATCGCCAAAGTCGAAACTCAAGGCGAATCGATTTCGCCGGAAGTGGCGGGCAACAAGGAATCCAACTGCACCAAAACGGTCTACAAGGGCATACCAGCAAATGTGAAAGCCGGAGAAGACTGGTCGGCCGTACGGCAGGAAAACACCGAAAAAGCCTTGTCTGCGGCGTATCCGATCTGCACGCTGACGTATGACCTCGCGTGGCAGCACTACGAATGGCCATCGTTGACGGGCGATCCGGAAATCAAATACACCCAAGGAGAATTCAACGCGGTGCATGAATACCTGAAATGGGTGACGAGCACAGGCCAAACTCTGGCACTGCTCCTTGAAAAGCACTATGGGAAGCTTCCGGCGGCGCTGATCACCAAAGACGGAGAATGCTTCACGAACGCGGAAAAATGCTTCGCGTTATAGCTAGACGATAGTAAACGCATCAAGCCGCATCCGCCCGGCCGTGGCCCTCGAGCCCGGCTGGGCGGCATGCGTCTCGAGGTACTTAGTGGTGAAGTAGTGGTATAAGTGGTGAAGTAGTGGTATATGGACGGTGTCTAGGTGGTTGCGAAGCGTTACCAGAGCGTAAAAGCCCGCTGGATCGAGCGATTCGCACCGTAAGATCCGCGGCATGCTCCTAAAACTTTCCACTTTCAAGCAGTTCATTGCTCGTAGGCAAATCGCCGATGGGTGCTGTCCCACCGCTGGGCGGCCGGACCCGATGGGCCGGCCGCTGCGAAACATCAGGCGCGTATCGCTCGCGGCCAAGCTGTCGGTGCCCGTCGCGGCGGCCGCTCTGTCGCTCGGGGTTTTGCTTGTACCTGCCGCCTCGGCGGCGCCATATGGCGAAGTTGGTCACTACGGCTGCTTCGAAGGGAAGTCCTGCTCCGGGCCGCGCTTCAACCTCCCGGTTGGCTTTGCGGTCGCTGCGAGCGAAGAAAACGCCGTGTTCGTGCTCGACCGGACGGTCGACAACTCCGGCGAACTGCAGTATCGGCTGCAGAAGATCTCGAGCCCGGGGTCGGCGAACCCGGGGACCGTGCTGGGCTCGGTCTTACTTCCTCTCGAGCAATACTCCGACACGGAACATCGGACAGATGCGCACCCGCTCATCTCTCTGGCCGTGGATCCAGCGAAGGAAAGGGTCTACGCCGTCGTCGAGAGCATCGTAGATGGCGGTGCCGAAGAATATGTCCCCGTTGTGCACGAGCTGGTTGCTTGGTCAACCAAACCAAACGCTCAGAAAGAACTTGAAAAAGCCTCGGGCTACTCCGAAGACCCGATTACGCACGCGGCGCTGATCGCGTCCTCGTCAGAACTGCAGGCGGCAGAACCTTCGAAGGACCTGTATGCACCGGAGGCCATAGCGGTGGAACCGGGCACCCACGCGGTGGTGATCCAGGCTCAGAAGGGGGTCGCCAACGGGCTCGAAGGCGGACCACCGTTCCTGCAGCGTGTCGGCACGGAAGGTGCGGGTGCGGGCAAGCTCGAAGGGAGCTGGGAATCGACCAGTTCGCCGGCGAGTGAAGCCCCGGACGGTCTGTTCTCTGCGAGCAGCGGAGGCTTCGGGGTGGATCTGCAAACCGGCAGTGGTCAGGGCACGACCATCTCACGGTTGCTGAGCATCAGCTCGACCCAATTTGGCGAAAACAAGTCGACACCGCTGGCGCCCGACACGTCGGGAGACGCCAACAAGGATCAGGCGCCCACCACGGACGACCTGTTCACGATGAACTATCGAGCAACGGCGCACAATGGAGCGGCGGGCGGCACGTCCCTTTACGCGTTCACCGCGGGCAGCCCGATTGCCGAACTGAGCGATGGCAACTACGCCGCTCGCTTTGGGCAAGAGGAAACCGGTGCTGACCAACAGAGCAATGTGGCGCCTTGGGGCCAAGAGCCGTTCTTCTGGGTGCAACAGGAATCAGGCGCTCCGGAAAACGTCGGTAACATGGGTGTGCGTCTCTTCAAGGCCGACGGAACGATCCTTGGAACCATCGGGGGTGGGAGCCACGGGCAGGCCTGTCACCTCGATACTCCCTTGTTCGCGGTGGCCGCCGGTGCGGAAGGCTCGATCTTCTTGCTCACCGGGGTCAACAGAGAACACGAAGAAGCTGACGACGAAGTGATCGAGTTCGCCGAAGAAGGCAAGGGAGCAAAAGCGGCCTGCCCGACAGCGTCGGGGGGGAAAGTCGAGATCAACGGTACCCCAGCATCCGAAGCGACGGTCACGCAGGGCCTCCCCGTCAAACTGAGCGCGATCGCCTTGGAAAGGGCCGGGGAGACCCCCTTCGAGTATGACTGGAACTTCGAAGGCAGTAGCTTCGAAGTTGGCTCGAAGATCGAAGGCCCGAGCTTCCGCTGGGCCGATCCGGAAGTCGAACACACCTACGCAACGACCGGCACGTATGAAGCGAGCGTACGTTTGATCGGCGACTATGGGGCGAGCGTCGTGCCGTTCAAGATCAAAGTGAATCCCAGTGAAGCGGCCGCGGCGGAATTCACGTATCCCGCGACTATCCACGCTGGCGAAAAAGTTGAATTCAACGCGTCAGGCTCCAAAGGCAAATCGGGGAGTGCGATCGAAGACTACGAATGGGTCTTTGGCGCCGGCTCAAAAACCGTGAAAACGCCACACAACAAAGAAACCCACGAATTCACGAGCGCGGGTACCTACGAAGTCACACTCACGATCACGGATGCGACCAAAGCGACGGCTACCAAGACCGTCAAAGTCACGGTCCAGGCTGCGTCCAGCAGTGGCGGAGGTGGCGGCAGCGGCAGCGGCTCGGGGAGTGGCTCGGGCAGCAGCACGGGAACCGGCGCTAGCGTAGTTCCGCCGCCCGCCGGCGCGGGCGGTCCGCCCGTCGTCACGCCTCCTCCCAGCGTCAAAAAGCCGTTGACGCGGGCTCAGCTGTACGCACATGCGCTGAAGAGCTGCAAGAAGCTGAAGTCGAAGAAGAAGCGCACCAGCTGCGAACGGCTCGCACGCAAGAGGTACGGACCTAAGCCGAAGCCGAAGCACAAGAAGAGGAAATGAGAGGGCGTAGTTCTCGAACTCGCCACGGAATGAGTGGAAGTAGAGGACGATGGCCTTCTGGCCTGCGTCGCGGAGCGCCGGCGATGATGGCGCTCGCGGCGCTGATGGCGACATGCCTCGGCGGCGCCCTTCCGGGTGCCGCCGAGGGGGCGAGCAGCTGGCGTTCGGCGCCGGCCCTTGCGGCGGCGCCTCCCCCTGGGGTTCCACCGGCTCCGTATCCGGTGCCGGTCGGCGAAGTAGGTCAGATCAGCTTCTGGGCGCCGAATCGTGGACTGCTCATCACGGGGGGAACCCTGACTTCCAAGGGCTCGATCGCACCGGGCGTGTATGCCTACGACGGCTCCAGCTGGCATCAGCTCTCGACCGTGTGCGGCGGCGCTGAAGGGCGCATTGCCTGGGCTGGTCCAGATGAGTTCTGGACCATCTCCGATCAGCGGCCGGGGCAGGCGCTCGCCCCTGGCCAGGCTTCGCCGGCGGCATTGCACTCAATCTCGCTGTGTCACTTCCTCGACGGACAGGTGGTCGGCTCCTACGCGATGCCGTTGGAACAGGCGAACTCTTATCAGCAGATGAATTCCGCGGCGTGCTACAGCCCGAGCGACTGCTGGTTCGGCGGGGGGGATGGGCGCTCGCCCAACACCGGCGCATTCCATTTGCATTGGGACGGCAGCGAAGTCTCGGCCGTGTATGAGCCCGAGGGCCATGCTGTCACGGGAATAGCGGAACTGGGCGGCCAGCTCTACGAGAGCGTGCAGATTGCTGAAAGCGACCCGTTCCTCCCCGAAGAGAGCACCACCCATCCAGCCGTGATCCACACGATCGCTTCGGGCGAACAGACGGTGACGTGCGAGGGAGTCGAAAGCCCCTTCTGCGACTTCACGCTGTTCTCGAACGGGCCGCTGCCCGAATACGGGAAAGGCGTGCTGCCGACGGCGTTGCAGGGCTTCGACCTGGCGAGCAACGGTCTGCCCTACGAAGGTGGCGGCACACAGCTGTGGGCAACTGCCGATCCCGTCGAAGGCGACATCGGCAGCTCGGCCGCGGCTTCGACGACCTTGCTCCTCGGGAACTCGGCGGGCGAATGGTCGCAGATCGTTCCCCGCGAACACGAAACTTCGCCGCTCGGAGGTGTCACGCTCGGCGGCGCCCCTACCGTCGTCCATGGGCACACCGAGCTCGGCACGAGCGGTGCGATCGCTCCCGAACCGGGCACCGAAGGCGTCGCATGGTTGTCGTTGCGCGACGGTGGCCAGGGCGCTGAAGTCGCACGACTCGACGTGAGCGAAGGGAAGGCGGAGTTGACCCAGACGTCGCTCCTGCCCGAAGCGGGCGAACCAGAACCGGTTGGGTATCGCGGTCACGCTGGGCCGATCACCTGCCCGGCGGCGAACGACTGCTGGCTGGCCACCACGACGGGATGGCTGTTCCATCTCACCGACGGTACCCAGCTTGAACCCAACACCGATCCCTTCTTCGACGGGGAAGACGGCGTCATCACCTTTCGTCCCTCAGATGGCGGCGTTCCCGTTATCTACCCCGATCTGCCGCCCTTCGACGACTCGTTGATCAATCAGCAGACCCTGACCGGGGCCGGCGGTCTTGCGGAAAAAGAAGCGACGCCGTCGGCCAAGCGCAGGGTGGCGGGTGCGCTGCTCGAGCACGTGAAGAGCAAGCTCGTGAAGAAGCGCACCATCGTGATCTCCTTCACCCTGACGGCGCGCGCCCGCGTGCAGCTGATTGGGCGGCGCAAACACGCTGTGGTGGCGAAGTCCCGACTCGAGTCGCTCAAGCGCGGACATCACACGCTCTCGCTGAAGCTCGATGCAGCGCGATGGCCGACCGCAATCCAGTTTCGTGCAACGCCGCTCGAAGCGGTGCCTTCCGTCGAAGTGGGCTCGACTGAAGGAGGAAAGGTTGCACCTCCAATTGCCGGCAACACGGTCGAAACATGAGCAGGGGGGCGTTTATGGGAGTGCTCCTCGCGCTGATGCTGCTCCCGGCGAGCGCCGTTGCGGTGATCCAGTCCCCGGTCGTGTTGGATGGCCCGGACAACGAAGTTCTCGAGCTGGACGGCGCGGCTATGGCGCGCGACGGAAGTGGCGGAGTCGTGTATCGCAAGCAGGTCGACGGAGTCGCGCACGTCTTCGCGGTCCCCTTCGACAATGGCCGCTGGGGGGGAGCGGTAGAGGTGGACGGCGAAGACGCCTATGGCGCCAGCCAACCCACGATCGCGGCGGGCGAAGGTGGGCGGCTGCTGGTTGTGTGGGTCCAGCCGCGCAACGTGAACACCCATGGCGTGGCGCTCTATGAGCTGATGAGCGCCTCCCTGGAACCCGGGGCCGGCAGCTTCGGGCCGGCCCTCATTCTCGACCCCAACGTCGGCGAGCCGAACACGGGCGAAACTCGCGGCATCGAACCATCGATCGCGATGGCTCCCAGCGGGCAGGCCTACGTCGTCTACCGCGTCGTCACCAACAGCTGCTCGAGTGAAGATCCGCCCAGCAGTTCCTGTACGTTTGGCTCCGGGCGCGAGCTCGTCGACGTTCGCGTGGCGCGATTTAACTTCCGGACGTGGAGCTCGCTCGGGACGGTCAATCGTGCTCGGCAGATCGCGATGCCCGATCCGACAGCGGCCAACGCCCCGGCGATCGGCATCGATCTGAGCGGCGAAGGCCTCGTTGCCTGGCAGGAGCCGGATGCCGGCGGCGTCGCCCGCATCTGGGCACGGCGACTCTTCGGCAGCGTTCGCGGAAACGTCCTCGAGGCAAGCCCGGAAACGCTCTCGGGCAGGCAGGTGAGCTCGGACGCCGAGGCTCCCACCGTCGCCATGGGCCCCTACGGCGAAGCTCGTATCGCCTTTCTCATCAGGGGCGCGCCAGGAACCGCTGTTCCCACCACGCAGCTGTTCTTGAACTCGATCTCGAGCGCCGTCGGTCTCAACGCCTCCCAGCTGAACGGCGCGGTCAGCGTCGGCAATACGGCGAGCTCCGAAGCAGGCAGTCCTGACCTGGCCATCGATCCAGTGGGCAACTTCCGCCTCGCCTGGCCTCTGGGAGCGTCGGTGGACGAGCTCAGTGGCAGCATCGATACGACAGGCAATCTGATTCCCATCGGCTCGACGGTCGGCCGCACGTCTCCCACGACGATCAATCCCGCGGGGGGCGGCACAACCGCCTGGCTGACCTCGACCGCCGGGATTCCCGCGGCGAACGTCCGCGAGGACTATGCCGCAGGTGCATTCCAGCTGGCTCAATTCGGAGGCAGCATCTCCGGGCCAGTGAGCCAGCTTTCGCTGGGCGGCTCCGGTCAGGGGGACGCATTGATCGGATGGACAGTCGGCGGCCCGGGCCGCTCGGAGGTGGTCGGCGACTTCGTCCAGGCGCCGCCAGCGCCCTTCAACCTGGTCCTTCCCTTCGGCTGGGTAAGGGGGTCCTCGCTTGGCCTCAGCTGGGAAACCTCGACGGACGCTGTCGCCGGGACCACTTACACGGTCTATATCGATGGCAAGCCGCGCCTGGGCGGCATCCCGGGGCTTTCGGCACAGCTGAGTTCGGGGTCGGTGGGAGATGGCGTGCATCGGATTCAGGTCCTGGCTACCGATCCCTCGGGCCAGGAGACGATGAGCGACGCACGCCCGCTCAAGGTCGACGTCAATCCGCCGGTCGTACGGCTGCGGCTGATCGACCACGGACGAGGAGTGAACGTGCGCGTCACAGACAGCGCCTCCGGAGTCCAGAAGGCGGCCACCACTATCTCCTTCGGAGACGGGTCGGTCTCCCGGCATCGCGCGAGCGTAGAGCACATCTACCGCAGTGGCGGCAGATACTTCATCACAGCCCAGGTGCGCGATCGAGTAGGCAATGCCGCGACGGTGCATTTGCGCGTGAGGGTGCAATGAGACGCAGCATCAGATGGCGCAGCGGATGGATGCTCGGATCGAGTGTCGCTCTCATGCTGGCCGCGCCGGGGGTTGCGCAGGCCAGGTTCACGCACGCAAGCCTGCTCTCCGGCACTCCTACGATGCAGTTCACCAAGGCTACGGTCCCAGCCATGTCGGCCTCCGGTGAGTATGTGGCGTTCCAAGGAGAAGTCGGCGGCGTGGGCGGCATCTACCGTCGCAACGTGCTGAGCGACGAAGTGACGCTCGTCGCGGGCGCGGACTCCTACGCGCCTTCGATCAGCGCCAATGGCCAGTACATCGCCTTCACCAGCACCGAAGACCTGGTGCCGTGGCGTGAATCGGGCTTGGAAAGGGTCGGGGTGCCGCCGGCAGACGTGGGGTGCCCTGAGGTTTACGTGCGCAACATGGACCCCGCAGAAGGCGAACCCGCGGTAAGGCTTGCGTCTGCGCTCGATCCCTCCGATGCCGTCAATGGCTCCAAGGAAGAAGGCATCAACTTTGAAACAGGTGGGGGAACCGGCTGCGAACCGGTAAAAGGCCTCCCGATGGCTGGGGCCCAGGCTGCGGCGGCGGTCGCACTCAGCGGTAGCGGGCAGGAGGTGGCCTTCACGGTGCTCAGCAAGTCCGACTTCCCGGCCGCCGGAACGGCACCCGGACAGGTTCTCGTGCGCAATCTGGAGACCAACACGACGACGCTCGTGACCCAGGACGAGGCAGGCGACCCGGCTGTGGGAGGTGGTGCCTTCCCCGACGAATACACGCTCACCCAGACGCCTGCCCGATTCTCCTCCGTCGGCTTGGAACAGTCGAGTGCCGCCTATGGAGATCAGCCGTCCGGCTCCACAGCCGCGATTAGCGCCGACGGCAGTACGGTCGCGTGGGTGGGCATGAACGTCTCCTCTCAGGTGTCCCCGGCCGAAGCGGCCCGAAGCCCGAGCCTCGTCGGCGAGAGCGCCGAATCGGAGGCCGAGCCCCTGTGGCGTCGAATTGCAGATGGCACCCCAGTCACCCGGCGCTTGCTCGCCGGCGCCGGCCTCGAATTCTTCACCAACAACCCGGCCAGGAACGGGACCGACAACCCCGCTGAATACGGAGCGTATGTGGGAACGAGCCAGACAGTCTTCGTTCCCCCCGCGCTGAGCGAAAACGGGGAGGCTGTGGCCGTGGTGGCCACCGCGCCAGGTCCGGCGGCTGAGGCAAGCCTGGTCGGACGCAACACGGGGCTCTCCGAATTGAACAGCGACGCCTACGTCGTCCATGTCGACGACGACCCGGCGTCACCGCCCCAGACAAGACCGGTGAGCGAAATCAAGAGCTACGCCGTGCAGCAATCCGAGATCGAGGATGTGAAGGATGTCGCCATCTCACCGGACGGGACGCGAGTGGCGCTCTTCACCGGGCGCACGCCGCTCGAAAGCCCCACCCTTGCGCTGATCAGTCCTCCGCCGCGCCAGTTCCTCACCGAACTGTATGCGGCCAACCTCGAACTCGGCACGCTTCAGCGAGTGATCGCCGCGTATGACGGAGGTGAACCAAACGACTCCTCGGGGATGGCCTCTTTCTCGGGTGATGGGAGGAGCCTGGCATTCGCCTCCAGCGCGACCAACCTCTTCTTCGGTGACGGAGTCAGCGGCTCGGAGATATATGAGAGCCATGAAGTCGCTGAAAGCGCTCAGGTGGTTGCATCCCAGATCGGCGAACCGCCGCTGTTCGCGCTGCCGGCTCCTTCCTGGACCTTGAGTGCGACTGCCACGGCGGAGCACGACGGGAGCGTCGTCGTTCAGGCCGAGGTGCCCGGCGCGGGAAGCCTTCAGTCAGAGGCTCTTGCGCAGTTGCCCAAGCAAAGCGCCGTCGCAAAGTCCTCGAGATCACATTCCCGACGTAGTGGCAAGCGGGCCTCGCAACCCGTGCGGTTGCTCACGGTCACCGTCGCTCACGCGACGACGGCCGTGGCTGCGCCGGTGGAGGTCAGCTTGCGGCTTCGCGTGGGCGCACAGTACAAGGCGCTCCTGCTGAGCCCCAACGGCCTCTACACGGTACTGCGTGTGGCGTTCGCCGCTCCCGGGCACCCCACCCTTGTCAAGGATATCCCGGTCACGTTTCGGGAGGTTGCCCCGAAGGTCGTGAAGCGGCAAGGTAAGGATGTACGCAGGAAGCGGAGCGCAAAGGTCGACGGTAGGGGGGAGCACAGGAAGCTCGAGGCGACGAGAGGGTGAAGCGAGTCATCCTCGCAATCGGAATCCTGCTGACGGGGCTGCTCGTCGGCGTCGTCGTGCTCGTCTCGGCCCCTCCCGACGTGCCCACGGCGGGCGCCGCGGGCACGTCGCGCGCCCCGACGGCCGGCGATGGCATTCAGCCCGAACTGGGCCTTCCCGGGACCGATGTCGTGGCGTTCGGCGCCTCGCCGGCGGAGGGCGAGGAGATCTGGGCTTACGCAAAGACGGGTCCGGAGCCGCTCACCGTCGGCGGGCACGCCTATGCCGAACAGTATGTGCTGCTCAGGCGCACCGGCTCCTCCAACTGGCAGCCACTGCCGCTGCCGGCTGCGGCTGGAGGTGAATCACTAGCCCCTTCCGGCGGTCGCGGCTCCCCCGCCGAATATGGCCCGTTCGCGGGGCAGGCCACAGCCAGTGGCGGCGTCGTCCTTCTCTCCGGCCAGAACCTCGTCGTCCGCGATCCGGGCGGCGAACCGAAGCTGGCGCCGGCGCCCAAAAGCTCAATGCTCGGCGCGAAGGAATCGCTGCTTCCCCCGCAGTCGTCGCAGACCCCGACGGTTCCATATGCCGCAATCGAAGACAGCGGGACGTCGGGCGCCAGTCACACGGGGGTGCTGATCGCCCCCTACGACGACGGCTCGAGCGAAGGCATGTCTCCCGGCGTGCTGCATTTCGACGGCGAAAGCTGGAGTCGCGAGCCGATTGGCAGCAAGCCAGAAATGGAAAAGCTCGAACATCTGACGGCACTCGCACTCTCCTGCGCAGGCGCGGGGAGCGTTCCTGAGGGCAGCTCGCCGCAGAATTGCTGGCTGCTCGCGAGCGCCCAGGTGAAAGTCTCAGGTGAAGCGCGGAACATGTTGCTGCTCTACAGGCGCACCGGCAGCGGATCGACCGCCGGTTGGCAGCGCGTGAACGTCCCCGGACTGCTGAACGAAGAAAGCAAGCACACGGTATCCGCGCTGCCGCAGGGAGCGCAGATGCTGACGGCGACCGCTCAGGGTCTGTGGGTCGACTTCAAGGCGGATGTCGGCTCCACCGTCGCCCATGAATCGGATGTCAGCGAGCTCGTGACCCAGAGTGGATCCGAAGTGCATGTAACGGGTCCCTGGTGTCACCCGACAGGGACCGAATGCGAACTCTCGCTTGGGGGTGATCTTCCGAGCGTCTACCGCAGCTTCGCATGGGCAGGAAGCGGGGAAGACCCAGGAACGCGCATCATCACCGGCCTGCCCGACCATGCGATGCTCGAGCTGGCAGGCGGGAGCTTCAGGTATGAAATCGGTCCTGGCGGGGCGGATGGGCAGGCGCCCGGCGGCGCCGCCTTCGAGCCGCCACAGGGTGAACAGCCACAGGAAGGCTTGATCGCCGATGGTGTCAACCCGGTGGCTGCACCTGACGGCGCCGGGCAGGCTCAGGCCGTCGCGCTGAAGCCCAACCCCGAAGGCAGTCAGCTCGCCGAGGAAGCCGTGCCGTTTCGTCGCCCCCTCTATGCGGTGGCCCAGCCTCCCGGCACCGTTCCGGGACGATCTGGCTCGCCCGCGGTCGCCGTTGGCGAAATGGGCGAGATCGCTCGATACACACCGGCTACCGGATGGCTCCCGGAAGCTCTCTACAACTCCGAAGGAACGGCACAGACCCAGACGGCGCTTCGGGGGGTCGCGTGGCCGGAACCAGGCCGAATCTACGCGGTCGGCGACAGCGGAACGATGTGGCTCTGGCGTGCCGAAACGGGTCTGTGGGAGCCCGACCCGGCGAAGCCGCCTAACTTCATAGGCAATCTCCAAGCCATCGCATTCTCGCCCACGGACCCCCAGCTGGGCTACGCGGCTGGTCGTCAGGGCGCTCTGCTGCGTTTCGGCAAGTCTTGGGAACAGGTACCGCTACCGGCAGAACTGAAGGAAGTGAACTTCACGTCGATAACGTTTGCCGGTGGGGAGGCGCTGGCCACCTTCCGGACGCTCGAAAACCCCCCCGGGTCGAGCTCCCAGATCACCAAGTTCGAGACCGGTGGAGTGGCGGTCGAAGAAGTAGGAGACGGTCTCCATTGGCATGTCGATGCTGGTGCCGCTGCTCTGTTGAGCCAACTGCCGAGGACAGACAGGGTGCTGTCCAAGATCTCCGGGCTATCCGACAGCGGCGTGGTCGCGGCCGGCCCCGGAAAGGTAATCGAGCGCGAATCCCAGTCCGGGAGCTGGCGCTTCTCGGCTCAACCTCTGCCCGAGGCGGCGAACATCGCGGCGCTTGCCGCCTACAGAGACTCCTCGGGTTCTATTCGCGCGCTCGTCTCGGTCGATCTCGACGAACGCCTCGACCCGGAGCACTTTGGGAGCGGGGACCTCCAGGAAACCCCCTTTGGGATCGACCTGGCACCTCCCTCAGTGGCCGGAGAGCCAACCGCTTTCCTGGGTCCCGATCTGCTGCCGAACTCCGGATATCTCC
Source organism: Solirubrobacteraceae bacterium (assembly GCA_036264155.1). Taxonomy (GTDB): domain Bacteria; phylum Actinomycetota; class Thermoleophilia; order Solirubrobacterales; family Solirubrobacteraceae; genus Palsa-744. The sequence continues at coordinate 31,611 of DATARM010000169.1, forward strand.
TACGCGAGACAGCGGCCGGTTGGAGCGATATGCAGCATGACGCGCTCCCTGCTCCCAGCGGCGGCGGCTTCCCGCTCGACTCGCCCGTACGCCCTGATCCCGTGCTTGCACTGCTCGCGGGGCCGTCCGGGGAATCGGGGTTGGCGGTCGGAGGCCGAACTGGGGATATCGAAGGCCGAGTGCTTACTCCAGGATCCAACGACGTCGAAGGGCAGACCGCGGCTGTGCAGCGATTTCCCGCCGGCGATGCATCCCAGAACGGTAGGGGCAGCCCGGCAACAATCCCCACCCGGCCTACCACGGCGAACTTCGTCGTGGGTGGCCAAGCCGCGTGCGCGCAGCTCTGTGCCAACTATGCCGCGGAGGGCCTGGGGCCCGACGCGTGGCTGGAACATGCCTTGCAGGTGGCCAACGGAATCGCAGGCAACTCTGAAGGAGGGCTGAGTGGCTTCCTGTACACCGGTGGTCGTCTCTCCTCCGACGCCGACCTGGAACAGGAACCGAGCGCGGAACGCGGCGAATCACTCAAGAGGGACCTCACGCGGTATGCCAATCTGCTGGGGTCCGACGGTGGCCAGGTCCCGGTCTATGCTGCCCCGTCGGAAGACCTGACAGGCTCTAATGCTGGCAGCCAGCCGTTCTCCGCGATCCTATCGACGTATCTCCCAGGTGCGAGCGGAGGGGGATACTACGCGTTTCCTTCACAGGGGAAGACCAGCGTCTTAGTGGTCGTGCTCTCGTTCATGCACGGCGAACTGGAACCGGGTGAGGAATCATGGCTAATCGGAACGCTCGGTTCCGCCAAAGCTCCCGTGATCGTGATGGGCAACGACTCGCTCGGACTCACGCTCCCTGAAGAAGACGCGAGCAGCGCGCGTGTGACCGTAAAAGTGGCGGCAGACGCCGCCGCCGTGTCGCGGATCCTGGTGGAAGACGGCGCCTCGGCCTATTTCTTCGACTACCCCGGGGGGAACGTCGAGGGTGCCGTCAGCTACGGTACACGGACGATCCCCGCCTTCGGGACCGGCACCCTCGGCTACGTCAAGCCGGAGGATGAATTCCGAGAAGCCGGCTCGCTTGGCTCCAGCGGCTTCCTGCTCGCTGAAGTCGAAACCGGCGTGCCCGCTCCCAACGCCGGACCGAACGCAGTGAAGGTGACCGCACGAGTGGTGCCGAATATCGGCTCCCTGGCAATTGAGGCGACCGGAGGAACGCTGCTCCAGCGCAGCCACGTGGCGCTGTTCGAAGCGCTCGCTCGTCGTCCGTCTGCTGGTTCTGCGATCGAGGAAGGCAACGGCCTGGAACTGTCAGGCCCGGATCCATACGACAAGATCCCGTTCTTCTGCCAGGGCGCGAACTGCGCCGACCAGGTACCCCAGGAATACACCTTCTCGTCCTCCAATCCCGAAGTCGGGAACTTCGTCGCCCACGATCCGACCTCGCGGGAACCGCTCCAAGTTCTCCTGGGGGCGAATCAGCTGCCTGTACCGGACTCTCACTCGGGCCTGTTCTGCGCGTTCAACCCCGGGACGACGACGGTTTCGGTAACAACCGCCGGGCTTACCTACTCCCTGCCGGTGACCGTTCTTGCGGGCTCGGTGGAGTACCCCTGTGGCACGGTCCCGCTCAAGAACCCCCCGCCGCTGGAACTTCCGAGCGGCGCCACCTTCAAAGCGCCGCAGACGAGCCCGAGCAGCGTACCTCCGACGTCGACCCCGCAGTTGCAGTCGATCGCGCCGCCTCCTGCACCTGTCCCTGCCGCACCGCCCACGCCGCATCAGGCGCCCCATCCGGCCATCCCGGAATTCGGGCTGCCCTTCACACAGCTCACCGTCCCACCCATCCCCGCGATTGTCCCTGCGCCCGCCACACCCGGTGGGGAGCCGACGCCGCCGAGCGGCAGCTCTCAGGTGTTCCAGACCATGGCTGCGACGAAGGAAGAGCGTGAGGACGAGGTGGCGACCGAGATGACCGCCACCCGGTCAGCATTAGCCTATGACCCCAACGAAGGCAGCGGCCCCGGACCGTTGCTGCTCATGCTGGTGGTGGTCGCCGCCGGCGCCGGGACCGGCATTCGTCGCGGCCGACGTTCTCAGCGACCGGTACTTGCGCGGGCAGGTAGCGGTAGGCGTCCACCGTGGCGCTAGATCCCCTCCCAAAAGCAACGCAACGAGAAGCCCGACACTGCAACCGAGAGAGGCACGAGGTCGTCGCTCTCGTGGGCCGCACCGCCTAATATCAGTGCCGTGCGGCGGTAGCTCAGTTGGTAGAGCGCAAGCTTCCCAAGCTTGAGGTCGCGGGTTCGACCCCCGTCCGCCGCTTGCAGGGCCAGAGCAATATTTGGCTCTGGACTGCGCTACCGCGGTTAGATCTGGTTGGTGCGCCAGCGGACATACGCCGACAACAGCGGGCAAATCGGACATAGATCTGCGATCTGCGGTACCAGTGCGGTACCCGGAGATCCGGAGCCAGCGAGCCCAATCCGCTGTCGCCAGGCATGCGCCTCTCAGCCGGGATAGCCGGAGGTGTCAAACCTGCTCGGCGTCGATGAGGGCGCCGAGGTCGGCCATCTTGACGTCGAGGGCTTCGGCTATTCGGCGGACGGTGGACCATGCTGCGCTCGCGCGTGCGTTCTCGATGCGTCCGAGCGCGCCCAGCGAGACGCTGGACTTGAACGCTAGGGCTTCGAGGGTCATGCCTCGCTCCTCACGAAGGCGACGCAGGACGGTCGCGAGTGCTGGGTCGGGGGTTTGTGTGCGCGCCACACCTGGAAACATCGCACGCGATGCGCCGTCAGGTCTACGCCTTAGACGATGCGCTGTAGACGACGCGCCGTCTGAGGCGCTCTCTGAGCGGTGGACCATGTAAACAGGTGCCTGTTCCTGAGCGGGGAGACGCAGGGCAACTCCCCCGGCTCGAGATGGGCCGCAGCGAACGCGATCATCGAGTACGGCGACTGGATACGACCAGTCCGCTCAGCAGACAGCCGTTTCGCCCGCGCCATCGACAACAGCACCGAGAAGACCCGCGCCCTCCAGCTAATTAAGGCGATTTAGCAAGTGCGACAACGACCCAGTGATGTGCTCGCTGGAGCTAGCGAGATTGGTGTTTCTGTCTACTTGGCGACTTGCGCAGTGTGGAATGCTCGGTAGGATGCCCTAGTTGGCCTTGGCGGGCTTCGTTGGCGGAGGTTTTTGTGGCGGTTCATGGGTTTGGAGAGGAGCACGGGGTTGCCGTTTCGGCGTCGTCGTCGCCTGTGTTGCGCTCGCAGGCGGCGATCCTGGTTCTTGGTCTCGTGATCGAGAAGCCGAGTCATGGGTATGAGATTGGGCGTAGGTTCGAGGATCGTTTCGGTGCGTTGGTGCGGACTGGTCGCGCCTCGATTTATCGGACGTTGGGTGCGCTTGAACGTGGCGGGCTTATCGAGGCGATGTCGGTCGAGGAGCTTGGTGGTGTGCGGCGTGGCGCGAGGGCGGGGTCTTCGTATCGGGCGACGCCTGTGGGTGCGAGGGCTTATCGGGGGTGGTTGGCGCAGCGTGTTCGGGATGATCCCGAGCGGGTGGAGATGCTGGGCCGGTTGACGCTCGCGGGGGTTCAGAGCATCGAGGCCGCACTGGATTTTCTTGATTACTACGAGCAGAGCTGCGAACAGGATGCCCGTTCGCTTGTCGCTTCTCCACCTGCTGAGGGGGAGGATGATGGGCGGGTTCGTCTTGTGCAGGAGTTGTTGTTGGAGGAGCGGCGGCGGATGATCGATGCTCAGTTCGGGTGGATCTCCTACGCTAGGCGGCGGCTTCGAGCGGCGCAGCAGGGTGGGGGCGAGCTGTGAGTTTGCTTTCGTTTGAGCGTGTGACGAAGCGCTCTCGGCGGGGGCGTCTTGAGCGGATAGCCGTAAGGGATGTTTCGCTTGAGGTCCAGCCTGCTGAATTGCTGGCGGTTCGTGGTCCGCGTCGGTCTGGGCGCAGCACCCTGCTTCGCCTCGCGGCTGGCATGGAACCTCCTGATGAGGGGATTGTGTGGTTCGAGGGCCGTGATTTGGCGCGTGTCCGTGATGAGGTTCTGGGCAGCAGACTCGGCTACTGTCGGGCGTCGTTTGGGTCCAGTGCTGCTGATCTGGCTGTCGAATATGCCGCGCACGGGCTGCTCGCTCAGCATGTGCCGCCGAAGGAGGCGACTCGTCGGGCAGAGGCGATGCTGGCTCGTGTCGGCGCCGATCATTGCGCCTCGCTTGCTTGCTATGAGCTGAGCGCGGCCGAGAGGGTGCGCGTGATGATCGCGAGCGCTCTCGTGAGCGAGCCGGTGCTGCTTGTGATCGATGAGCCCACGAATGGCGTTGACCTGCTGGAGCGAGACCCCCTGCTCGCGTTGCTGCGCTCGGTCGCAAACGAAGGTGTGGCCGTGCTGATGAGTGCTGGTGATGCTCAGGGTTTGAGCGGGGTGGACCGTTCGGTGTCGCTCGATAACGGCGAGCTGCGGGGTGCAGTTGTTCCGCTGGGCCAGGTTGTGCCTTTGAAGCCGTCAGAGGCGGCGGCCGATGTGGGGTCGCGGACTCAGCGGCTGTGAGTAGCGTCGCCTCGGCTGCGATGCTCGAGCTGGAGGATGTCGTAAAGCACTACTCGGGGCCGGGGGGAGAGAAGATCCGGGCCGTCGACGGCGTGACCCTGACGTTGGGAGCGGGCGAGATCGTGGCCCTGCAGGGTCCCAGTGGCTCGGGAAAGAGCACACTCTTGATGCTTGTCGCGGCGCTGATGGCGCTCGACGCGGGCCGGATCTACTTCGAGGGCACCGATCTAGCTTCGCTGTCCTCGAGAGCGACCACGAGCTATCAGCGGGAGCAGATCGGGTTCGTGTATCAGTCGTTTCATCTGATGCCTGGTGTTCCCGCGGTTGAGAACGCGGCTATCAAGCTGCTGGCCGATCGTGTCTCGCTGAGGGCGGCTCGCCGAGCGGCTGTGCCCTGGCTTGAGCGGGTGGGGCTCGGTGGACGGTTGGATCACGCCCCGGATCAGCTCTCCGGTGGGGAGCGTCAGCGTGTCGCTATCGCGCGTGCGCTCGTCAGCGAGCCGAGGTTGATCCTGGCCGATGAGCCGACGGGCAACCTCGACACCAAGCGTAGTGCTGAAATCCTGAGTCTCCTGGCGGGGATATGCGCTGAGCGTCAGGCTTCGATGCTGCTCGTAACGCATGATCCGCAGGCTGCATCGATCGCCGATCGGGTGTATGTGCTGCGGGATGGGAAGCTCGCAGTCGCAGTTCCGGATAGTGAGCCCGTCCTGACTCCTGATCATGTGCTCGGTTAGCCGTGCGTCTGACGAGTCTTTTCTACTTCTACCGTCGGCGTCTGCGTCGTAGCGCGGTTCAGGAGCTGCTCGCAGGGGTCGGCATCGCGATCGGGGTTGCGCTCGTCCTCGCGGTCCAGGTCGCCAACAGCAGCATCACGGCCGCCTCAAGCGCGATCGTGCGGGGGATAGCGGGTACCGCGACGCTTCAGGTGCGCTCGCGTGATTCCAACGGGTTCAACGAAGCGCTACTCATCCAGGTCCATCATCTGCCCGGTGTTGCCCGTGCCGCGCCGATCCTCGAACAGGACGCCACACTCGTCGGCATCAAAGGGCGTAGCGTGGCCGTGGACCTCGCCAGCTCGGCCCCCGCGCTGCTGCGGCTGGACGGCGACATCGTCCGCAACATCTCTGTGCACGACCTCACCGCTCCTGGCGTGATGCTCCCAACAGCGACCGCTGCCGCGCTTGGCATCTCGCCCGCGGTCTTCCAGCAAAGCGAAGGCGCTGCGCCGCGCGTCACGCTCGACATCCACGGCTACGCCCGCAGCGTTCCCGTGCTTGCTGTTCTTGGCCCCGAATCGATCGGGGCGCTTTCGAGCGCGATGGCCGCCATCTCGCCGCTTTGGTGGGAGCAGAAGATCACAGGTCGCGCGTCCATCGATACCCGCATTCTCGTCAAGAGCAAGCCGGGCCAACAGGCGCTCGTTCTAGGCGAGCTGAACAGGCTCGCCGGGGGACGCCTGAACGTGGGGCCTGCCGATCAGGATGTCTCGCTGCTCAAGCAGGCCGTTATCCCGAACGCTGAGGCCACCGGGTTCTTCGCACTCGTCAGCGCGATCGTTGGGTTCCTCCTCGCATTCAGCGCAATGCTGCTGACGGTCCCCGAACGGCGGCGCATGATCGCCGATCTACGCATCCAGGGAGTCGGGCGCCTGCAGCTCGTCAAGATGCTGATGTTCCAAGCCGTCTGCCTAGGCGTCATGGCATCAGTGGTCGGGGTGGGCGCCGGCATCGTCCTGTCGCGGACGATCTTTCACACGACACCCGGCTATCTCGCGAGCGCGTTCCCGCTGGGCGCACAGACCGTTGTCGGGGTTGTGCCGGTACTGATCGCGTTCGGGGGCGGTGTGCTTGCGACCTGCATCGCTGCGTGTCCGCCGCTTCTCGATCTACGCCGCAGCGCGGTTGATGCTGTGTATACGGAGGAGGGCGAACCAGGACAGGCCCTCGATCGCCACGAGCAGCTACGGCTATTCGCCTACGGCGTGCTGCTCATGGCCGCCACCAACGGTCTGCTCATCTTCTGGCGCTCAGGTGTGATCGTGGCCACGATCGGCCTCGCGATCGGGACTCTCCTCGCGATCCCGCTCGCGTTCCGCGCAGCCCTATGGCTCGCCGAGCGGACCGCAGCGCTCACACCAAGACTCAACATGCTCACGGTCGCGGTCCGGACGCTGCGACGCAGCACCGTCCGCTCCCTCGCGCTCGCGGCGACCGGCGCGATCGCGGTTTTCGGCTGTGTCATTGCTGAAGACTCCCACCAGGATCTACTGCACGGCCTTTACGGCGACTACTCCGAATACGTCTCTACCTCGAATCTGTGGGTCGTCAACAACCATGACGACCTCGCCACGATCAGCTTCCCAAGCAGCCACCTCCAGACACAGATAGCCAGAGTCCCTGGAGTTGCCGAAGTCCGCCCCTATCAGGGCGGGTTTCTGGACTTCGATGGGCGACGAGTCTGGGTCTTGGCGCGCTCGCCGAAAGCTCACGGGATGATCCCCACGGCCCAGGTCGAGGAAGGCTCCACGTTTGATCCAGAAACCCATCTCAGGGAAGGCGGCTGGATCACGGTCTCCCAGCAGGTCGCTGAAGCCCACCACGTCATCCCCGGCGACACACTCACCCTTCCCACCCCGAGCGGCCCAGTCGCCTACCGCGTTGCGGCGACCACGACCAACCTCGGATGGACCTCCGGCGCGATCATCCTCAACAGCAGCGACTACAGCAAAGCGTGGGGTACCAGCGACACAAGCGCCCTGGAAATCGATACGCGGCCCGGTGCCAACCTCGCCACCGTCAAGCACTCCGTCCACGCGGCCCTCGGCTCCCAGGACGCGCTGAAAGTCCAGACCAGCAACGAACGAGCAACACAGGCAAACGCGCTGGCTCGCCAAGGACTCAGCCGTACGAACCAAATCTCGCTCCTGTTGATAGTCGCAGCGGCGCTTGCGATGGCGGCAGCGATGGGCGCTGGGATCTGGCAGCGCCGTGCGGCCCTCGCATCCCTGCGAATCCAGAGCTACACCCCCTGGCAACTACGCACGATCCTCGCCTACGAGTCCACCATCGTCCTTGGTACAGGCGCGGTCGGCGGAGCACTCGCCGGTGTGTACGGGCATCTCCTCAGCGACCGTTTCCTACGGCTCACAACGGGGTTCCCAGCACCCTTCGCCTGGGGCGGGGCACAGACGATCCGGACCATCCTCATCATCCTGCTAGCAGCCCTGCTCGCTCTCGCTGGTCTCGGCTACGCCGCCTCGAACGTCGCGCCGGAGTTGGCACTAGAGCCCTAGCCGGACCCGCTGATGCCAAATAGAAACCAGCAGCGCGCCAGACCAGCATGGCTCGCATGCAAACCAAACGCAGCAGCACCCCACAAGAGCTCGCCACCCTCCTCGGAACCGGCGCAAGCTACTGGCTGTATATCAACCCGCTCGCCAAACGCGAGATCGCCCACTGGAGGCGCCTCACTGAAACCATCCCCAACGACACCCTCCGCTACCAGGCGCTCCACAAGCTCACCCAAGAGCGACTAAACCCCGAGGCCGCCGCACTCTTCGCCGTCACCGCTGGCCCCCTCCACCGCAAAGGACTCATCCGCCTCATCGTTGCGTTCCAGATCGCCTACGACTACCTCGACGCAATCAACGAGGCACCCGACACCTCCAACCTGCAAAACGGCTTCTGGCTCCACCGAGCACTCGAGGACGCCGTAGCCCTCCAGCTCGGCGACCGCGACTACTATCGCCACCACCCCCACAAAGACGATGGCCACTACCTAGCCACGCTCATCGACACATGCCGCACCGAGTTCACCCGTCTGCACTGCGAGCCCGCGACCCGCCAAATCATCCTCACAGCCATCCGCCGCGTCGGAGCCGCACAAACCCGAAACCACGCCGTGGGAGTCGCCGGGGAGGACCAGCTCATCGAATGGGCGCAGGCAAACTGCGAGCGCCCCGGCTACCTCTGGTGGGAGCTTGCCGCCGGAGGAATCTCATCCCTCGGCGTACACGCCCTCTTCGCAGCAACAGCCAGCAAAGCGCCAGCGGCGGAAGCAAAACAAATCGACGCCGCCTACTTCCCGGCCGTCTGCGCCATCAGTGCGCTACTCGACAGCCTCGTCGACTACACCGACGACGCCAAGACCCAAAACCACAGCTTCGTAGCGCACTACACCATCCCAGCGCAAGCAGCAAGGCGCTTCGGTGAAATCACCGCCGAAGCCAACACCAAGCTCCAGCATCTCCGGTGTGCTCGCCAGCACACGATCATCCTCGCCGGCATCGCGAGCTTTTATCTCTCCGCACACCAAGCCAACGACCCATTCGCCACCCCGATCGCAACCTCAACCCTCAACCAGCTCAGCCAAACCACCCGACCAATGCTAGCCACCATACGCCACATGCGCCACCAATTTCAGCGGTCTCCCTGACCCGCCGCCCTAAAGCGCCATGCCCGAACGATCGCGGGACTTGACCCGACACTCACCGGTTGGCTACACGGAATAAGCGAGAGCCGGAATATTCCGGGTTGGGACTATTCAAACCGTCACGCGCCCTGCATGATCGCGGCAAATGACGATCAGCACCCTGAGCCCACGGGCTGTGCGCTGCCGCGCGGCAAGTGTCGCGAGGATCCTCCGCACGCTGACTCATCTTGGCGTGACTGAGGCGCCTCCTGGGGGCCTTGAAGCGTTCCGGCTAAACGACAGGGCCTCTGGCCATCTCGGCGAGTCATGGCAGGCGCAGCTATGACCAGGAGCTGTGAGTGGCGCTCTGCAGCGAACGCCGGCCGGGCCATGCCCAGCCCAGCCGAGCAGCTCCCGCCAACCCTGGTCGAGGAGCGGCCGATAGCGATCGTGCTATCGAGGTCGCAGGTCGGGGAGGTCGTTCGGGCGGCTAGCAAGCGTGCCGGTGGCGGGTCCCTGTTCACGGGTTTGCGTGAGTCTTCGAGGATCGACCTTGCTGCTGTCGCGGGCACTAACCCGAAGCTGTCGAGTTCGCTGCTGACTGGGTTGGCTGTGCTCGGTGTGTTCCCGTGTGACGGTAGCTCGTTATCGAACGCTGAGGTGGCTCGTGCTTTGGGCATCGGGGTGAACACGGCGTATCGCTACGTCGCCACGCTCCGTGCGGTTGGGCTGGTGCGGCGAGACCCGAGCACCCGACGCTACAGCTCCGTCCTATGAATCCTGGGGCGGGGAAGCAGAAACCTGCTGGTGAGCTGCCTGACTCTCCGTGGCTGAGGGTTCTGGCTAGCGAGATGGTTGCCTCGGGTGTGATGCGTCGCCCGCAAGCCCACGTCAGCAGTGGGCCGGGGTTGCCTTTGCCTGATGCGTCTGCGGCCTTTAGGCGCTGGAACTCGATTCGGCTTACCGAGCCGCAGGCGTCTTTAGTCGCTCGTGCTTTGGAGCGTAAGGCCAGGCGGGTACCGATGATCCGTCTCTCAGACGATCAGATCGCTGCGCTTTCCCGTACCGCGATGCCACTGCTGCCGATGTTCTTGGCGAGATCTGGCGTGCGGCTGTGGCTGCGCGCGAAAGACGCTCGAGAAGACAAGGGCGCTGCTCGTGACCTGATCCACGGGTGGATCGTGCTCGCCGCGATGCCGCCCGACTCCAGCTATGTCGATGCAGACGCGATAGCAGCGGAGACCGGGATCACGACCCGCCGTGTCACACGGCTGCTCTACACCCTGGCGCTCCTACGGCTCGTGGAGCTCGACCCCAACACCAACAGATACAGGGTCACTCGATGGCCCCAATAGCCAAAACGCCGGATAGCCGCGGCACACGTCTACACCGGCTTCCCGGATCTTCAGATGCCCCTCAAATACAGACCCACAGCGTCCTGGAACTCGGATTCGAGCCGCACAG
>DATARM010000134.1:0-7546 GCA_036264155.1 Solirubrobacteraceae bacterium
ACGCCCAGCTGGACGCCCTCGAAGAGCGCCTGGGCTAAAGCCAGGCCTGGCTGCGTCCCCCTCGCTAGAGGGCGGATGGGCAAGCGTGAAGGACGCAGTGAGCGTGGCGTGCGAATAGCACGCGAGCGAGCGAGGACGCAGTATCGCGCCGCCCAGGCGTTCTCTAGTCGTGGCCGTGAGCTTCACCCGCTGCTGCGGGCGGGCGTGACTCCTCGGCCAGCGAGGTGATGGTGAGCGATCCGCGCGCCGAGGACTCGAGCACGTCTGTCGCCTCCTCTAGCGAGCGGGCGTAGAGCTCGACGAGCAGGTGCACGATGATGCGAGCGTCATCTTCGTGCTTGTGGAAGCGCACGTGGGTGAAGAACTCGCGGACGCCGTGGTCACCGAAGGCGGCGTAGGAGAGCGCGTCACCGGCCTCGGGTCCCGAGCACGTCTCGACGTCTTCGGAGTCGACTGTGACTGTGCAGGAGGCAACCCAGGGGGTGCCGGCGATCATCCTTTCCCAGCGGTCCTCGATCGGCTCGACGCGTCCGTTGTTGAAACCGAGGTGGGGCTGGTCGTGCATGCAGTCGAGGCACTGCACGACGGCCTCCTGGAGCTCGTCGACGACTTCTGCGCGCTCGCCGGTGTCGGGGTCGATCTTGTGGATCCCCTCGTAGTGGACCTGCACCTCCAGGTCCTGGGACCAGCAGCGGTAGCAGCGCAGCCAGCTGCGCGCACTCGTCTCGGCCATCGAGCCCTCCATGGGTTCATTGTAGGCGCCCTGGGCAGACGTCACCCGTGGGCTGCAACGCTCGCTGCATCGCTTGCGAGCAGTGCTTTGACAGTACGCTCGTGTACATTAAGGTTCTCTTTAATGTCTTGGCTCCGCGCTTAGGGCGGAGCCAATCTCGAGGACTATTGGGGGGTCATATGTGGCGTTGTGCGGTTCTGATTGGTGTAGTTCTTGCTTTGGGCACGGCGGCGCTGGCGCCCTCCTTCGCCGATGCGGCATTCTCGCAGTGCCCAGCGGTGGATCACGACACGAGCTGCCAGTTCCTGATCACGGTCACCAACAGCGGCGTTCAGGTCGCCCAGGATTCCGCGCAGGGCCCTTACGACGGCGAAGACGACGCTTTGATCGGCATCCAGAACAGCTCCTCCAAGGCTGTCTCGGCGATCCCGCTCTCGGCTGAAAACGACCTCTTCGGGTTTGAGAACGACGGTCTCTGCAGCCCGGGGGCGCCACCGATCGCGCCGGGATGCGTGGTGCTGTTCAAGAACAGCTCGAACAGCAACACAGAACACCCCGGCCACTCCTGCCCGCCGGAAACCGAAGCCTGCGGCTTCGCTCCGCCCGCCGGTGAGCCAACGGGGGTGACCTTCACCAGCGGGGTCAACGGCTATGGCGAAAACGGCGATGCGGTGACGGGCTACGAGGGCCCCGGGGTCTGGTTCTCGAGCCTGTCGCCCACGAACAACAGCGGCGTGGTCAACTTCTCACCGGCTCTCGCCCCAGGGTCCTCTGCGTACTTCGCGCTCGAGTCGCCCCCCACTGGCAAGACGATCACGGTCGGCTCCCCGACGACGCTGAGCACCACTCTGTCGGGCGACGGGCAGACCGGGCCATCGGTCACGGTCGCGCAGGGCACCCCCGTGACCGACAGCGCAACGGTGGCCGGCGCGGCCGCTGCAAGCGCCACGGGCGAAGTGACCTACAACGTGTACAAGGACGCGAAATGCACCGTTCCTGGCGCATCGGCGGGTACGGGCGCCGTGACGAACGGGACGGCCGCGCCCTCGAGCCCACAGACGAACCTCGCTCCCGGCACCTACTACTGGCAGGCGAGCTACTCGGGCGACATCAACAACCAGGCGTCGGTCAGCCCCTGTGGCAGCGAGACGCTCATCGTGGCTCACAAAACCAGCAACCTCGGTCTGCCGTCGACCAAGCTGTGCGTCAGCAAGCGGCACTTCATCGTGCACCCGCGAGCGCCACGCCACGTGAAGCTCGTGCACGTTCAGGTGTTGATCAACGGCAAATTGGTGTCCTCTGGATCGCTGAGCCACCGCCATACGTTCGTCGACCTGCGCGGGCTGCCCAAGGGCACCTTCAAGGTGTCGCTGATCACGCTCTCCTCGACAGGTCAGACCTACGAGGACTCGCGCACGTTCCACACATGCGTGCCGGGGCACCACAAGAAGAAATGAGCCGCCGCCGGAAGCTTTCGCTGTCGCTACCCGAACGTGAACGCGTAACCGGTCACGCCGGGGGCGAAGCGCAGCGTCAGGCGATGGCGTGCATCGCCGGGCAGCGACACGAGCGAGTAGAGGCGCTGGCGACGGACTGCTACCACGCCGCCGTGTACGTCTGAGCCGGCGAGACGTGCTGGGATCGTGTGCCCGTCGAGCAGCACCTGCACGGGCAGCGGCCGTTCGCCTGGCGAGCTGAGCACGAGGTATACGTCCTTGGCCTCGAACTCGAGGTCGATGCCGGCGCCGGCGAGCGCTTCGGCCGGCTGCGAGGCGATGTTCCAGGTGCCGCTGAAGGCGAAGTCGTTGAGCGTCAATTCACCGCTGGGGGGCGGACCGTAGTCGTGAGTGCCCGACTTGGGGCCCTCGATCCAGCCTTGCGCGCGCTCGGTTCCGAGGTACGTCTCAGGGGTGGCCACCTCTGAAGGTGTGATCACGTCGGTGGGGTGGCTCTTGCCGCCCACCTGGGCTCCCGCTTGGGCCAGTAGCGCGCGGATGGCGGTTTCGGTCTTGCCGTAGTCGCCCTCCCCGAATGTGGCGTAGCGGACCTGCCCCTGCGCGTCGATCAGGTAGTCGGCGGGCCAGTATTGATTGCCGTAGGCGTTCCAGGTGCCCATCTTGTTGTCCTGGACGACGGGGTAGCGTAGGCCGAACTGCTCGATCGCGTTGGCGACGTTGCCGGCGTCGTGCTCGAAGGCGAACTCGGGCGTCTCCACGCCCACGATCGTCAAGCCATCGCGGCGGTAGGCGGCATCCCAGGCCTTGAGGTAGGGGAGGGTGCGGATGCAGTTGATGCAGGTGTAGGTCCAGAAGTCGACCAGCACTACGCGCCCGTGCAACGAGCTCAGCGACAGCGGTCGTTTGGCTGGGGTGTTGAACCACTGCTGGGTTTCGGTGAATTCAGGCGCCGGTCCGAGCTTGGGCAGCTTGCTCGCATCGGCCAGCAGGCTTGCCTGGCTGGCGCCGGGTGCGGCCACGCGCAAGCTGCTCGTACCAGAGCCGCTGCAGGTGGCAGAGCCGTTGGCGGGCGCGAACTTGGCGTGACGGCCCGTGATCTCGCTGAGGCGGCCGGTCACCGTCTTGGAGCACTCGAGCGAGGCTGTGAGGTTGACGTCGGGTATGTGCTGCGCGACGAACTGGTCGAAGTTCACGTCCAGGTTGGTCAGGATCGCGACAGCGGTGAGGATCATGATCACGCCGAGCGCCCGCTGCAGCACGGGCCCGCGCCCGGCTCTGCGGATGCGCTCGAACAGGCGCCTGCCGCCGAGGGTGAGGGCAAGAAGCACGATCGCCGACCCGGCTGCGTAGAACAGGGCGATCGTCACCGTGCGCCCCGACGCTGCGCTGACCGAGATGACCGCCGCGAGGATCGGGCTGGCACACGGGGTGTAGACGAAGCCGAGGGCGCCACCGACGAGCAGCCCCGAGGCGAAGCCGTCGCCCCTGGTGCGCGGGCCGAAACGGGCCAGTCGCGACAGCGGCGCCTCGAGACGCTCTGCCACTGCCGGGATCAGCAGCACCACCCCGAATGCGAGCAGCACGACGATCGCCACATCGCGAAGGGGGTCGCTGCCGAGGCCCACCCCGTCGACCACGTTGGCGACGCCCACGATCGTGACGGTGAACGTGATCGATAGGCCCAGCACGATCCCAAGTGGCCGTCGCCGTCCGCCCACGCCACCGGCCGAGAGCAGCGCCGGGAGCACGGGCAACACGCACGGCGACAGGGCCGTGCCCGCTCCGGCGAGCAGGGCGAAGCTGAGCAGGACGAGCATGTTCTAGACCTGCAGTCTGCCGGGAGGCGGTTGCGTTACACGCCGATCGCCGGTCTGCATCAGCGCTTGAGCAACACGTACACGGCGCTCGCCGCAAAGGCCATCTGCCCAAAAGCCAGGGCCGTTCCGAGGTTGGGAGCTCCAAGCGCCCCTGCGAGAGCGCTCGCCAACACAAAGGCGCCCACCATCGTCAGTAGATCGCGTGCCACGCTCATCTCATTGCGCGCTCAAGGGCAGACACCAGCGCCGGCACCTCGAGTCCGGGGTCATGGGATTGGAGCAGCGCTTCGGCGGCTGTGCGTCCGCCAAGGGCGCGCAGGCCTCGCTCGCCGTGCTCCACCGAGAAGTCCCTGATCGCGCCCGCGCGGCGAGCATGCAAGCGGCGCTCGTGGAGATCGAGCTGGGCGCGGTGCTCCTCGAGCGCATCCACCAGCTCGTCGATGCCACTGGGCGGAGGGATCGAGGAGACGCCCACCACGCGCGTCTCGCGTGAGCCGAGCGAGCGCAGCGCAGCGCTCAAATCGCGCCGGGTGCTCACCGCGATCTGTCCCAGGTCGGCCTTGGTCACGACGAGCACATCAGGGATCTCCATGATCCCTGACTTGAGGAACTGCAGCACGTCGCCACTGCCCGGCTGCACGACCACGGCGATCGTGTCGGCGACATCGGCGATCTCAGTCTCAGCCTGGCCCACGCCAACAGTCTCGACGACCACCACATCGAAGGCCGCCGCGAGCGCGTGGGCCGCAGCGCGGGTCGCCCAGGCGATGCCGCCGAGGCGTTCGCCGGCGGCAGTCGAGCGGATCAGCACGCCGTGGTCGGCCGGGTCGAAGTCGACGCGTGCGCGATCTCCCAGCAGCGAGCCGCCCGAGCGGCGCGAGCTGGGGTCCACGGCGAGCATTGCCACCGTCCGACCGCGTGCTCGCCAAGCCCCCAGCAGTGCTGAGAGCAGCGTCGACTTGCCCGCGCCGGGGGGGCCGGTGATGCCAATTACGTGTCCGGGCGCCTCGCCCCCCAGGGTGGCCGGCGAGACCTCGGCCAGCAGCGCTGCAGTCTGCTCGCGATCCGCGGGAGCAGTGCTCTCGAGCAGGTTCAGGGCGGCGGGTGCCGCTGTGAGGTCGGCTTCGCGCAGGCGCGCGCCGAGGGCGCCGCCGACATCCCCCGCCGAACCGGGAGACACTCGCTGCGCTCGCATCCCCGAACCGGCCAGCGGTGCCTCGCTCACGCGGAGGCGTTGGCGGAGGCTCCGCCCGCGACGACCGGGGATCGGTCGGCGTCGGCTGCAACCAGCGCTACGACGTCACGCATGATGCGATTGATGTCGAAGTCCTTGGGTGTGTACACCGCGGCGACACCCGCCTGCTGCAATCCCGCCACATCCTGCTCGGGGATGATGCCGCCGACCACCACCGGCACATCCACCCCGGCATCGCGCAGGGCGTCCATCACGGCGGGGATGAGGTCGCGGTGAGAGCCCGACAGGATCGAGAGGCCGATCACGTGCACGCCCTCCTGCAGCGCCGAGGCGGCGATCTGCGCGGGGGTCAGGCGGATGCCTTCGTAGACCACGTCCATGCCGGCGTCCCTGGCTCGCACGGCGATCTGCTCGGCGCCGTTGGAGTGGCCGTCGAGCCCGGGCTTGCCGACCAGGATCTTGGGCCTGCGCCCGAGCTTCTCCTGCAGTCGCGCCACCTCCCCGCGCAGCTCTCCGAGCTCGGAATCGCTGTTCGTGCGCCCAGCTGCGGCGGCCTCGCCCACGCCCGTGGGTGCGCGGTAGCTGCCGAACACCTCGCGCAGTGTGCGCGACCACTCGCCGGTCGTGGCGCCTGCCCGGGCCGCCGCAATCGTGGCCGTCATCAGGTTCTCCTGCGCGCTCTGATCGGCTGCAACGGCCGCGAGGCTCGCAAGCGCCGTATCCACCGCTGTCTGATCGCGCTCGGAGCGCCAGCGCCGCACGGCCTCGATCTGCTCGGCCTCCACCTTGGGGTCCACCACCAGGATGCCTCCCTCGGCGTCTGCTGTCAGCGGTGACTCCTCGGACTCGGTGAACTTGTTCTGGCCGACCACGATCTGCTCGCCGGCCTCGATCTTGCGGATGCGCTCGCGGTGCGAGTCGACCAGCGCGCCCTTCATGTAAGGGACAGCTTCCACGGCGCCGCCGTGCTCGGCCACGACGGCCATCTCCGCCCTTGCGCCCTCGAGCAGCTCCTCAACCAGCCCATCCATCACCTTCGAGCCCTCGAAGATGTCGGGGTACTCGAGGATGTCGGTTTCGTAGGCCAGGACCTGCTGAATGCGCAGCGACCACTGCTGATCCCAGGGGCGGGGGAGACCCAGGGCCTCGTTCCAGGCCGGCAACTGGATGGCGCGCGCACGAGCATTGCGCCCGAGCGTGACCGCCAGCGCCTCGAGCACGATCCGCTGCACATTGTTCTCGGGCTGCGCCTCGGTGAGCCCCAGCGAGTTGACCTGCACCCCGTAGCGAAAGCGCAGGTGACGGGGATCGCTGACCCGGTAGCGCTCGCGCCCGAGCTCCTCCCACAGGATCGACATCACGCGGAGCTTGGCGTGCTCCTCGATGAAGCGCACGCCGGCATTGACGAAGAAGGAGATACGCCCGAAGACCTGTTCCATGCGCTCCTGCTCCACGCGCTCACGGGCCGCGTCGAGCACCGCGATCGCGTTGCTCATCGCGTAGGCGATCTCCTGGACCGGTGTGGCGCCCGCCTCCTGCAGGTGGTAGGAGCAGATGTTGATCGGGTTCCACTTGGGGACGTGCTCGACGGTGTAGGCGATCATGTCGGCGATCAGCCGCATCGAGGGAGCCGGCGGGAAGGCGTAGGTGCCACGCGCCAGGAACTCCTTGATGATGTCGTTCTGGGTGGTGCCCTGGAGCTTCTCCTGGCTGACCCCCTGAGTCTCAGCGGCGACGATGTAGAGCGCCAGCAGCCAGGCGGCGGTGGCGTTGATCGTCATCGAGGTGTTCATCTCCCCGAGTGGGATCCCATCCATCAGGGCTTCCATGTCACCGCGGTGGGAGACGGGCACGCCGACCTTGCCGACCTCGCCGCGGGCGAGCTCGTCGTCCGGGTCATAGCCCGTCTGCGTGGGCAGGTCGAAGGCGATCGACAGTCCCGTCTGGCCCTTCTGGAGGTTGCGCCTGTACAGCTCGTTCGACGCCTTCGCCGTCGAGTGCCCGGCGTAGGTGCGCATCATCCAGGGCAGGTCGCGCTCCGGCAGCCTGGGGGGCTGATCGCCGCTCATACGAGCAATTGTACGGTTGCGCCGCGGCCTCTATCCTGCGGGGGCGTGAGCCAAACGGTGGAGAAGCCCCGCACCGGGCCTCCCGGCGGCGGGCTCGGCGGCTCGTGGCGTGTGATCGTGCGCAACGACGACCACAACACCTTCGAGCACGTCGCCCGCACGTTGGCGCGCTTCATCCCCGGCGTGTCGCTGCAGCGCGGCCATGAGATCGCCAACGTCATCCACACGACCGGCAAGGCGGTCGTGTGGATGACGTTGGCGATCTCATGGCCGCG
>DATARM010000136.1:0-12555 GCA_036264155.1 Solirubrobacteraceae bacterium
CCATCAGCAGCGCCGGCCAGTAGACGGCGTGAAAGCGCAGGATGTCCTTGCCGATCAGGTGATAGTCGGCTGGCCAGAACGTGGCCGTCAGGTCGGCCGCCGCGTCGGGGTCGAGCGCCGCCGGCGCCGGCGCGTAGGACAGCGCGCTGTAGTAGTTCAGCAGCGCGTCGAACCAGACGTAGAAGACGTGCTCGCGATCCCACGGCACCGGGACGCCCCAGGTCAGCTTGTGGCGCGTCAGCGGCACGTCGCGAAGGCCCGAGCGGATGAACGAGATCGCCTCGTTGAAGCGCGTCCGTGGCAGGACGAAGTCCTCGCGCTCGCGATACAGCGCCTCCAAGCGCTCCTGGAAGGCCGACAGCGCGAAGAAGTAGCTGTCCTCCTGCTCGCGCGTCAGCTCGATGTGGTGGATCGGGCAGCGGTTGCCCTCGTCGATTTCGTTGTCGGCCTTGAAGTCGGCGCAGCGCGGGCAGTACCAGCCATCGTAGGTGCCTTCGTAGACGTAGCCGTTGTCGCGCACGCGAGAGAGAATCTCCTGCACCTTTGCCATGTGCTGCGGGTCGGTCGTGCGAATGAAGAAGTCGTTGCTGGCGTTCAGCTGCGGCGCCAGCGCCTTGAAGCGCTCCGCGTTGCGGTCGGCCAGCTCCTGCGGCTCGATGCCCAGCGCGTGGGCCGCATCGGCCACCGGCTCGCCGTGCTCGTCTGTGCCCGTGAGGAAGAACACCTCCTCGCCGCGCTGGCGGTGGTGGCGCGCCATCACGTCCGCGCCGATCGTCGTGTAGGCGTGGCCCAGGTGCGGCGCCGCGTTCACGTAGTAGATGGGAGTGGTGACGTAGAAGGACATGGGGCGACTCTCACGCTAGCGGGGGAGTGCCCGCGCGTGTCTCCTCGCTCAGGAGCTCCCTGTACAGCTCGTTCGCCCCCAATCCGGTCAGCTTCGCCACAGCCGCCGCCGCCGGCCGCGTCTTGGCGCCGGCGGCAATCAGCTCACGGAGCGCCTCCAGCGCCTGCCCTCGATCGACCTGGCCGGCGGGCGCGGCGCCGCACACCAGCACCATCTCGCCGCGCGGCTGCGTCTCGCGGTAAGCCGCTGCGAGCTCTGCTGCACTCCCGCGGCGAACCTCCTCGTGGAGCTTCGTCAGCTCACGGCAGATGGCCACGGGCCG
Source organism: Solirubrobacteraceae bacterium (assembly GCA_036264155.1). Taxonomy (GTDB): domain Bacteria; phylum Actinomycetota; class Thermoleophilia; order Solirubrobacterales; family Solirubrobacteraceae; genus Palsa-744. Next base: position 1,167 of record DATARM010000136.1, read on the forward strand.
AGTGGGATCCCGCTCAGCCAGCAGCGCGAGCGTGGCCGCCAGGCGACGAGGAGACTCGAACGCGACGAGCGTCTCGGGAGTCTCGCCCAACATCCGCTCGAGCTCACCACGAGTGCGCGGCAGGAAACCCACGAAGCGCCAGCGCTCAGCGGGCAGCCCCGAGGCGACGAGCGCGGTCATGACAGCGCTCGGCCCCGGCAGCACCTCCACTTCCAGTCCAACCTCCAGGCAGGCCCTCACGAGCTCATGGCCCGGGTCGGAGACCAGCGGCATACCCGCGTCGGAGACCAGGGCCACCACCTCCCCCGCAGCGATCCGCTTGACCAGATCGGCGGCGCGCGCGCGTTCGTTGTGCTCGTGGAAGCTGACCAGGTGAGCCGATATGGCGTAACGCTCGAGCAGAACGCGCGTGTGGCGCGTGTCCTCACAAGCCACCACGTCGGCCGCGGCCAGCGCTTGAAGCACACGCAGCGTCACGTCCTCGAGGTTTCCGATCGGGGTGGGGCATACCAGCAGCCGCCCAACCGGCGCCTCGGTGCGAGTCATCTCGCAAATATAGGGTCCCTTCGATGTCCCGCGAATAGTGTCCCTCGATGCCCGCCGACCGCGACGAGCCCCCGCAGTACACGCGCTACCGCGCCCGGCGCCGCCTGCTCGGCGACAAAGACGATGATCTCGGGGGATCCCGAAGCGGACCGAACAAGCGTGACCCACGAGCGCCCATCGGTGGCAGGGGCATGGTCCCCTTGGTGAGCCGCAAGCGTGTCCGCGGGCTGCACGGCGCGAGCGGCTGGCGCCGCTGGGCGACCCCCAAGCGCGCGCTGCTTGCCCTGCTGCTGCTGATCGTCGGCTGGCTCGCGCTGGCGCTGATCCTGTTCCTGATCAGCTCGCATTTCAACCGCACCCCTCTTCCGGGGAACGTGGCGAGCGTACTCGACCCGGCCGGCAACCCGCTGACCTCGGCCAACAACATCCTCGTGCTCGGCTCAGACCGCCGCCAGAAGAACAGCAAGGAACCAAACGCTGAAACGACTGGGTTCGGACGCTCGGACACGATCATGCTGATCCGCACCGGCGGCGGGCACTCGGCACGACTGTCCATCCCGCGCGACACCGTCGTGGAAATCCCCGGCCACGGCCTGCAGAAGGTCAACGCCGCCCACGCCTACGGCGGCCCGGCCGAGTCGGTGTCAGTGATCAAGCACTGGCTGGGAGTTCCCATTAACCACGTGGTCGAAGTGAACTTCGAAAACTTCCCCCAGCTGATCGACGCGATGGGCGGTGTGGACTACACCGGCGGCTGCATCATCTCGCGACTGGACGGAGGCTTCATCCGCGGAGGCTTCACACTGCGCCTACCGGCGGGCACCCACCACATCGACGGCAAGCAGGCCCTGGCGATCGCACGCACCCGCGAGAACCTCTGTGCTCCCAACGAGACAGACCTTCAGCGCGAGGAACACCAGCAGGTGCTGTTCAACTCGATGAAGAGCCGACTGCTCTCACCCTCGAGCTTCTTTCGCCTGCCGCTGATCGCCTGGAACACACCGCCGGCGATCATCTCGGACATGAGCGGCGAGACGCTGCTCTCCCTGTTCGGCGGCTTGGCCGTCGGTGGCACACCGCCCACGCACATCCTCAAGCCCTCTGGAGCCCTCACCCTCCCCGACGGCGAGCAGGGACTCACAGTGTCTGAATCTGAAAGGCACGCCGCCGTCGCGCGCTTCCTGAGCGGATAGCCAGAACCCCTCGGTGAGCCTCAGCTCTTGGCAGGCACCGGTTTGGACTCGCTGGACTTGGCTTTCGAGTCCTTGCTCGTATCGCTCTTGCCCTTGCCCTCGGACGAGGACGACGAAGATGGCGCGTCAGAGGACGACTTCTCAGACGAGGGCTTCTCAGACGAGGAGGAGGACTTGTCGGCCGCGGCAGCAGCTGTCTCGCGCTGGCGATTGCGGGTGCCGTAGTCGGTGTTGTAGAAGCCTTTGCCCTTGAAGTGGACAGCCGGAGCGTGCAGAACGCGCTGGACGGGCACGCCCGTGTCGGGGTCGACCGTGAGCGCGTCTTCGCTGAAGGACTGCTGCACTTCGAAGGTGCTGCCGTCGGGGCGCCTGTACTCGTAGATCGGCATCGACGGCCGATTATAGGAGCGCCCGTCGTCGGGCAGAGCCCTGAGTCAGTCGGTCAGGAGCGCCTGCGCGCAGGTGATGCCCGCCACGATGGTGGCCGTGAAGTCGCGCTCAGGCTCGCTGAGCATGCGCAAGGCAAAGCCGTCACCGAGCGAGAACAGGATCTCGGCGACCGCTTCAGGATCGGCGTGAAGGCGCAGAACCCCTTCCCTTTGAGCCACGTCGAGCATCCCCGCCACGGCCTCGCGCGTCCGGCGCATCAGCCCCCCGTACTCGGCTGCAATGTCGGCGTTGCGGCGGGCGAGGGTGAACAGCTCGAAGATCAGCGTGACGAAGTCCGGGTCCTCGTGGACGGTCTCCTGCAACGTCTGCGCCATCAAGTTGATGAAGTCCTCGGCCGTCGTCGCCGTCGAGAGCTGGCGCTCGAGACGCTCGAGACGCAGCTCGCAGTCCCGGCGCACGGCCTCCACCAGCAGCTGCTCCTTGGTGCCGAAGTAGTAGTGCAGCAGCCCCCGAGACACGCCTGCCTCGCGCGAGACGTGGTCGAAGGTCGAGCCGGCTGTGCCGCGCTGCGCCACACTCGAGCGCATCGCATCGACTATGCGCTTGGCCTTCTCGCCGGACAGCGAGCGGGTGGGACCGCCCGGCGTGGAGCCCTCGGCGCGCTCCGCGGCACGCGAGGACTCCTCGCTGGTGAGGTCTACTGCGCCCATCTGGATTCGTCTCCCCGAGGCGACTGACAGCCCCTCAGCTGCCGGCCACCGGCTCAGGGGCAGGCGTGGCCGGCGCAGTGGTAGAGCTGTAGTCGAACTCCTCCTCGGCGCCGAACAGGAGGTCGAGCACCTTCGAGCGCAGACCCTCGCTCAGCGCCATTGCTGCCACTCCACCCACGGTGACCAGCAGCAGCGTACGTCCAATCCCGCCTTTGCGACGAGCGCGCTTGGGGGGCTCGCGCAGCGAGCTGGAAGCATCCCTCAACGCGCCCGCAGCGTTCTTCAGTTCGTTCTGGAGCTTGCGATCCTCCATCAGCGCCTTGGCGGGCGGCTTGCCATTGCTCATGCGCCCATAGGCGTTGCGTGCCGCGCCGTAGGCCGCGAGCAAGCTCGAACGCAGCTCGTCGTCCTCGATCAAACGCTGCAGATAAGGGTTCTTCTGAGCCGCCTTGGCCGCTTCTTCAGCCTTGCTCAGTCTGTCTTTTGCTGCCATCGTTGCACCGCCTCTGCCGAAAGCTTGCTGGTCTGGCTCAATATACCCTGCAGGGCGCCAAACAATGCGGGCTAGCAACCATCTAGGCGTGGAGAGCGGCCTGCTCCTGAGCAGAGGGAAACGCCCACGCTGCGCGCGTGCGACGCTCCTGGCGAAAGACGAAGCGCATCTGCTGCGGCGGTCTCAGCTGTGCCTCGTGGGGGCGGAAGGTCGTGCAGGGCTCGGACAGCTCAAGCGCACACAGGAGGTTGACCCTGAAGTAGCACTGCTCGCAGCTGACCTTCTTGGTCGAGCGCTTCACCGCTCGAGCACCTTGCGTCCCTTGCACCTTCGCTTGCCCCCAATCGAGTATCGACGTCCTGAACGAGAGCGATCAAAGCAGCATCGCGCACCGCGCTCAAGGCACCCGGAGGGCCCACCCCGCAAATCGCAGACAAAAGGTTTTTCTAGCCGGAAATAGCTGGAGAGCTGTCACGTGGCTGTGACAATCCCTCCACATCTCCCGCACTTTCCGGCGTTTCCGCGGGCGCCACCATTCTCGCGTCATCATCTAGGCAATGCGAGTCCTCGTCACCGGCGCCAGCGGCTTCGTGGGCTCGCTGCTCATACCACGACTGTGCGCCGAAGGTCACTACGTGCGCGCCTTCGGCCGCGACGAGGCGCGCATCCGCGCCGCCCTCGCCCGCACAGCGCCCCCGTCCGCATGGAGCACCGCACAGATGCTGCGCGGCGACGCGCTCAGCGGAGCAGGGCTCCGAGAGGCGCTCGACGAAGTGAACATCGCCTATTACCTGATCCACTCGATGGAGGCAGCGTCATCCTCCACGCCGTTCGCCGAGCGCGAGCGAATCGCAGCCCAGAACTTCGCAGACGCCGCCGTCGAGGCAGGAGTACACCGAATCGTGTACCTCGGTGGGCTGGTCCCACGCTGGAGCCCCCACGCAGGGAGAGGGACCGCGCCCGTATCCCGTCACCTCGCAAGCCGCAAGGAGGTCGAGCAGATCCTGCTCGAAGCAGTCGAGCACTCGCTCGCCCTGCGCGCCTCAATCGTGATCGGGGCACGCTCGCGTTCATTTCGACTGCTCGTGCGCCTCCTCGAGCGGCTGCCCGTGCTCGCCATGCCCGCATGGCAACGCTTCAAGACACAGCCCATCGATGAGCGCGACGTGATCGAGATGCTGCTCGCCGCCGCACGGACATCCTTCACCGGTCGGCTCGAGATCGGCGGCCCCGACTTACTCACCTATGGCGAACTGCTCACACGAATCGCCGACTCGATGCTCATCGGCCGGCCATCCGTCCGCCTGCGAGTGAACCTCACCTCGATCGCGGCACGCGTCGCCGCCGCCGTCGCCGGCGAGAGCCCCGAGCTGGTGGTGCCGCTGATGGAGGGACTGCAGGGCGACCTGCTGCCCGCCGACGACAACGCGGCCGAGCTGCTCGGCGTACGGCTACATTCCTTCGACTCCGCCGTAGAACACGCCCTGGCGGAGTGGGAACAGTACGAGCGACTGGCAGCGCGCTGATGGGTGCGCCCTCCCCGCCAGGCAACCACCGGCTACCGTTCCAGCGCCTCGCCGAGCCCGGCCCTCGCAACACATGAGCCTCGTCACCGCCTCAACCCACATCCCCGCCCCGCCCGCAGCTGTGTGGAACATGGTCATGGATCCCAACTGCCTGAAGGAGTGGGTGACGATTCACCGCAAGCTCATTGCAGCCGACGACGGCGCTCCAAAAGTCGGATACAAGATGGAGCAGCAGATCCACATGCGCGGCGTGAGCCTCGACGTTCACTGGGAGCTCGTGGACTGCCGTCCCGAGAAGCTCGCCGTATGGGAGGGGCGCGGACCCGCCCGCTCGCACGCTCGCAGCGAATATGCCCTGACCGCAGAGGAAGGCGGAACGAGGTTCGACTATCGCAACGAATTCCGCCCGCCGCTCGGGCCCCTCGGGGCGATAGTCAGTAGAGCGCTCGTCGGCGGTATGCCCGAACGGGAGGCAAAGCGCACACTCGAACGGCTACGCGACCACATGGAACGAGGAGACAAAGGGAACTAGTGTAAGGTCAAGTGACATCAAACTCGTAGAAACTAGTGAAGAGGACTCAAACCGTGACTGACTTTCTTGACGAGAAGCGCCGCGAGATCACCGACAGGCTCAAAGAGCTGAAGCCGCTCGTGGACGAGTACACCCGCCTCGAGGCCGCCGCATCGGCACTCGCAGGAGTTGGCGGCTCGAGCGCTTCCGCAACCGCCGCTCCCACCACCCGCCGTCGTGGACCCGGACGTCCGCGCGGATCGGTCAACCGTGCGAGCGCGACAGCAACAGCCACCGCCCCCAAAGCCGCCAAAAAAGCAGGCCGCCCCGCCAAACGTCGTGCCGGCCGCCGCAAAGGCAGCGGTACCAGGGCCGCCGAGGCCCTCTCGTTCGTGCAGGGTCAGCCCGGCATCACAATCCCCGAGCTGGCAGCCAAGATGGGCATCAAGCAGAACTACCTCTACCGCGTGCTTCCCGGCCTCGAGCAGGAAAGCAAGGTACAAAAGCAAGGCCGCGGCTGGCACCCCAAGTCCTAAGTCCTAGTCTCCTCGACCCTGGACGCGTCCTCGGCCGACTCGTGTGCTAAGCACCGAGCGAACTGCCTGTGCCCCGTAGGGGTACGTCCTTTCCAGGAACGACGATCCGTCGGGCTCCCCTCGGTATAGGCGTTGGAGGGAGTTTCTGCCAAGTAGGCCGGAGGAATATTCAAGAAAAGAGGGGCGCGGTTGTCATAACTGCGCCCCTCTTTTATGTGCTGGCTGGCTGCCCTTTGCGTGCTGCTGGCGCTTGCTCCGCGCCTGACAGAAACCCCGAGGCGGTTTAGTGACAGGCGCGGAGCCTGCGCGGTGGTTCCTGATCCTTAGATCAGGCCCTGCTCTTTGACCATGTCGCGCTCGCTTGTCAGCTCGGCTACCGAGGCGTCGATCTTCGCGCGGGAGAACTCGTCGAGGTCGATGCCCTGGACGATCTCGTACTCGCCACCCGAGCAGGTGCACGGGAAGCCGCTGATCAGGCCCTCGGGGATGCCGTAGGAGCCATCGGAGGGGACACCCATCGAGACCCATTCTCCGTCCGTGCCCGTCACCCAGTCGCTCATGTGGTCGATTGCAGCGCTCGCGGCCGAGGCGGCTGAGGAGGCGCCACGGGCCTCGATGATGGCAGCGCCGCGTTTGCCAACGTTGGGCAGGAAGTCGTTTTCCAGCCAGGCCTGGTCGTCGACGACGCCGGCAGCGATGTGACCGTCCACTTTGGCGTGGAACAGGTCGGGGTACATCGTGGGGGAATGGTTGCCCCATACGCCCATCTCGGTGACCTGGGTGACCGGTACGTCGAGCTTGTTGGCGAGCTGGGCGATCGCGCGATTGTGGTCCAGGCGCATCATCGAGGTGAAGCGCTCGTTGGGAATGTCAGGCGCGTTGTTCATCGCGATCAGGCAGTTCGTGTTGGCCGGGTTGCCCACCACCAGCACCTTGATGTCCTCGGCGGCCACCGAGTTCAGCGCCTTGCCCTGAACGGTGAAGATCTCGCCGTTGGCGCTGAGCAGCTCTGCGCGCTCCATGCCCTTGGTGCGTGGACGCGAGCCCACGAGCAGAGCCACGCTCGTGCCATCGAAGGCGTCGGCCGGATTGTCGTGGAGGTCGAGGCCCTCGAGCAGCGGGAAGGCGCAGTCGATCAACTCCATCGCCACACCCTCCAGCGCGCCCATCGCCTGCGGGATCTCCAGCAGACGCAGGTCCACCGGCTGCTCACGGCCGAGCAGCTGTCCGCTGGCGATGCGAAAGACGAGGCTGTAGCCGATCTGGCCGGCTGCGCCGGTGACGGTCACACGTACGGGATTGCTCACGAATTCATCTCCTGGTAGCTCTGCATTGAGATTCGGTTCAGTTCAGTTGCTGCACTCGGGCGACGGCCGCCTGGAGGTTCTCATCGATCGACGCGAGGAACTCCTGCGTGGTCTGCCAAGGCTGATCGGCGCCCACGAGCAGCGCGAGGTCCTTCGTCATCTTCCCGGCTTCCACTGTCTCCACACATACGCGCTCCAGCGTCTCGGCAAAGGCGCTCACCTCCGGCGTTCCATCCATCCGTCCGCGCGCAGCGAGGCCGCGCGTCCAGGCGAAGATCGAGGCAATCGGGTTGGTCGAGGTGGGCTTGCCCTGCTGATGGGCGCGGTAGTGACGTGTGACCGTGCCGTGCGCCGCCTCGGCCTCAACCGTCTTGCCGTCGGCTGTCGTCAGCACGCTGGTCATGAGGCCCAGCGAGCCGAAGCCCTGGGCAACGGTGTCCGACTGGACGTCGCCGTCGTAGTTCTTGCACGCCCACACATAGCCGCCTTCCCACTTCATGCAGGCCGCGACCATGTCGTCGATCAGGCGGTGTTCGTAAGTGATGCCCGCCGCCTCGAAGTCGCTCTTGAACTCGGACTCGTAGACCTCTTCGAAGATGTCTTTGAAGCGTCCGTCGTAGCGCTTCATGATCGTGTTCTTGGTCGAGAGGTACACCGGATAGTTGCGCTCCAGCCCGTAGCGCATGGACGCGCGGGCGAAATCGCGGATGGAGTCGTCGAGGTTGTACATCGCCATCGCGACGCCGGCACTCGGGAAGTCATAGACGTCGAGCTCGATCGGATCGGTCCCATCGCTGGGGGTATAGGTGAGCGTCAGCTTGCCTGGGCCGGGCGCCACCAGATCGGTGGCCCGGTACTGATCGCCAAAGGCATGGCGGCCGATCACGATCGGCTTTGTCCATCCGGGCACGAGCCGCGGGACGTTCGAGATGACAATGGGCTCACGGAAGACGACCCCGCCGAGGATGTTGCGGATGGTGCCGTTGGGAGAGCGGTACATCTCCCTCAGCCCGAACTCCTGCACACGTGCCTCGTCAGGAGTGATCGTCGCGCACTTCACCCCCACTCCATACCGCTTGATCGCCTCCGCAGCTTCGACCGTTATCTCGTCGTCCGTCTCATCCCGCTTCTCGATCCCGAGGTCGTAGTAGCGCAGATCCACGTCCAGATAGGGGAGGATCAGCTGCTCCTTGATGAACGACCAGATGATCCGTGTCATCTCATCGCCATCGAGCTCCACAACGGGGTTCTGTACCTTGATCTTGGCCATAAGCGGGTCCTCGGGGTCTCTGGTTGGGGGGGCCGCCGATGCTATCCAAACGCGCCGGAGCGGCTTTTCAGCGATTCCAGCCGGCCTGGGAACCGTGGGCGACGAGCACTCGCGGCCTGCCGCCGGCGAAGGGGATCGCCGCCACGCGACCTTCCGAGGGAGGGCCCTCGAAGCCCTTTTCGTTCACGAGCACCGTGCTCCCGTCGCGCGAGAGCCCGGCCGCCTGCACGGGCTGACCGTGGACCGTGATCCGACGTGCGCGCCCCGAGGGGACACGCACAGTCCACGCTTCGCTCGTGTCCTGACCCTTGTACTGGGCGAGCAGCCGCGAACCGTCTTCCGAGAAGGCCAGCGGCACCAGGCCCGAGACGAGAGGCCGGGCGGGCAGGTCGGTGAGGCGGTGGGATCGACCGCCATTGGTCGGGGTGATCCAGATCTGGAAGACCGACGCGTCGTTCCTGCGGGGACGCTCGCGGTCGTAGGCGATGGAGCGGGCTCCCCATGTCGGATACAGGCTGCGCCCATCGTGGGTGAGCTGCTTCAGGCCCGAGCCGTCGGGCATGCTCGTGTAGAGGTCGGTCGGCGCCGAGAGCAGCAACGAGGGGGCGCGAGCGAACACGAGCCGATCGCTCGTGCCGGGGGCGAAGCTCGCGCCATAGATCTGCCCGTGGGCGATCGTTGTGACGGTGCCACTCGTCGTGTCGATCACAGCCAGGCCCGACCGTGCGCCGGCATTCCTGACAGCAGTCGACTGCACGGCCACGGCCAGGTAACGCGAGTCCGGTGACCACACGAGCGGGGTGACCGTCACAGCGGCGAGGCTGAGGTACTCACCGAGGAGCTTGCCCGTTTCCCCCGTCGCATAGATGCCCAGTGCCGGTCCCTGTTCAGAGTTGGCCGTGGTCCCGAAGAGGCCGGCGGCGACAGCCTGGCCATTGGGGGAGATCACCGGGTCGAGTCCGGGACCCAGGCGGACGGGACTGCTCCCGTCCGCCTGGGCGACCCATACCGCAGGCAGCGAGCGCGCCGTTCCCGTCACGTATGTGAGGGCCGGTGGCGCCACGGGCACCAGATCCGTTGCAGGACCTTCGCCGCGGGCGGCGCCCACGCCCCACACACAGACGAGCAGTCCCGCCAGGATGAGCAGCGCCTTGCCCCTGAAGCGCATCGACTCCATGGCGGACAAGCTACACCCACCGTCCCCCGCGAGCGTGCAATCTCTGCTTGACTGTCAAACGATGGCCAGCACGCTGTCAGGAGCAACGCGTGGGGATGTGCCGTGGCAGACGCACACGGTCTTCAACCAACCCCCGCCGCTGGAGGGACTGGACGTCTACTCCAGCAACCTGGCGCTCGTGGAGGCCGTCGAGCGCGAGGGAGCCGACTGGGTGAGCGAGCGCGCATCTGCGCTCGGACGCGTCGTCGGCGGCGATCCACAGCAGTCGTGGGGGCGCCTGGCCAACGAGAACAAGCCGATCCTGCGCACGCACGACAGGTATGGAAATCGCATCGACGAGGTCGAGTTCCATCCGGCATGGCACAAACTGATGACGCTCGGCGTAGAACACGAGCTGCACTCCCTGCCGTGGACGAGCGAGGAGCCATACGCCCACACGGCGCGCGCGGCCATGTACATGACCGCCATGCAGGCCGAGGCGGGGTTCGCCTGCCCGATCACCATGACCTTCGCCGTCGTGCCGGCACTGCGCGCACAGCCCGAGCTGGCGGCAGAGTGGGAGCCACTGATCACAGCCACCAGCTACGACCCGCGCTCGATCCCTGCTTCGGAGAAGGGCTCAGCGATCGCCGGCATGGCAATGACAGAGAAGCAAGGCGGCTCAGACGTGCGCGCCAACACCACCGTCGCCACGCCGCTGAACGGCGGGGGCGCCGGTGCGGAGTACGAGATCGTTGGGCACAAGTGGTTCTGCTCGGCGCCCATGTCCGACATCTTCCTCGTGCTGGCCCAGACCGACGACGGGCTCTCCTGCTTCCTGCTTCCGCGCATCCTCCCCGACGGGAGCCGCAACGCCTTTCACATCCAGCGCCTGAAGGACAAGCTCGGCAACCACTCCAACGCCTCCTCCGAGATCGAGCTCCACGGCGCCTGGGCGCGGATGGTCGGCGAGCCCGGACGCGGAGTGCCCACGATCATCGAGATGGTCGGCCACACGCGCCTGGACTGCGTGATCGGAAGCGCAGCCGGAATGCGCGCCGGCGTGGTCGCCGCCACCTGGCACACCGCCCACCGCGCAGCCTTCGGCAAGACCCTGAGCGACCAGCCGCTGATGCGCAACGTGCTCGCAGACCTGTGCGTCGAGTCCGAGGCGACCACCGCCCTGGCCATGCGCCTGGCGCGCGCCTACGACGAGGCCCACCTCGACGCCCAGAACGGCGAGGACTCGAGCGATGCCCAGCTGTTCAAGCGCCTGGCCACGGCCGTTGGGAAGTACTGGACCTGCAAGCGCGCCCCCAACCACGCCTTCGAGTCGCTCGAGTGCTTTGGCGGCGTCGGCTACGTGGAGGAGTCGGGTATGCCGCGCCTGTATCGCGAGGCCCCGCTGGCCTCGATCTGGGAGGGCTCGGGCAACGTCATGAGCCTCGACGTGCTCCGCGCCCTCACGCGCTCGCCCCGCTCGCTCGAGGTGTTCGTGGCCGAGGTCGAACAGGCCCATGGCGCCGACGCCCGTCTCGACGGCGCCGTGGCAAAGCTCAAGCGGCAGTTCTCCGATCCGGCCACGCTCGAGAGCCGCGCCCGCCGCGTGGTCGAATCGATGGCGCTGTGCCTGCAGGGCTCGCTGCTGCTGCGCCATGCGCCCGCCGCGGTCGCCGACGCGTTCTGCGCGTCGCGGCTCGCGGGCGACGGCGGCCTCGAGTACGGCACGTTGCCGGCGGGCGTCGACTTCG
>DATARM010000137.1:0-18424 GCA_036264155.1 Solirubrobacteraceae bacterium
CGGGAACGTCGTGATCGTCGCTCAGCGCGAGCACCCCCGCCGGATCCCCGGCGCTCGGCGGGTGCTGGGGCAGGACCTCGGCGAGGAGCCGGCGCACGACGACGTGCTCGCGCCAGCGCGGGTCCTCGCCGAGCAGGCGAATCGCGGCGAGGCTCTCCTGCTCCTCGCCAACGCACTCGAACGGCTTCGGTCCGCCGGTGGCCGTCAGCAGCGCGAAGCCCTCGAACTGGCGCTCGTCGGCGAGCAGGTCGGCGCCGAACACCGCACGCAGGTGCTCGGGCGCGCTGAAGGGCGCGAGCGCGAGGTACACGAACCGGCACTTCGGGCAATCGCGACACCACGACGCCGCCCGCAGCGCGGGGTCCAGGCGGAAGATCTTGTTGCAGCTCGTGAAGGCGCCGTGGTAGGGCTCGAGGCGAGCGAAGGCACGCGCGATCGCCAGCTCGGAGGCGGGGCGCAGGATCGAGAAGCAGCTCACCTCCGCGTCGAGCTCGGCGAGCGCGGCCGTCAGCAGCCGCTCGGCGCGCAGGCCCTTGCTGAACTGGTGGTTGACCTCGATGCCCTGCCAGCTGACGTTGCCGGCGGAGGCGGAGCGCTCGTTGGCCATGGCCACGGCGTCGAAGTCGTGCAGGGCCGCTGTGAGCAGCGCGACACAGGAGACGATCGCGGTGATGGGAACGTGACCGTTGAGAGCGCCGGCGCGATTGAGGGCGGCGAGTCCCGGGTCGAGGCGGCGCGTGACGATCAGGCGGGGCAGCCCTGCGACGGCGGCCGTGCGGGCGATCGGCGGGGCGTCGCCGACCGAGAACAGGCTCACCTCGAGCCCAGCGCGGCGGGCGATCTCGAGCGCCACGACCGAGTCCTTGCCGCCGCCCACCGGCACGAGCACGCGTCGCGGCTCGCGGGTAGTCGTGGCGTTGCGCCCGGGAGTGGGCTGACGGGGAAAGCTCGCTCGCGGCAGGGCGGGTAGCGCGTTGGTGAAGGCCAGCTCGCCCAGGCCCTCGGAGTAGAGCGCCTCGAGCAGTGCCGCGGCTGCCGGAGTTGGCGTATCGCCCTCGCAGATCACCTCTGCCGGGAGAGCGGTCTTGAAGTAGCTGACGCCGGCCACCCAGTGAAGCAGTGAGAGCAGTCCCTCGACGCGCTCGCGAGCGGACTCGGTGAGCTCACCGGTGAGCGGAAGGTCGAACTCCTCGACGAAGGCGATCTCCTCGTCGAGGGCGTAGCGCAGCGTGACCCGACCGCTGGCATCGAGCTCGCGAGAGACGAAGCGAAAGCTCTTGTACGCCGCGGGGTCGAACAGTGCTTGCGCGTGCTGGGCTGGAGCCGGCATTCAGCCCAGCCTAGAAGGCGTCCCTGTCAGACGCTCTGCAGCTCGGGGTCGGGCTCGCCGGTGAACAGCCAGGAAGCCTTCCGGCCGATGACATCGCCGCGGAAGCGCTTGCGTGGGCCGTAGACGACCCAGGTGGTGTCGACCGCGCCGTAGACCTCCTCGACGCGCAGCACGTCCGGGTGTTCGGCGGCGTGGTGCAGGTGCGTGAGGCCGGCGTCATAGCGACCTTCCAGCAGGTGCTGGGCAACCACGGGCTTGGACGGCTCGTCGATGATCGTCTCGAAGCGGTCGAGGTCGAGATATCCACGGGTGGCGGAGACGATCCCGAGGCTCCGGTGCTCGCTGCGGTCTCTACGCAGCAGCAGGGAGAGCTCCTTGGTGGGATAGAGGAAGCTGTCGACGACGAACACCTCCTCGTGGTAGCGCTCGGTCACGAGGTGGACCTGCACGTGAGCGCTGCACTGCACGAGGAACGTGTTGGGCTCCTCGCGCACGCGTCCGATCGCCCCGAGCAGGTCTTCGACGAGGTCGATCTTGGCTGCCTCGACGCCCTGGAACTCGAGGTAGTGCTTCAGTGCGTTCTCGTGGCAGGTGCCGGTGGGCCCGAGCGTGATGAACGTCGGCTCCTCGGTCATGTGGCCTCCCCGGTGGTTGGTGTGGGGGCATCGATCAGCTCATCCTCCATCTTGCAGGTGGCGCCGATCAGCAGGTCGAACAGCTCAGCTGTGAAGTCTGCGGGCAGCTCACGTTCGGCGCCGCGGGAGAGGTAGCGCTCGCGCACCTCCTGTACCCGACCGGGTTGCATCATGGCAATGCCGTGCTCACGCTTGTGCTCGGCGACTTCGCGACAGATCTGGAAGCGCTCGCCGAGCAGGCGCACGATCTCCTCGTCGAGCTCGTCCAGGCGCCGGCGAAACGGCTCGAGACCGCTCATGCAAGCGCCTTGCGCATCCGTGGCCCGTTGGCCTGGAAGCCGTTGCGCAGGTAGAAGGCCTCGGTGGCCGCGAAGCGCATGAAGCTCTCGCGCGGCAGCCCCACCTCCACGCGCTGCAGCCCGCTGTCGGCGGCGAGCTCGAACAACCTGGCGAGCAGCCCGCTGCCGACGGCGCGGTCGCGCCAGTCGGGGTGCACCCACAGGTCCTGGATGAGGGCGTATCGCCCGGGCACGTGGATGGCCAGCTGCCAGCTCACGGCCAGCACGCCGACCATCTCCGCGCGGGTCTCGGCGAGGAGCACGACCCCGGCGGTGGCGTCGTCGATCAGGGCGCTTGCCGCGTCGGTCATCGCACTCAACGCTGAAGGGGTACCCCCCAGCTCGAGCAGCAGATCGCGCACGGCGCTTGCGACCACAGCGGCGTCGGTGCTGCGCGCCTGGCGCAGCCGCCACTGTGGCTCGGACGAGCTCGAGGACGCGCTCTGCGCGGCGGGGCTGTGCGCTGTCTCGCTCATGAGGCGGAGCTCATCGCCGAGGAGGGCTCGACCTCGACGGTCCAGGCGTCGGCGCTCTGGCTGCCGGTGACGGCCTGGGCGATGGCGGCCATGGGCGCGCGCGCCTTGAGCAGGATCTCGTTGAACTCCTCCTCGGGGTCGGATTGCATCACGATCGCCCCTCCGGCGCCGATCGTCGTGCGCCCGGGCCGCAGCACGATCGTGCGGATGACGATCGACAGATCGACGCTCCCATTGAGGCCGAAGTAGCCGACGCCGCCCGAGTAGACGCCGCGGGCCTCGCGCTCGATGTCGTCGATGATCTCCATCGTGCGGAGCTTGGGGGCCCCGGTCATCGAGCCACCGGGAAAGCAGGCGCGCACGCAGTCCACGGCGCTGCGGTTCTCGGCCAGCACGCCGACGATGGTGGAGGTGAGCTGGTGCACGGTCCGGTAGCGCTCGCCGGCCATGAACTCGGGGACGGCGACGCTGTCGACCTCGCACACTCGGCCGAGGTCGTTGCGCAGCAGATCGACGATCATGAGGTGCTCGGCAAAGGTCTTCTCGTCGTGCAGCAGCTCCTGGCGAATGGCCTCGTCAGCGGCCGGGTCCTGCGCGCGTGGGGCCGTGCCCTTGATCGGCCGCGCCTGCACGCGACGCTCGCGGTCGACCGACAGGAAGCGCTCGGGGGAGGAGCTGACGACGGCGATCCCACCGAGCTTGAGGTAGGCGGCGAAGGGGGCCGGGTTCGAGCGCCGCAGCAGGCGATAGAGGTGAAACGGGTCGGGGCTCTCGGCGGTGGAGATCTGATCGGTGAGGCAGACCTCGTAGGACTCGCCGGCCGCGAGCGCGGCCTGGCAGCGAGCGATGTCGGCGAGGTACTGGCGCCGGCCCCGGCCGCAGTTGAACAGCACGGGGTGCGTCTCCTCGAGGCGATCCTCGAGGACGGGCTCGGAGATCGCCTTGGCTCCGGCGGCGATCGTTTCGCGGACGACTGTCTCGGCCTCCTCCAGCCAGTGCTGGGCGTCTGGATCCTCAGCCGCGCCGACGGCGAGCACGTGTGTGCGCTTGGCGACGTGGTCGACGGCTATGACCCGGTTGGCCAGCATCAGCACAGCGTCGGGAAGATCGGAGCTGTGCACGTTGCGCGAGCCGCAGTCGGCCTTGCACTCATAGCCGAGGTAGCCTACGTAGCCGCCGATCAGCCCGCGTGCGATCTCCTCGGGGGGTGTGATCGCGTTGCGCGCGAGCTCGCGGTCGAGGATCTCGAAGATCGACCCGTGCTCCACAGCCGTGGACTCGCCGCGCCGGATGGTGACGGCTCCCTCGTCGACGTCGTACTCGAGGACGCCGCGCTCAGTCCCGGCGGTGGTGCCCATGTATGAGCATTGAGCGAGGCGCGTGGGTGGGTCGACGCTGTCGAGCCAAAAGGCGTAGTCGGCGTCGGCGAACAGCGCTTCGAATACGGGCTCGGTGACCGGCTCCCCCTCGATGCAGCGAACGTGCAGCTGCAGCCTCGAGGGCTCGCTCTGGCTCGGCGCGGCGGGGCGCTGGGCGGGCGTGACCAGCCGCTTTGCTCCCGGCGGACGGGGGCGCTTGCGGCTACGGGCGAGCGAGTAGAAGTTCTCCACCAGGGTGCGACCGTGCTCGGTGGAGATCGACTCGGGATGGAACTGCACGCCCCAGATCGGGCGGCTGGTGTGTTCGATGCCCATCACTACGCCGTCCTCGGTCCAGGCCGTCACGATCCCGTCGGGGCCGACCGGCTGGGTGACAGCGAGCGAGTGATAGCGGACCACGGAGAAGTCCTGGGGGATGTCAGCGAAGAGACCGGTGCCGAGATGGCGGACGTGGCTCATGCGCCCGTGCATCGCTTTGGGGGCCGCGGAGACGGCGCCGTTGAGCAGATGTCCGAGCCCTTGGTGTCCGAGGCAGACCCCGAGAATGGGGGTGTCGCTCCAGCGCAGGATGTCCGCACACACTCCGAAGTCATGCCACCGTTCGGGCCTGCCGGGCCCGGGGGAGATCACGATGGCGTCGAAGTCCCAGCGTGACAGCGCGCCCCACGAGACGGTGTCGTTCTGGATGACGATCGGCTCCTCGCCTGACACGGATGCGAGCAGGTGAAAGACGTTGTAGGTGTATGAGTCGTAGTTGTCAACGAGCAGCGTGGTCATGGCGAGCTCTCCAGACCCAGACCCCGTGAGCCGCGCTCGAGCAGCGTGTGCACCACCCGCTCGACGTGCTCGCTGCGATCGCGCTCGAGGTACCAGCGGGCGAGGTGAACCACATAGCGAGCGAGCGGCAGCGCGTCGAGCCGCTCGACGGTGAGACGCAGATGACGGCGATGCAGCTGCGACTGCACGACGGCGAAGCGATAGTCGGGGTCGTGCACGGGCGGCTCGCTCGAGGTCGGAGCCTGACCGGCGCGGGCGCGGGCGCGGGCGAGCACCCAGCCGGGGCTCTCGCGTTCGTCGAGCAGCTTCTCGGGGTCGAAGTCGATGTGCTGAGCGACGGGGCGGGTGAGGAAGTAGCCGAGGGCCACGGTCGCGGCCACACGCTCGGCCGACCCGAGCTTGGCGATCACCTCGGGGCCGTAGGCGTCGTGCTCGATCTGTCCCTCCAGGCGCTCGGTGAGCTCGTCGATCAGCAGCGCCCCTTCCTCGCTGGAGGCCAGGGCGCGCTTCTGGCGCGAGACCATGCCGTGGTAGATCTCGTGGTTGGGGTGCTGCGGTTCGGTGCGATCGGGCATCAGCTCGGCCATCAGCTGGCGCCGGCAGACGCCGTGGGGCACCCACTCGGTGCCACAGACCTGAACCGAGGTGATGCCCTCGAGCTCCGGCGCGGCCACCCAGAAGGCCATCGTGCGCATGTGCTGGGTGGGCAGGTCATCGCCGCCGCGCAGCAGCGGGAATTCGTCGAAGTCCTCGCGGCCGGTGGCGTACATGACGACGCCGTCCTCGCGGCGCTCGAGCAGCCCTTCGCGCAGACCGAAGTCGCCCAGCTCGGCGATCTCGGACAGGAAGTCGGACTCGAAGAAGACCCTGTCGAATGGGATTCCCAGGCGCGCCAGCGTCTTGCGCTGGCCGGAGATGACCCAGGCGCGGGTCTTGTACCAGAGCTCGAGCGCCTGGCGATCGCCGCTGAGCACGCGGCGCAGCAACTCGTCGGCCTCGTCGTGGTGCATCTTGAGCTCCCGCGTGAGCGAGTCCTCGGGGTGCTCGACGGCGCCATTGCCGTTGATGGCGCGTCCCGCGGCCACGTACTCGGCGTAGCAGCAACCGACGAAATGATCGCTCTTCTCGTTTCTGTCTGGCCATGCCTGGGCGTGGCGGCCGCTCTTCATGACCCCGGCCATGGCCTCGCCCATGCTCCGTCCGGCGTCGGCGATCAGGCTGCGGCGCTCGACCTGCGCGCCGGCCTGGGTGAGGGCGGCGGCCAGTGCGTTTCCAATTGCGAGGTTGCGCAGGTGCCCGGCGTGCAGTGCCTTGGTGGCGTTGGCGTCCCAGAACTGCACCGCATAGCGCTGCCCGCGCGCTAGGTCACCGAGGCTTTCGTCTCCGCCGTCGCCTTCGTAGAGCGAGGAACCGACGGTTTCGATCCAGCTGTCGTCGATCCGTAGCTCGACCCCGTTCTCGCGCCGGGTCAAGCCGCCGACCCAAGGCTCAGCCTCTATACGCCGCAGGGCCTCCAGGGCGCCAGGGTCGTCCTGCCACCCAGACGAGCGCGGCACGAGCTTGATGTCGAAGTCGCGATTGGGGCGCGCGGGCGTCCGCGCCGCCCAATGCTCAGCAGCTCCGCCTTGCTCGGCCGACGCCTCCAAGTAGTCGAATAGATTGATGGCTGTAAGCATTCTGGATCCATTGTCAAAGTCTCCTCTGATGCACCAGCCGGGGCTCGAACCCGGATCTCCGGCGTTTAAGGCCGGCCCTTTGAACCGATTAAGGCACTGGTGCCTCGGTCGCGAGAGGCTCCCCGCCCATTGTTGAACGCAGTTTGCCTAGTCGGGACTGGACCGCCATTATAAGTCGGGTGATGTCCGCTCACGCAACTTCGAACATGCTCGAGGACGGTGAGACGGGCGGCAGTGGGTCTTTGCTCGATACGGGGATGAGCGACATCGGGCATGACGGGCTGCCGCCCGGACCACGGATCCCGACGCCGCTCCAAGCCGTCGGATGGACGCTGCGCCCGCTGCCGTTCATGGAACGCTGCGGCCGGCGCTACGGGGATGTGTTCACGCTGCGTATCCGCCACCGGAGCCCGTGGATCATCCTCAGCGACCCCGAGGACGTCCGCCGCCTGTTCACGGCCCCAGCGGAGATGCTCAGCGTGGGGGCGGATGAGACGAACCCCGTGCTGGAGCCGCTGCTCGGCCCGAGCTCGATGATGCTGCTCAACGAGCCCGCGCACATGGCCCACCGCAAGTTCATGCTGCCCGCCTTCCACGGCGAGCGCGTCAAGGGCTACGACACGATCATGTCCGACGTGGTGCGCGAGGAGGTCGCCCGCTGGCCCATGGGGGAGCCGCTGTCGCTGTGGCCGCGCATGCAGGCGATCACGATGGAGGTCGTGATGCGGGCCGTCTTCGGAGCCGGCGAGATCGAGCGCCTGGCGCCGCTGCGCAAGCAGCTGATGCGACTCACCGCATGGCTGAACGACTCGCGCCGCCTCGCCCTGCTGAGCGCCTTTGGAGCTGGGTCGGTGTTCAAGAGCGAGGGCTTTCGCGCGGTGATGGACCCGGTGGAGGCTTCGGTGCTCGCCGAGGTGCACCGTCGTCGTGCACTGCCGGACACGGAGGGCGAGGGCAGGGACATCCTGTCGATGCTCGAGCAGGCCTATGACGCGAACGGCACGCCGATGACCGACAGCGAGCTACGCGACGAAATCATCACCCTGCTCTCAGACGGGCCCACTGCCACGTCGCTGGCGTGGGCATTCGAGCGCCTGCTGCGCCACCCCGACAAGCTGGCACGGGTGCGCGAGGAGTCGCTCGCCGGCGAGGACACCTACACGGATGCGGTGGTGAAGGAGACGCTTCGCCTGTGCCCGTCCGCGCCGCTGGTGGTGCGCAGGCTGCGCGAGCCGATGCAGTTCGGCGGCTATCGCATTCCCGGCGGCACGCTGGTGGCGGCAAGCGTTCACCTGATGCACAGGCGCGAGGACATCTACCCCCAGCCCCGCAGCTTCCGACCGGAGCGCTTCCTCGAGCGCGCTGCCGGCACCTACACGTGGATCCCCTTCGGCGGCGGGGTCAGGCGCTGCGTGGCGGCCGGCTTTGCCCAGATGGAGATGAAGCGGGTGATCCAGACGGTCCTGAGCGAGGTGGAACTACAGGCGGCCAACGCCGACTCCGAGCGCCCGGCTCGAAGCGCGATCGCATTTGCGCCGGGCGATGAAGCCCGCGTGATCGCAATCCGCCGCAAGAAGGGCCCGCGCGCCGTCGCTGTCAGTGCGTGACGGGAACGGCACCCCCGCAGTTGGGGCAGACGACCGTGGGGGCGCTGCTCTGCTCGCCATCGGCGAGCGCCTTCAGCCCCCGCCGTCTGCCGCGCAGCTCCACGCGCAGGTCAGCCACGGACATGTGCTCGGCTGCCGCTCGCGTGAGCCAGTGCTCCTGGCCGTCCACGTCGAGAGAGGCGACGGTGGCGTGGTGGCTCCACGACAGGTTCTCCCGACGTCGGTAGATCTCGAAGCGGGACGCAACGTGGACCATGTTCATCAGCGACTGCGCGTCATAGCCGGTCAGCTTGGCGGCGCGTGAGTAGCGTTCGCCGAAGCGCACGTTGCCGTAGGCGATCCAGTCGCCCAGCCACCACTGGCTGCAGCGCCCGATCTCGCCAAAGCGCCGCCCGACGGCGGACCACTCGGCGAGGGCGAGCTCGTCCCTGGGTGTCCAGGCGACCTGCGAGAGCGCGGTCGGGCCGTCGTGGCCGGCAACCACCTTCGGGCTTTGACCACGGGCTGCCGACTCGTCCTGGTGAACCTCCAACGCGGCCGAATGCATCCAGGAAGCCCCTCTCTCGCTCGTCGTGCTGACAAACACGGTCCAACTGCGGCATCTTTGAACCTGCGGAAGATCTCCGCTGGATTTCGAACTTCGCACGCGCCGAGCCAAATATCAAGAGGTCCGAGGGCGAGCACCTAGCACCTCCCGATGCTCCCATGCTTTCTACCTGCAAATGGGGGCATTCATGACATCAGACGGGTGGTTGTGGTCAGAGACATCGACCACAACCACGAGCCGCCCCGGGACGCCGAGCCGACGCAGACGCTCACCGCATATACGCACCCACGGCAACGACGCGGAGCTGCGGGTGGCTGACGCCCGAGCCTTGGTCAGCCGGTCAGACTCCTTCGATGGCCGCCCACTTCTGCGCTTTGGATTCTCGGAGCACCCTGGCAAGGAAGTCCCCGCTGAACGTGGCCGCTTCCCCTCCCAACTTGAAATGACTGCCAGTGGCAAGGCATTCGAATAACTGATTCTCCCTAGTGGTTTCGAGGGCCGCGGTGCACACTTGTCCTTTCCCTTCCGAGGACCCGGTGACTTTGCCGTTGCCTGCCACCAAGCAGGTACCCCCGCTGTTGTTGAATTTCACGGTCGCGAACAGGTTTCCCGATTCTGGCGTGAATTCGACTTCTCCACTGGCCAGGAAGGTACCCTTCAGCTGCTCGGTTAGGATCGGTTCAGACACGCTGCAGTGCGCCGGATCGGGGACAGTACATTCGGTGAATTCGATAACCAGCTTTTTTGAAACTGGTTGCCCCGGACCCGGACACCACTTCGCCACCCCGTCGTTCAGCGAAGACGCCTACCCCCAGTACAGCATGACCGGTGCTGGTCAGATCAGTCAGGCGTCAGCTGTAGCCGCTGTGAGCAGCTGCGCGAAGCGCTCGCGCGCCCGCTCACGACGTGTGGGCAGGTGCTCGCTGGGAACGCCATCCGCGGGCGGCGAGTAGGCCCCGAGGATGTGGCGGGCAACGCTCTGGCGATGCACCTCGTCGGGCCCGTCATAAATGCGCGCGGCGCGCGCAAAGCGATACATCTGCTCGAGCGGCAGGTCCGTGGAGTAGCCGAGCGAGCCGTGCAACTGCAGCGCCCGGTCGACGACATCGTGCAGCACCTTGGCGCCGTAGAACTTGATCAGGGCGACATCGGTGCGGGCGGCGCGATGGCCCTGGGTGTCCATGACCCAGGCAGCGTGCAGGGTCATCAGGCGCGCGGCCTGCATCTCGGCGGCGCTGTCGGCGATCCAGTTCTGCACGGTCTGCTTCTCTGCCAACAGCGATCCGTGCGCCTGGCGGTAGGTGGCGCGCTCGCACATCATGTCGAAGGCTCTGCGCGCAACGCCCAGCCAGCGCATGCAGTGGTGGATGCGCCCAGGACCGAGACGCTGCTGGGCAAGCACGAAGCCCTCGCCCTCGGCGCCGAGCAGCGCCTCGGCGGGCAGGCGCACCGAGTCGTAGCCGATTTCAGAGTGCCCGCCGTAGCCGCCGAAGTGCTCGGAGGGGTGCTCCATAGTCGGCACGTCACGACGGATGTCCACACCGGGGGTGTCTGCCGGCACGATGAACATGGAGACGCGCTGAGAGGGGCGGGCATCGGGGTTGGTCACGGCCATCACGATCAGGAAGTCGGCGATCGACCCGTTGGAGGAGAACCACTTGAGCCCATCGATCACCCATTCCTCGCCATCGCGAACGGCGCGGGTGCGCAGCTGGGTGGGGTCAGAGCCGGGGCTGTTTGGCTCGGTCATGGAGAACGCGCTGCGCAGATCGCCGGCGAGCAGCGGATGCAGCCAGCGATCCTTCTGCTCATCCGTGCCGGCCATGGCCAGGATCTCGGAGTTGCCCGAGTCGGGCGCTGCGTTGCCGAAGGCCAGGGGAGCGATCGGCGAGGTACCGAGGATCTCGTGCATGAGGCCGAGCTTGACCTGACCCATGCCCTGGCCTCCGAGCTCGGGCGGAAGGTGCGTGGCCCACAGGCCGCGAGCCTTGACCTGCTCCTGCAGCGGCGCGATGGCGGCGCTCAGGCCGTCGAGGCTGAGCTCGGTCCAGATCGACTCGAGCGGCCAGATCTCACGGCGGACGAACTCGGCCATCCACTCGAGCTGCACCTGGTAGTCGGGATCTGTGGAGAAGTCCCAGCTCACGGCTTCGCTCCCTTTCGTTGCAGGCGGGCGTGCTGCACGGGACAGCCGGAGACGGCGATCTTGACGGTCTGTTTGACCACGGCACCGTTCTGGCCGGTCAGCTCGGTGGGCATGGGCAGCGCCCGCTTGCAGAGATTGGCGTTGGCGGCAAAGGCCGAGTGTGAGCTCGCGGGGAACATCAAGTCGAGCGTGGAGATGGGTGCGTCGGGAAGCGTGCGGAAGGCCTCGGAGCTGATGCCGTTGGTGAAGGCCGTGGTGCCCACGAGCGTGAGCGTCACACCTTCGGCCGCGACCACAGCATCGAGGTCGGGAAACGCCCGGCTGCCGTGGGAGACCATGTAGACGGGACCGGTCATGACGGCGCGCAGGAACGGGGTGGTGATGGCGCCGGTGCCGAGGACGGAGCTCGCCGGGCAGTTGGCGGGATTGGTCTTGAAGACGGCTTCGCGGCAAGCGCCCTGGAGCGTGGTCAAGCGCGAGGGAAGCGCCTTGGGGAGGTCGATCTTGACCTTGCTGACGTTTGCCTGTCCTGCGCCCGAGGCGAGCTTGAGGTGCACAGAGGCGCCGCCGAGCCTGGTCGTCTTGGCGCCGGCGAGCGCCGTCAGCTGCGGCTTGAAGGGGAGCTTTGCGCAGCCGGCCACCTGGTAATGCTGCGAGGCGGAGGTGGCCGTGCCCTGGGCGCTCGCGAGGTCGGCGGAGATGGCCTGCGGACGGCAGTCGGTGGGATCGACGATGAAGCCTTGGCGGTCGATGTCGAGGCTCAGCGACCTGATCTGCAGCGGTATGCCGGCGAGCGACTGCGGGACCTCGCCGCTTGCGATCGTCAGCGCGGCCGTCGTGGAGTCGACGTAGATGCCGGCCTGGATGTTGATCGTGCCCAGGTCGATCGGGCCGGCCTGTGCGGGCGTGACGATCGACAGGCCAAACGGCGCTCCCGCATATGGGCCGGTGAGGAAGACCTTCCCGCTGAGATTCAGCGGCCGTTCCCCTGGTCCCGCGGCAATAGACACCGAGCCGATCTCGCTCTGTGCCCCGCAGGCGCCCTGCTGTGCAGCCGCCGAGGGACAGGCGGGCACCTTGGACAGCAGACCCAGTAGGCCAGGGGGCATCCTCACGGTGAAGCGCCCGAGGCTTTGGTCCTGATCGGAGCGCGTGATCGTCACGACCGCCGGGCTGGGTACCCCGGCCTGGTTTGCGACGGTGCCGGCGTTGAACGCTGGGGCGAACTGGGGTCCGCTGCAGCCGGTCAGCTGAAATGGCGCACTCGAGACTTCGGTCGGCGTTTCGGTGTTGTACGGGGTGAGCGACCCGCTGCCGCGCAGCGGATCTGCGCATTCGGAGGGGTTGGCCAGGAGCGCGGTGGAACCGCCGTCGAAGATGAGCTTCAGTTCTTCCACCGGCAACTCGGGACTCCTGGCGATGACTGCGACTATGAGCCCCGATCCTTCCTGGACCGACAGATGGCCTTTGAGCTTGACAACCACGCCCGAGCCCGCGGCCTGAACGAGCAGCCGCAACATCCTGCCTTCCTGCGCGTCGCGTGAGGTGCACGGCGAGCATTCCGGGCCGCCGAGGTAGAGCTGGCCCGTCATCGGTTCGCCGAGCACCTGCGTCTTGATTTCCACCGTGCCGATCTGGGAGGCAGGCGGACATTCGGCTGAGCTCACCGGCGCGGGGAAGGGCACGGGCAGCGCGGTTGCAGCTTCCATCTTGAACTGCGATTCCGAGCAGGCCTTGAGCCCCTTACCCGCCGACGGAGAGACAACGGTTCCGGACGGCAGTCGAAATTCCGCGCTTTCCAGATCCGCGCCGGCGCGCGCAGCCGGTTCGTGAGCGGCCGGCAGCTTGACCGTCACGGCGTATCCCGTGGGCTCGCGCGCAACTGCGCTCGTGGGTGATAGCGAAACCGAGGGTTCGAAGCTGAGGCCGCCACATTCGGTTGTTGCGCTGAGGGTGCCTGCTTCCAGCGGGAACGGGTCCGGTTCCTGCCAGGAGTCCACAGCAAGGAAGCTCGATATGGACTGGCTGCAGGAGACCGGGTTGGTGAGCAGCGGAAGCTTGGGTTCGCTACCTGGTTCTCCGTAGGTGGCGCATTCTTCTTCCCCGATTTCTTCGTTGATGCGGCATTGGGTGGTTTCCAGCGGACCCGGTCCGTTGTGCTCCGCCGGAAAGCCCCACAGCGTGATATCGGCCGAGACCAGCGGCTCGGCGTCGGAGACGTCGGTCGCTCGGAGGGAGAGCCCGTATTGGTCGCTGGCCGACAGCCCCGCATCGAGCCGCACCGCGAGGCTGCCGCTGTCGAAGCCGAACGCCGCCGGCTCGTTGGCGTACGGAGCGATGTTGTAGATGAGCACCGTGCTGTGGTTGACCTTTGTTAGCAGCGGCGGCGCGGAGGTCCCGATTTTGGCGACACCGACGGCTGCGTTCTCGGGGCAGAGGTCCTTCACCACGTCGCCCATGCTGCAACGGGGAGTGGCGGATGGGTCTCCCGTGAAACCCGCAGGCAGGTTCAGCTGGAGGCCCTTCAGGTATCCGATCGGGTGGTTGGCCGGTTCCTGGTTGAGGGTGAACGTGGTGGTGAGGTCCGCGTGTTCTCCGGCCCGCGAACCCGAGAGCGTGGTGGCGAACGAGCCGGGTTCGATGCCGAAACCAACCCCGAAGGCCGGCGTCTGCGCACACGAGAACCCCGCGAGGGCACAGACGAGCCCCGCCAGCGCACCTCTCCAGCGCCCCCTCACGGTCATCCCCGCCCCATTAGGCTCGTCCGCCTCCCCGATGCTTGCCGTATCGCTGCCGGGCCTTGCGTTCGCAGGCGCCGCGGCGCCTGCGTCCTAGCTTCCTGCAGGCCTTGAGGCTTCTTGCCAGCTTCTGTGCACGTGTGAGTGGCGCCGCCGTGTGTCCGAGTGGGGGTGGCGCAAGCTGTTCGCCGGGACCAAGGGGGATCGTGCTGGCCAGGGCGCTCGGGGGTGAGGCGCCGGCTTCGCTGCCGGCGCAGTCGCGAGCGCAGGCTGCCGCGGAGCTCGCCGTGGGGAAGCCACCACCAACGCGAGCGTCGTAGACGTCGTAGCCGCCGTCAGTGTCGCTTCCCGTGAGGTTCGTTTGCGTGGCGATGAAGACGTTGTTGCCCGAGGGGCTGTTGTCCAGGAACAGCGATTCGGTGGTGCCCGCGCCGGAGGAGATCAACGACAGCGTGCCGTTATGCCACTCATACACGTCGCGCACTCCGTTCTGATCCTGCGGCACCAGCCGAGCAGGCGTGTCGAAGAAGATCTCGCTGCCGTCTTCGGTAACGGACCGACTGTCGCCGAGGAGTTTGATGGGGTGGTGGAGCGCGTCGTTCGAGAGCTCTGCACTACCCGTGAGGGGGACGCCTTTGGGAGGGCAGGAGATGCACGTCAGCTTCGTCGAAGCCAGTTCGTAGCGGTAGACCTCGGCATAGCCTTCGCCGTCGTTGAAGCCAGGAACGCTCGCGTTGGTGCTGAAGATCAGGGACGAGTTCCCCCCAGCGAAACGCACAGGCGTCACGTAGACGCCTTCGCCTGGAAGCGCTGTGATGTCCGTGATGTGGCCTCCATCCCAGATGGCGAGTTCGTTCCCGTGGGTACTGGCGTCGTCGAAGGCGAGCACGCTGCCGTCCTGCGAGGAGGCGATGACAGGCTGGGTCACGCCGAGAAGGTAGGTGAGGCTGCCACTCTGGAGGTTGAACTCGTACTCCTTGATCGACGTGTCGGCCGGTGCGTCCGTCGTCAGCTGATCTTCGCTGGCGAAGAAGACGCGAGATCCGTCGGGCGAGCCATATGCGTAGAACGGCGTCGCGGATTGGCTCAGCCCGACGCTCGCGACGACTCCGTGTGTCGCCGCTTTGCCGGTGAGTTCCGAGCGGGACACCAGCACCGTCCCCTTCCCATCCAGGCGTGCGTAGAGCTGGGACGGCTGCCCAGGCGAAGCTTCGGGAGCTGGGCTGACGAACAGGAGTGTGTTCCCGCTCTGGGAGACCTCGTTGTCGTAGTCGGGCGCGGTGACGTTCACTGGGCTGTTACCGATGCCGGCGGCGACCGCGCCGTACGGGTCCTCGACTTCTCCGGGCCCCGCTTCGCCGGCGGGCAGGAGGCCGGCGGATTTCAAATGCCCTTCATGCCATTCGTAGAGTCCCCACGCCTTGAGGCTCCCCCCGGCAACCGCGGGGACGCGCGGTTCGTCTTCCTGGACGAGCGTTCCGTAGTACTCGAAGTAGATCGTGCTCAGGTCCGGCGATGCTCCGACCAGCGCGAGGTCGGATTGTTCCTTCACTTCTTCGAGCGCCGGCACGGGATGTTCGGCGGTGGGCGCCCCAATCCACGTTGCCGGGCCTCCCCCATTCGAGAGGTAGAAACTGCCGAACGCGAATTTCGGGTTGGCGAAGTTCAGGCCGCTGGGCGTGAACGGGTCGTCGGCAGTGAAGGTGACGCTGCCGAGATCCGCAGACGCCAGCAGCGAGGTCGGATCGCTCAACTCGATCGGATCGCGTTCCCCGGCGGACGGGACGGGCTGGGGTACCGCTGAGCTCGTACGCCATCCGGTGGGGGTTCGTTCAGAGACCGAGAAGTTGTCGACCCCGCTGCTGGCCTGACCGATCGCACCGCTACTCGCGTAGAGCACGCGTTCGCCGTCCGCACTACTCAGACCGTAGCCCCCTTCGCCGCCGCTGATGATTCCGGCTTCGCTGCCGCCCTTTTCGAGCGGTGAGACCAACTCATAGACGCGTCCGTCGGGAAGACCGGGAGGGGCTCGTTCGGGAGGACTCGGATCGATGATGGCAGCGAGCGCCGGGGAAGGAAGCCAGACCGCCACGGCGACCACCGTAGCCGCGAGCACAAGTACAACCCAGGGCATACGCGCGTGGGCCACAACCCCTCGCCTGAGGCGCGGGCGTATCCCGTCGGCAGCGCTGTCCCCTCCCGGACCAGCCTTGCAATCCAGAGCCACGGCTTGAGTCTAAGCTGCCGCTACGATTCGTGCGCAGCCACCCGGCTGGCAGACCCCTCCACACCCAGGATGGCTCCCGGAACCTTCAGCGGCAGATCTCGTCGGGGGAGCCGACGATCCCAGATCCCGAGCTTCTCATTTGACGGTGATCCCCGTCTCGTGTGCATTGCCTTCATACTTGCCGTTGGTACCCGATGCGGGAACTTTGCCGTTGCATTCGCTGTTGCTGGTGTAGCTGATGCTTTCGATTTTGGCTTTCACTTCTCCGCCCGTTTCTTCCACATTGTTGATGAAGCGGGTGGCTTCGCCCATGAGTTTCTGTACTGGGAAGGACACTTCACATTTTTCGGAGCCAATCGTCACCGTGACGCGCAACCTTGCGGTGGCTTCCCCGATGATCGACGCTTTCATCGAGAATTCGCCTTTTTTCACTTCTGTCGGGGCGCCGAATTCGAACTGGGCTTTTTCGACGACAGTTACAAGAGCGCCGGTTCCGAACGCTTTGCATTCTTTGTATGCGGGAGTAACGTCTAGGACGGTGTGGGCACCTTCGGTGCCCGCCCATTTAAATTCGGCTTTTTTGCAAGTGATTGTAGCTTCCCCGGCGATGAATGTATGGTTTTCGCCAGTGGCTGTCACCGACGTTAGAGTCGCGAAGTATTCGTGGGCCGCCAGCGCAGATGCCGAGGCGAGCAGGCCGCCAGCGAAGGAAGCGAACAACGCCACGGCAAGTATCTTCATACGTCTCAAGGCGCTCGACCCCTCTGCAGTCAATTAATGACAATACCGAGTCTCCGCCCGGCTACGGTCCGGTTGTCGACTCTCTACACCCGCCGCCCGGGTGACCAACCGGCGAGGTTCCAGGCGAGCGACTATCGCAGCGCCCATCGGCATTGTCAAGACGGTTCAAGTAGTTGTCTCCCACTTGCGGGCTTCCCCGCAGTCACCGTCCGTAGAGCACCGCCACGTGGCGGCATTACCCTTGGAGAAGTTCCCCATCCAGAACAAGGAGACTTCAGCGATGACAACCAACTCGCAGCTGATCACGGGCGCCGACTTCGTGTCCCTTCCAACCCGCTCGTTCGACGTCGCCGTGGAGTTCTATGGCACCACGCTCGGGCTGCCGCGCAGCGCCTACATGAAGGAGCGGGGCTACGCCGAGTTCGAGACGGGCAACCTCACGCTCAGCGTGATCGACCCGGAGAAGATGGGGCTCGAGTACAAGACGAGCGCCAACGCGATCGCTCTGCACGTGGAGGACATGGAGCAGGCACGCGCGGAGCTCGAGTCCCGCGGAGTGAGCTTTGCCGGCGATACGTTCGACACGGGCGTCTGTCATATGGCCTTCTTCGCCGACCCCGACGGCAACGCGCTGATGCTCCACCACCGTTACGCCCCACGCACGCCGCAGCCCTGAGCAGTCGTGCGAGCGTTCGCTCGGCGGCCGTATATTGAGGCGATGGGGAGCCCTGCCACGCTCGCGATGACGCTGCTGGGAGGCGCGCAGCGTCTACTCGAGGTGCATGCCCGCGAGCTCCCCCAGCGCGACGATCTCTGCGGCGCGTTCTGCGGGGCGCTCGCGCTGCAGAACGCGGGCCTCGCAGAGTACGCGGGCGAGCCACTCGACCAGGACGCAGTCGCGCTGGCCGCCGGGAGCGTTGTGTCTGGTACGCGCGAGGCGGGCGTGCTGCCGGACGGCGAGAGCGGCCGCCGTGACTATCGGCTGGCGATTCCCACGATCGAGGACTCCGATGTGTCGGGGACCACGGCCGCGGGTGTGCAGAGCGCGCTCGAGACGCTCTCGGAGGGGGCGCTGGTCGCGATCGCACTGGCCGGCCCATGGACCGGCGACACGCTCGGCGGCCTATATGAGCTGGTCGAGCACCTCGACCGCCCGGTGACACTGATTGCGAACCTGGCGACGCATCACCTGTGGGGGTCGCATCCCAGCGCCAGCCAGCTGCTCGCCTACCTCCTCGACGGCGAGCAGCACGGTCCGGCGCCCGATTGGCGGGTGGGACACTTCGTGTGCATCGTCGGACGGATCTCCGGTCCGGGGGGCATCCTCTACACGGTGGCCGACACCTACCCCTCGCTGGGTGATCACGGCGTGCACCTGCAGCCGCGGGAGCATCTCGCCGCGGCGCTGGAGCGTCGCGACATGCCCGCGGGCGGGGTGCTTGCGGTCGTCGCGAGCGAGGATGCGCCGGCTGTGCGCGAGGGTGCACGCGAGCTTGGCCTGCGCGAGGAGATGTGGGACAACGGCACGATCGCACCAGGGGAGGCGGGGTGAGCAGCGGCGAGCTGGTCGCGCTCGTGTGCTGCGACCTCGGCGCAATCGTCCGTGGCCGCTCGTTGTTCGCCTCCGAGTTGGATGTGGCACTCGAGGCCGGCGTCGGCTGGGTGCCCGCCAACCATGTGCTCACGCCGCTCGGCCCCGTAGCGGAGCCAAACCCCTTCGGCTCGATCGGCGATCTGCGCCTGCTGCCCGACTCGAGCACCCGCATCCGTGTCGGGGGCGCAAGCGGCGATCGTGCCCTGGAGCTGC
>DATARM010000145.1:0-4172 GCA_036264155.1 Solirubrobacteraceae bacterium
GGGTGGCCCAGTTCGACTTCGTGCGCTCGGCGCCGCGGAGGATACGTGTGATCGAAGAGGAGTCCGCATGAGTGAGATGAGCGAGGCGAGCATCAAGGTCCCCACGGTCGAAGGCATCCCGCCCACGGGCACTCACGTCCCCTTGATCGAGCGTTACATAGATCGCCTGCCCTTCGCGCCAGGCGATCCGCTGGTGAGCCTGCAGGAGGGCTCCACGCCCTTGCTGCGTGCGCCCGTCCTCTCGGAGATGGTGGGAGCGACTGTGCGTCTGAAGCTCGAGGGCGCCAACCCCACGGGCTCGTTCAAGGATCGCGGCATGACATGCGCGGTTTCGGCCGCGGTGCGCGATGGTGCCAAGGCCGTGATCTGCGCCTCCACGGGCAACACCGCTGCCAGCGCCGCCGCCTACGCCGCGCGCGCCGGCATCACCTGCGCGGTGATCGTGCCCGAGGGCAAGATCGCCCAGGGCAAGATGGCCCAGACGCTCGTCCACGGCGCCCGTGTGATCTCGCTGAAGGGCAACTTCGACCAGGCGCTGACACTCGTGCGCGAGCTAACCGACGAACACCCGATCGTGCTCGTCAACTCGGTCAACGAGTTCCGGATCGAAGGCCAGAAGACGGCGGCCTTCGAGATCCACGAGGGCCTGGAAGGAGGCCTGGAAGCGCTCTGCATCCCCGTCGGCAACGCCGGCAACATCACCTCCTACTGGCGTGGCTTTCGTGAGATGGGCGCCGCGCCAAAGCTGTTCGGCTTCCAGGCCGAGGGCGCCGCTCCGCTCGTCGAGGGCAGGGTGATCGAGCATCCCGAAACGGTCGCCAGCGCGATCAGGATCGGCAACCCCGTGCGCTGGGAGGACGCGATGGCCGCCTCCAGGGACTCGCGTGGCGCCATCCGCGTGGTCAGCGACGCGGAGATCCTGCACGCCTACAGGCTGCTCGCCTCCAGAGAAGGCATGTTCTGCGAGCCCGCCTCGGCGGCGTCGGTGGCGGGGCTGCTCAAGTACGGCGCTGACGGCGCCGAGTCGGTCGCCTGCGTGCTCACGGGTCGTGGGCTGAAGGACCCGGAGACGGCGATCGCCAACAACGACGGCAGGGTGATCCAGTGTGTCGCCGAGCGCGAGGCGCTCGAGGAAGCGGTGCTGGGTGATCCGTAGGAGGGTCGTGCGCGTGCCGGCCTCCTCGGCCAACCTGGGGCCGGGATTCGATTCGATGGCGGCTGCGCTCTCGCTGCATCTGGAGCTCGAAGTGGAGGAGACGGGCAGGTTCGCAGTGGAGAGCGATCTGCCCGTAGCGCATGGCCGCGAGAACCTCTGCGTGCGCGCATTCGAGCATCTGCACAGCGCCGACGGGTTCACCTTCAGGATCCGCTCCGGGATCCCGCTCTCCGGTGGGTTGGGCTCGAGCGCCGCTGCGATCGTGGCCGGCCTGATGGCGGCCGATCACTTGTTCGAGCTCGACGCCGACCTATTCGCCCACGCCGCCACGCTCGAGGGCCATCCCGACAACGTGGCCGCCTCGCTCTACGGCGGCTTCGTGATCTGCGCCGATGGGCAGGCTGCGCGACTCGATCCGCCGACCGGCCTGGAGGCACTGGCCGTCGTCCCCGAGCAGGCTGTGCGTACCCGCGCAGCGAGGGCCGCGCTGCCGGCCGAGGTGCCGATGGAGCAAGCCGTGTTCAACCTCGCGCACGCCGCTCTGCTGACGCTCGGGTTGGCGAAGGGGGATTGGGATCTGCTCGCCCGCGGGCTTCACGACAGCCTGCACGAGCAACGTCGCGCCCATCTGTTCCCGCGCTCGTTCGAGCTCGCCGGCCGCGCCCGCGAGCTGGGCGCGCTCGGAGCGACCATCTCGGGCGCCGGGCCCACCGTGCTCGTGTGGTGCTTCTACGAGCAGACAGGCGCCGTTGCCGAGGCGCTGGCCGCGGAGATCGAGGGCTGGGCGACGCTCGTGCGGGTGTCCTTCGAGCCCCAGGGAGCCTACGTCGGCGGGCTCTAGGTGAGCCGGCTCAGGCGCTTGCGGGCGCTGGCGAGGCCTGGCAGCCGTCCGAGCATCTCGTCGGTCACGGCGATGTAGTCGGTGCCCAGGTCGGGCCGGTGATCGAGGATCGAGCGTGCCCGCTCCGCCGACTCGGCGTAGGCGATCGAGGCGCGAATTGCGGTGTTGAAGACAGCCTCCCCGAAGCGCTCCTGGAGTGAGACGAGCGCCTCGCGCGAGTGCACCGTGCGCATGTCGGCCAGGTTGAGCAGCACGCCGAGCAGCTTCAGCTGAGGGTTGAGGCTGTCGCGGGCCAGCTCGACCACCTCCATCGCTTGCTCGACGCCCTGCAGTGCGAAGTACTGGGCCTCGGCAGTGATCAGGGCTTGATCGGCTGCCACCAGCGCATTGATCGTCAGCAGGCCGAGCGAAGGCGGGCAGTCGATCAGGATCACGTCGTAGTCCTCGGCCGCCTCGGCCAGCGCCCGCTTGAGCGTCAGCTCACGCCCCATCTTGCCACCGAGCATCAGCTCGGCCTCGGCCAAGGCCAGGTTGGCGGGGATTATGTCCTCGTGGATGGCCTCGCTCGCCTTGGCTCGCCCTGAAAGCACCTCGGCGATCGTCGGCTCCGCGTCGGTGGGCAGATCGAAGTAGTCCGACAGGTTGCCCTGAGGATCGAGATCCACCGCCAGCGTGCGTAGGCCGCAACGACGCAGCACGTCGGTGAGGGTACGGACCGTCGTCGTCTTGCCGGTGCCGCCCTTCTGCGAGAGCACAGCGATCGTTTGCGCCATGGCGCGATACTACGCACCCGGCGCGCGTGGAGCGCGGTGCTCGCTGCTTCGAGGCTCGGACGCCTCAGCCGGCCGTGGCCGGACTGCCGTCGGGAAGCTCGGAGGGGCCCTCCCCGGCGCTCCGCTGCACGCTCAGGTAGCACAGCCGGTAGCGGCCCACGATGATCTCATCGCCGTCCTGCAGGGCCTTACCGTCGACTCGCTCCCCGTTGACGAACACTCCGTTGAGGCTACGGTCGTCGAGTAGGCGCACGCCGTCCGGCTGGCGCACGATCAGCGCGTGGCGCCGCGAAACGGTGGGATCGTCGAAGCGCACGTCGGCGGCCAGGCTGCGGCCGATGCGCGTCCACTCGCGGGTCAGCGCGACCGTTCGTAGCTCCGCGCCATCCTCGTAGCAGAGGTACTCGCCGGGCTGCCCGATCGCCGCTCGCGCGGCGTCCAGCTGCGCGCCCCAGTCGGAGGCGATCGGCTCGACGAGATGCGCATCGGGGCGATGCTCGCTGAGTTGTGCAGAGATGCGCTCGGTGCTGAACAGCGGGGCACGCGCGAAGTCCGTGCTCCCACAGCTCGGACATGCTGTGAGCTCGTCGGAGGATCCAAGCGTCAGGGTGTATCCGCAATCGCGACAGCGGAACGACCCTGTGCCCACGAAGGTGCCCGAGGCGCTCGTAGTTACTGAGTTCATGCTGTGCTCCTCCCTAATCTCTCGCAGCTGCCAGGAAATCCACTGGCTCGGGGGAACTCGTGACGATCATAACAAGGCTGTCAAACGGGAATGCTGGTTCCAGTTGCCAGAATATACCTACCGCTCGCCTCGGGCCCACGCCATCCCTAGTTACCCGCCGATCGCCCCCGTGAAACCAGCGTTGGGTCTGCGCTTGCCAAGGCAGGAACGAATGGCCAGACGGCGAAAAACCTCACATCGTGTCCTCGGTGGTGACCCATGTCGAGCATCTCGAGCGGGTGCTTCTGCGCCGCGGCCTTGGTGCCCTCGAGGCCGATCGCAACCGCTGCGCCGACTGTGGCCGCACCCCGCTGACGGGCGAGCAGGTGCATCTCTATGAAGGGCGCTCCCACCACGTCGTCTGTGAGCTGTGTCGTCCGCGTCGCAGCGAGCTGCCCGAGACAAGTGAGATCGTGCGCCACTGTGAGCACGGCCACACCGTGCGCCTCACCGCCCGCGCCGCCTAGCGGCGGCCGTAACGCACACCGCGGTGGGAGCAGCGGGCTAAGTCGGGCGGCCGGCTAATAGACTTGCGCCCGCCGTGGATCCTGTGACCGCCTCGATCGTCATCTCCGCTCCCCGCGAGCGCGTGTTCGACTACCTCCAGGACATCGCCAACCACCCCGAGTTCACCGACCACTACCTCGTCGACTGGCATCTCACGCGGATCGACTCGGT
>DATARM010000030.1:0-5380 GCA_036264155.1 Solirubrobacteraceae bacterium
TTCTGTGAGCTGCCTGACGCCTGGAGCTCGGGCTCCTCGATCATGCCCCAGAAGAAGAACCCCGATGCAGCCGAGCTGCTGCGCGCCAAGGCGCCGCGCGTGGTCGGCCACCTGGCGGCCTTCCACGGGGTGATGCACGCGCTGCCGCTGACCTACAACAAGGATCTGCAGGAGGACAAGGAGCATCTGTTCGACTCGGTCGACACGCTCGAGCTCACGCTTGCCGCCTCCACGGGCATGATCGCCGGCGCTCGCTTCAACGCCCAGCGGATGCGCGAGGCAGCGGCTGATGAGTTGATCGCGGCCACCGACATCGCCGATCTGCTCGTGCGCCTCGGCATGCCCTTCCGTGAGGCCCATGGTGTGGTGGCGGGGCTGGTGCGTACTGCCGTCGACGCCGGCAAGGGCCTATCCGAGCTGAGCGATGCAGAGGTGGCGGGCATCAGCGAGACCCTCCGCGATCACCGCACGGAGTTCGACGCGGTGCTCTCACAGAGCTCGTGGCTCGAGTCCAAGGTCTCCGAGGGGGGTACAGCCATCGCCCGGGTGCGCGAGCAGATCGCACTCGCGCATACTGCGCTCGATGAAGGCGCTTCCGGCTGAGTTCTACGACCGTCCCGTTCTCGAGGTCGCGCGTGAGCTGATCGGCTGCACGGTCGTCCATGCAGACACGGCCGGCGTGATCGTCGAGACCGAGGCCTACCACGAGAGCGAGCCGGCCTGCCACGCCTTCGTGGGGCTCACACCGCGGACACGCACGCTGTTCGGGCCGCCGGGGATGGCCTACGTGTACCGCTCCTACGGCATCCACGCGCTGCTCAACGCCGTCTGCGAGCCGGAGGGCGTGGGTGCCGCGGTGCTGATCAGGGCGCTCGAGCCGACCGTTGGCATCGAGCAGATGCGAGCACGCCGTCCTCGCGGAGCGCGTGGCGCGCGCGCCGGGCTGCCGCTTCGTGACATCGAGCTGTGCTCAGGTCCGGGGAAGCTCACGCAGGGGCTGGGCATCTCGATGGAGGACAACGAGAGCGATCTCACACGTGGTCCCGTGCGCATCCTCCAGCCCGAGGGCGAGTGGGCCGATGCGGAGGTCGTGCTCGACACCCGCGTTGGGATCACCCGAGCCGTGGAGCTGCCCTGGCGCTTCTGCGTAGTGGGCAACGCCCACGTGTCGCGCCCGCGGCCTGGCCGCTAACCGCTGGGACTGACCCCGCCAGTGGGCGAGGGCGACGCCGGGGTTTCCCCACCCGCGGGTGGGGAGGGTGCAGGACTGGGGGTGGGCGTCGCTTCATGGCTCGGCGCCGGGGTCGAAGGAGCAGCCGATTTTTCTGGCGTTGCCGCCCCGCCGCCCGCTTCGTTGCTCGGGGCGCCCTGTTTTTCGCCGGCTTTGCCCGCTCCGTTCGGCGCGCTGCCAGGTGTGGGCGTCGCTGGGGTCGAGGAGGATGGGGTGGCCGGGGCTCCCGTTTCCGATTCGCCCGAGCTCGTCCCTTCGCTGCCTGTCTTCGCACCCTTCGGGTTCGCGGCGTGTTCGGCGCGCGCCTTGTCGATGGAGAGCGCCGAGGTCATGAAGTCGTGCCAGATCAGCGCTGGGAATGTGCCACCGAGCACGGGCGTGCCGTTGAAGTCGGTGCTCATCGAGATCAGCTTGTTGGGGAAGCCCACCCACACGGCGACCGTGTACTTGGAGTCCCAGCCCACGAACCAGGCGTCGCCGTAGTTGGAGGTGGTGCCGGTCTTGCCCGCGGCGAACTGGCCGATCGCGGCGGCTTTGCCCGTGCCGTACTGGAGCACGCTTTCGAGCATCGTGGTCTCGGTCTCCGCGACTTCGGGTGGCAGGACCGCGTTGGTGCGGACGCCGTTGATGTCACGGTGGGACCCGTCGGGCAGGGCGCCGGCGGGAGAGACGACTTCCTGGATCCCCACGGGTTCGCCGGGGGCGGCCATGCTGCCGCTCACGCGTCTGCCCTGGTGGGCGATCGTCTCGTAGGAGTGGGCCATGTCGAGCGGCGTGACACCCACTGTGAGCCCGCCGATGGTCATGGCGGGGTTGGTTGAGAGCGGCGTGGTGATGCCCATCCGATGGGCGAGGTCGGCGATCCTGTGAGTGCCTACTTTGAGCCCCACTTCCGCGTAGATCGAGTTGTCCGAGAAGGCTGTGGCGCCGGTCAGGGTGTTGGACCCCGAGTAGGCGCCTTCGTCGTTGTGCACGACGAAGCGTTCCTTGCCGTGAGGTGTGGAAACGAGGAATTCCTTCTGCTTGGACGTCCAGACGGAGTCCGGGGAGATGCCCCGCTCGAGCGCCGCCGCGAGGTCGAAGGCCTTGAACGAGGAACCCGGCTGGCGCTCGCCCTCGGTGGCCAGGTTGAAGGGGCTCTCGTTGTAGTTGCGACCGCCGACCATCGCGCGCACCTCGCCCGTGGAGTTTTCGATCGCGACCAGCGACGCGGAAGGGCCTTCGGGGTTGGCGAGGTAGCCTTCGACGGCCTGTTCGGCGGCGTGCTGCAGTTCGAGGTCGAGCGTGGTCTTGACCTTCAGGCCCCCATCGAACGCTCGCGGCGCTCCATAACGTTCGATCACCTGCTGCTGCACCCAGCTGGTGAAGTAGCCGGCGTCGACGCCTTCCACGGTCTGCTCCTGCGGCGCCTGCACCGCTTTAGGCGCGGGCACGGCCTGCTTGACGCTTTCGTCATAGACCGACTGGGTCAGATAGCCCTGCTGGAGCATCTGGTAGAGGACCACGTCGCGACGCCGGCGGGCCGCTTGGGGGTGCTGGGCCGGGTCATAGGCGGTCGGGTCCTGGATGATGCCGGCGAGCATGGCCGCCTCCCAGGGTTGCAACTGGGCGACGCACAGTTCGTGAGTGGGCGTCCCGCAACCCATATGGTTGACGTCGTGACCGAAGTAGGTCTGCGCGGCGGCCTCGATGCCGTAGGCGCCGTTGCCGAAGTAGATCGTGTTGAGGTAGGCGGTGAGGATCTTTTCCTTGGACCACTTGTGCGCGAGCTGATAGGCGAGCGCAGCCTCCCGGAGCTTCTCGAAGATCGTCCGGTGCGATTGGGCCTGGAGGGCGTTCTTGATGAACTGCTGCTCGATCGTGGAGGCGCCCTGCAGCGAGCCTTTGTGGATGACGTCTTGGACGAAGGCGCGCGCGATGCCGCGGATGTCGATCCCGCTGTTGGTCTTGAAGCGCTTGTCCTCGATGGAGATCACCGCCTCTTTGACGATCGGCGGGATCTGGCCGGGCGTCACGATCACGCGGTTCTGCTGGCTGAGCACGCCGATGGGATGACCGAGGTCGTCGAGCAGCACCGAGCTCTGGGCGTCCTTGAGCTGGGAGAAGCGGGTCAGCGACGGCAGGTCCGAGGCGATCGAGACGAACATGCCGAATGCGAACGAGACGAGCCCCAGCAGCAGCAGCGCGAACAGGATCGAGATCAGACGCAGGCGCTTGAGGCGAGCTTTGGGCGCCGACTCGGGCGGCGGGGGCGGTATGTCGGGGGCGACGGTCGCGCTCATCGGAGGCGGAGCAGGGGCTCCGAGGGTCGGGAGGACCCGACTACTGGACTGCGTGTGACGCCATGGAGACGCGACACGATGGGACCCTCCGGAGCGCGAGAGTCTAGCATTGGCCCCGATGCCCAACGCCACCCATGCGGCCGTCGAGGACGCCCCCCGGCTCGCCGCCGAGTTGGCGGTTGGAGCGGTGGACAGCCTGCCCGAGGGCGCCCTTGCGGCGCGCCTGAAGTCCGCGGCCAAGGAGGGGCGCCAGCTCCGTGCCAAGCTCGGGATAGACCCCACCGCCCCTGATATCCACCTCGGCCACGCGGTCGTGCTGGTGAAGCTCCGCCAGTTCCAGGACGCGGGTCATCGTGTGGTCCTGATCATCGGCGACTACACCGCCCGCGTGGGCGACCCCTCGGGGCGCTCGAGCCTGCGTCCGATGCTCAGCGAGCGGGAGATCGAGGCCAACGCAGCGACCTTCCAGGAGCAGGCCCTGCGGATCCTCGACCCGGACCCCGAACGTCTCGAGATCAGGCGCAACAGCGAGTGGCTCGATATGTCGATGATCGAGCTGCTGCGGCTGCTGCGCACCACGACCGCGGCGCAGATGCTCGAGCGCGACGACTTCGCCAAACGCTGGGCGGCCCGCGAGCCGATCTCGATGCTCGAGCTGCTCTACCCGCTGCTGCAAGGCTATGACTCGGTGGCCGTCAAAGCCGACGTCGAGCTGGGGGGGACCGACCAGAAGTTCAACCTGCTGCTCGGTCGCGACGTGCAGCGCGCCTACGGCCAGCCGGAGCAGGCGGTGCTGACGATGCCGATCCTGGTGGGCACCGACGGTCAGCGCAAGATGTCCAAGTCGCTCGGCAACCAGATCGGCATCACCGACCCTCCGCAGGAGATTTACGGCAAGACGATGGCCATCCCCGATACGGCCATGGACGAGTACTACCGGTTGCTGCTCGGACGCGAGGTGCCCGCCGCGGCCGCCGAGGGCGAGCTGGCCGCACGCGACGCCAAGCGCGCGCTTGCCCATGCGCTCGTCGCGTGGCTGCACAGCGAGCAGGACGCCGAGGAGGCCGAGCGCCACTTCGAGCGCGTGCACGTCCAGCACCAGGCGCCAGAGGAGATCGCCGAGGCGAGCATCTCCGCCGACGACGCCGGCATGGTCCACCTACCGGGGCTGATCGCCGCCGAGTTCGGGGTCTCGCGATCCGAGGCGCGGCGCCTGATCGACCAGGGCGCGGTCACGCTCGGAGAGAGCCCGCTGGCGGCGGGCGAGCACGACGTGACGGTGGAGCGCGCCGACGGCCAGGTGCTCAAGGTCGGGCGCCGGCGCTTTCGCCGCCTGCGCGCCGTGTAGACTTCGCTTCGCGACTTGGCCCGCTTCCTTCGGCTTCACGCTGACTGGACGACGGGCCGCTTGTCGCGCTATACTCCCCGGTCGGCCCGCAGGCGCCTCTGGGCGCTGGGTCGGATCGGTCTCCTCCAGAAGGAATCCCTTTCGGTGAGGCTTGGCGGTCTTTGAAAACTCAACAGCATGCGCATCTACGATCGAGATCGATCGTGGTGTGCGTCCAGGTTCGACCCGCCACGGGAGAGCCGTCGATCGCAAGATCGGCCAACTCGCGGTGGCGGTACAAAGAGTCAAGTAGATGAAGTACCCCGTCATGGTCTCGGAACCACGGTGTATGGGTTCCCTGGCCGTTGGTCGCCGCTGAGCTTGCTCAGAGGCGGTTGACAACTCCATGACAGCTTTTCGTGAAGTTCTTCACGGAGAGTTTGATCCTGGCTCAGGACGAACGCTGGCGGCGTGCTTAACACATGCAAGTGGAGCGACGAACCAGGGCTTGCCCTGGGGCAGAGCCGCGAACGGGTGAGT
>DATARM010000183.1:0-3636 GCA_036264155.1 Solirubrobacteraceae bacterium
GCATGCACTCGGCGAACTTCACCGCCTTTTGAGTATTGGCGGTGGTGTTGTTGGCGGCGCTGCTGTCCGTGACGGTGCCGCCAGGTGCACTCGAACCGCATGCGCTGATCAGGACGACCATCGCGATCACGGCAACGGCGCCCAGCGGCCATCGCTTTCTACTCATGTGTTCTCCTACGGGTAGTCGGATGCGTTGACATCAGTCCTGCGCTAAGGGGCGACGGAGTCGACCAGCTGCGTGGCGGCCTCGCCCGCGGCGGCGAGGATCACCGACGTGTCGCTGCCCTGCCCCTGCCCCATCACCACGCCGACCGCCGTCAGCCCGCGCCCGCCGACTGTCACGTGGGTGAAGAACGCGAGGCACCCCCCGGCGGCGGAGTCGGAGCCGGTCTTGCCGGCGTAGCCCTCGGCGATCAGGGGGTTGTAGTTGGTGAGCGTGCCGGCAACCGGCAGCGTCACGCTGGCCATCGAGACGATCTGGCGGAAGACCGGGAAGCGCATCGCCCGCTCGAAGACGCGGAGCTGGTCGGCGGCGGTGGAGGCCGTGCTCGGATCGAACCCGCTCGGATCGGCGCGGCGACGACGCGTGCCGGACGCGGTCGATCGGGCATGCCGGGCTGCTGTCCGTAGAGGTTCGCTGTAGGTCACGCAGGCCAGTCAACGCAACTTGGCGTTGCCGGCACGTATGTGGTTTTCGATACGCCGACGATACGCGCCGGCCTTAGCATCGGAGCATGCGTGTACTGCTCGTTGAGGACGAGCCCTACCTGGCAGAGGCCATCCGCGACGGCCTACGCCTGCAAGCGATCGCGGCCGACATCGCCAGCGACGGTGACTCCGCTCTGGAGCTGCTGAGCATCAACGCCTACGACATCGCGGTCCTCGACCGCGACATCCCCGAGCCCTCCGGCGACGAGATCGCCAAGCGCATCGTCGCCTCCGCAAGCGGCATGCCGATCCTCATGCTCACCGCTGCCGACCGGCTCGACGACAAGGCGTCCGGGTTCGAGCTCGGCGCCGACGACTACCTCACCAAGCCCTTCGAGCTCCAAGAGCTCGTGCTACGCCTCAGAGCACTCGACCGCAGACGCGCCCACAACAGGCCGCCGGTGCGAGAGATCGCAGGGCTGCGGCTGGATCCGTTCCGCCGCGAGGTCTACCGCGACAGCCGCTACATCGCGCTCACCCGCAAGCAGTTCGCAGTGCTCGAAGTTCTCGTCGCTGCCGAAGGGGGTGTCGTCAGTGCCGAGGAGCTTTTGGAGCGGGCGTGGGACGAGAACGCCGACCCGTTCACCAACGCCGTGCGCATCACCATCTCGGCCCTGCGCAAACGCCTCGGGGAACCCTGGTTGATCGCCACCGTAGCCGGCGTCGGGTACCGCATCGACACTCAACCAGGCATCGGGTGCGAGGGAGGAGACCGTGGATAGGGCCCCTGGTCTGAACGTGCACCGCCGCTCGCTCGCCAGGCTCACCCCACGTCGGATGCTGCACCTGCCCTCGCGGACCGTTCGACTGCGCCTGACGCTGCTCTACGGTGGCCTGTTCCTCGTCTCGGGGGTGACACTGCTCGCGATCATGTACCTGCTCTTCCGCCACGACCGAGGGGTGGACCTGATCGTCTCGCCCGAGAGTCCGCATGGGAGCCCGCATGCCCTCAGCCACACCACCCAACTGAGGTACATCAACCTCGTCCACCGTTCCATCAGGGATCTTCACGAGGGGCTCCTTCAGGCTGGGATCGCGCTGGCGATCATGACGGTGGTCTCGATCGCGCTCGGCTGGCTGGTCGCGGGCCGGGTCCTCCGTCCGCTGCGGGCGATGACGGCGACCACTCGGCAGATCTCCGAGCGCAACCTGCACGAGCGCCTCGCGCTCTCGGGGCCCCGCGACGAGCTGAAGGACCTCGCCGACACCATCGACGGCCTCCTCGCACGGCTCGAGGCACACGTCGCCGGACAGCAGAGGTTCGCCGCAAACGCCTCCCACGAGCTGCGCACCCCGCTGGCGGTCACACAGTCCCTACTCGACTTGGCACACAGCGATCCGAGCCGCGACGACGGCGAACTCGTCGAGCGCCTCCACACCATCAACACCCGGGCCATCGACCTCACCGAGGCATTGCTCCTGCTCAGCCGCGCAGGCCAGCGCTCCTTCAAGCGGGAGGACGTCGACCTGTCCCTCATGGCCGAAGAAGCCACTGAAACGCTCCTCCCCCTCGCAGAAGAGCACGACGTCACTATCGAGACCTCCGTCGAGATGACGCCCACGATCGGCTCTCGCGCCCTTCTGCTGCAGTTGAGCACGAACCTCGTTCACAACGCGATCGTCCACAACCTGCCTGACCGAGGCTCCGTCTGGGTCTCGACCAGCGCTAACTCCGAGATCGTGGAGCTCACGATCGAGAACACCGGCGAGACACTCGCACCTGAGATGGTCTCCACGCTTACCGAGCCATTTCTCCGCGGCGACGAACGCGTCCGCAGCGACCACGCAGGCGTCGGCCTCGGGCTGGCGATCGTCGAGCGCATCGCCCAAGCCCACGACGGCACCCTCACCCTCACCCCCCGGGCCGCTGGAGGGCTCCGCGTCAGCGTGCGACTGCCCGTCGCGTCACCTGCCTCGGTGACCTGAGCCAGGCCGGAAGCCCGGCGGGCCGCCGAATGCCTGCCGGGGTCAGCCCTCGGCTCGGTTGAGGAGCGCTCGAAGGTGCGCCAGGTCTGCGCGACCTTCGGCTCCCGCCGCATCGTTCTCCGCGTTTCTGCGAGCGAGCTCTGCCGAGACGAGCACGACAGTGCCGATGTTCTTCGCGCGCAGCTCTCGATTGATCTTGGCCAGCTCAGGCTCCTGCTGGATGCACGGTGTGCACCACGGCGCCCAGAAGGAGATCAAGACGACTTGCCCGCGAAACCGCGCCAAAGAGACCTTCGCTGGCCTCCCAGTGACCGAACAGCCATCGTCGGA
Source organism: Solirubrobacteraceae bacterium (assembly GCA_036264155.1). Taxonomy (GTDB): domain Bacteria; phylum Actinomycetota; class Thermoleophilia; order Solirubrobacterales; family Solirubrobacteraceae; genus Palsa-744. The sequence continues at coordinate 2,965 of DATARM010000183.1, forward strand.
ACCGATGGCTGGGCGCCGTGCCGAATTGCGCTGCGAACGTTCGGCCAAACGCCGACCCGCGACGGCAACGCCGGACCCGACGAATGCCGCAGCAACGAGGGCAAGCGCGGCGCGCCGTGCGATCCTCTGGCGCCCTTTCCTACGCTGCTGCTCGCGGCGGATGGCGTCCAACAGCGCGCCTTCGACTTGGGGCAATGTCGTCACGACGAAGCTCCTCCATGTGAAAGATGTTGTCTGAGCTGGTGCAATCCTCGACTTACGCGCTTGCGAGCGACCTGTTCCGTCACGTTGAGACGCTTCGCGAGCTCCCCGTATCCGAGATCCTCCACCAATCTCGCGCGCACAGCATCGCGCTGCCCTTCGGGAAGATCGTCAAGAAACGCGACTAGCTCTTGGCAAGCTCGGCGTCTGAGATCAGTAGCGACGCACCGATTGCGCCGCCGAGATCCCCGAGCGCGGCCACGTGCACGTGGGGCGGCTGGGAGTCGTTGAACAGGTGTGGCTCCATCTCCTCGGTGATGCGCTTGGCATATGGATGCCCGAGGCGCACGCCCAGACCGCCACCGATCACCACGCCCTCGACATCGAGCACGTTCACGACCGAGGCGATGCCCGCGCCGAGCGCTCGCACCGCACGGTCGAGCACCTGGATGGCGAGCTTGTCCTCGCGCT
>DATARM010000016.1:0-15175 GCA_036264155.1 Solirubrobacteraceae bacterium
TCCTCGTAGGGCGAACGCAAGCGACACCACAGGATTCAGGTGGGCGCCCGAGACGGCGCCCATGAACAGGATGATCGCCATCACCATGAGCCCGGGCGCGACCACAGCCGCCGCCAGGCTGACCTGGCCTTTGCCGTGAAGCAGCCCGCCGCCAGCCGCTACGAGCACCAGCATGAACGTGCCCAGCAACTCTGAGAAGAGCCTTCGCCACTCCAGGCTCGGGTCATCGAACTCTGCTCGCGAGCCGAACTCGAGCGCCAGCACGTGCTCCGTTCGCGGACCGAGGTGTCCGGCGGACGCCTCCCACGGAACAGCGCGCTCATCGGGCACTGCTCCAACCTAACAGGGCATCCGGCTCAGCCTCTGCGATCCTTGCGCCGTGCCGCAGTTCCAAGCGCTCTATCACCGCGAGCTGCTCCACCAGGTCAATCCAGCAGGCGACGTCGGCCTGCTGACGCTGTGGTCTCCGCTGCGCTCGGTCACAAGACGGCTGGAGTCGATCTCCGCCGAGATCCTCGACGCTGAGCACAGCCGTGTGGTGGCGATGGCCAACCTCTACGGCGACGGGATGTATGCCATGTTCTGCAACCTCCTCTACAACCCGCAGGTGCGCCATCTGATCGCCATCGGGGAGGACATCGGTCTGCCGACCTGCCGGGAGATCGAAGCTTTCCTCGCCGTTGGTCTGGAGGACACGGTGATGCTGGGGATGGCCGCCAAGCGCATCGTCGGGACCGAGCGGGTGTTCTTCACGGCCCCCGAGTTCGACGAGCAGCGACTGCGCCGGCAGCTGAGCTTCCGCTACCTGGGTCGGCTCTCGAGCGCGACCCTCGACGGCGATCTGAGTGCATGTCTTCGTGATCTTCCGCAATTGGAGGATCAAGAGCATGGGGAGCGGGTGCGCGTCCCGATTGGCAACTCTGCAGCTGGAGAGCAGTCCCATCGCCCGTCTGATCCCGCCAGTCACCAGGTCCTCAGACGCCGCCCGCTCGAGTGCTGGGAGGAGCTCGTCGTGCGCGCTGTCCGCTTCGGGCCGCCCGTCGAGCTGCGCAACGGTCCGCGCCTGGAGTTGGCCAACGTCAAGGCGGTCATCGCCGAGCCGGCGCACGAGCCCGCGGCTGTGCTGCGCGAGTATGGCTTCTCGCTCGATGCCTTCCACCAGTACCAGCGGGCGATGCTGAGCGCCGCCCTGCCCGAGGACGCCTCCTACACCTACGGCAACCGCCTCCGCGGCTACTACCCGCAGGGCAATGGCGAGCGGGACACGCTGCAGAGCGTCATCGAGACGCTGCGCGCGAACCCCCAATCGCGCCATGCCCACATATCGTTGTGGGACACCGCGCGCGACCTCCCCGCTGCCGCCCACGGGGAGCACCCGTCGGGGCCGTGTCTCGTCACGCTCGCCTTTCGATGCAGGGGGGAGACGCTGGCTTTGACCGCCACCTACCGCGCGCACAACCTGCTGATCGCATGGCTCGAGAACGTCTACGGGCTGATGGCCCTCCAGCGTCACGTCGCCGATGCGCTCGCCTTGAAGCCCGGCCCGATCACCGTCATCAGCCACTCGCTCGGGATCGATCCCCGCAACAGTCGCTACGGGCTCGCGCGCACGATCGAGGCGGGCTGGAAGCGCGACGAGGACCACGATCTGGAGACGGGCAAGTACTCGCTGCGGCAGGACCCCAACGGCTACTTCGTGGTCTCACTCGACGAGGGTGCCGCCTGCATCGTCGCCGAGCACCGCTTTGGAGGCGTGACGCTCAAGCGCTACACCGGCCGGCGCGCCAACGGGATCGCCGCGGAGATCGCCGGCGACATGGCCGTCAGCCTCGTCTCTCACGCGCTGTGGCTCGGCGCCGAGCTCGCCCTCAAGGAGGCCAGCCTGATCGAGCTCGAGCAGGCGAGCCACGCATGAGCCCAGACAAGGGAGTTCAGCAGCAGGACGCGCCGCTGAAGATCGTCTCGGTGCGGCCATTCGACTGCAAGGAGTTGCTGGCGCGGCTGAAGCAGACACCGCTCAGGGGTCATGGCGGGGTCCGTCTATACGCCGGGGCAGAGCTCGAGCTCGAGCCTTCGTTCGACCCGAGCAAGCTCGCACCCGCGCAGCGTTACGTGCTGATGGGCAGCGTGCGCAAGCTGCTCGAGTTGCGCTCCGTCCTGCTGGAGTGGGATGTCGATCTGCTCGCTCTCGACGGCGGCGCATATGTGCGCACAGCCGACAGCCCCGATGAGGACATCCCCGTGACGCCCCCCTTCGTCGAGGAGTCGCACGAGCGCGACGGCAGGCGCGTGCTGCTGATCAACGATGGGCTGCACCGCGTGTATGCGGCGAGGCTGCTCGGGCTGCCGATCTCTGTCGTGATCGCCCGCGGTGTGCCCGTCGAGTACCCCTATTACGCCTATGCCCTGCCCGGCGGCTGGTCGGAGGTGGCAGAGCTCGAGGAGCTACCCGACGAGTTCCAGAAGAAGGAGTATCGGGTCCCTGAGAACTACAAGGCCCTGTTCCGCGAGTTCAACGCCGTCTTCCCCGGAGTGCAGCAGCAGCGTAAGCGCTCCAACCCCGCCCACCTGCAGGCCTGAGATCTGTCAGTGCCACGCCTGGCGGTCCTGGGGCGGGTGCTCTCGCGCGCGCAGCGCTAGCCGTCGTCCTCCGCCCCGTGGGCGCTCACCCGGAAGCGCACCGTCGCCGGGGGGTGCTCGTCGAGCGCGACCAGATGCACATGCAGGTGGGCCACGCTGCCGCCGTTGTAGTGCATGTTCCCGCTGCGCTCCACCGTCGCGATCGCGATCGGATCGAGCTGCGCCTTCAGCGCGCGCTTGATTGCCCACAGCTCCGCTCCGGCCTCGTCGGGCAGCTCCTCGAACGTCTGTACATGGCTTTGGGCCACGATCAGGTAGTGGGCCACAGCGCCCTCGTAGGGGTAGTCGTTCTTCTTTACATACCAGTGCCTGCCCGAGTGCTCGATCGGCTCGTGCTGCTGGCTTGCCACATGCTCGGGGCAGAAGATGCAGATCCCTGCAGCCGTAAGCTCTTCCATGTAGCGCCGCTGCGCCTCGCTGCGTGCAGCGTCCAGGCAGTAGAGGGGCTCAGGCAACGCGCTCATATGTGCAGAAGGTGAAGCTGTGATCGTTCTCGAGCACGGGAGCGCTCTGCTCCACGCAGCGCCACTCGTCCGGGTCGAGCTCGGGGAAGAACGTGTCGCCGTTCACCTCGGCGTCGATCTCCGTCGCATATACGCGCTGGGCGATTGGCAGGGCGTCGCAGTAGGTCACGCCGCCGCCGGCCACGAAGCACTCGCCGTCGCAGGCGGCCAGCGCCGCGTCGAGGCTCGCAAAGACCTCTGCACCCTCAGTTGTATAGGCGGCGTTCGTGCTGAGCACCAGGTTGCGGCGGTTGGGTAGGGGCCTGTAGGCGTCGGGAAGCGACTCGTAGGTCCCGCGTCCCATCACCACCACTGTCCCCGTGGTCAGCTCGCGGAAGCGCTTCATGTCCGTGGGCAGCTGCCAGGGCAGGCCGCCTGCTCGGCCGATCACACCGCCGCGGGCGCGGGCCACGACGATCGAGACCACGCTATGTGGCCACCGGGATGCCGGCGATCGCCGGGTGCGGGTGGTAGTCGCTCAGCTCGAAGTGCTCGGCGCGGAAGTCGTGGATGTCATCGATCCGCCGCCCGGCCTCGGTCAGCGCGAGCGTCGGCAGCGCCCGCGGCTCGCGCGCGAGCATCTCCTCGACTGCATCGAGCTGGTTGGCGTAGATGTGCGCGTACTGGATCCAGTGCACGTACTCGACGAGCTCGTAGCCCGTCAGCTGCTCGAGCATCAGGCCGAGCGCCGTGTACTGAGCCATGTTCGACGGCACCCCAATCGGTGTGTCGCCCGAGCGCTGGTTGTGGATGAGGTGGAGCTTGTCATCGAAGACGAGCGCGTGGATCCATCCGTGGCAGGGGGCGATCGTGTTGCGCGAGCGGATGCCGTTCTCACGGTGGTTGGCGTTGGGTATCCACGGGCTCATCAGCGCCGTCCGGTCGAGCGGCAGGTCGCGGAGCTTCTTGATCAGATGGGGCAGCTGATCGAAGCCCGGATCGTTCCCGTCGAGGTTCGTGGTGAAGTTCCTGAACGCGTGGCCGTAGGAGCCGGGTCCGAGGTCACCGGGCTCCAGACCCCGTGCCTCGCACTTCTCCGGCGTCGCCCATGCGCCCCACCAGTCACAGCCAAAGGCCGCGAGCTCCTCGAGCGTGCGGGCGCCGTTGATGAACGCGCACAGCTCGCCGATGGCCTTGCCCACGAAGCTCTTGATCGAGCGCTCGGTGATCACCGCTGCACCATGAGCCATTGGAAAGCGCATGCAGTGCCCCGCGAGGGCGATCGCGTCCTCGCCCTGCTTCGTCTGCAGGCGCACGCCGCTGTCGCGGATCGTGGCGAGCATGTCGCGATAGGCGGTGCTGGGAGTGCGCTGCTCGTAGGGAAGGTAATCGGGCATTTGGGGACTCCGGAAGGGGTGGGCGAGCAGTCTGACCACTCTGCCAGATGGACGCCTGTGCTCCCCCGGGCGTGGCGGATCTGGCGTGACCGCAGACGCCGATATCGTGCTGGGCCGGCCCCACCCTGAAGAGGAGCACATGGCAGTCACCAGCGGCATTCTCAGTCCCGACGTCAACTTCGAGGATCGCCTTATCCCCAGCCTCGAGGAGATGACGCGAACGGTCACCCACCTCAAGGGGCTCGGCTACCGTGTTGTGCTCACGTCCGGGTCCTTCGATCTGATCCACCTCGGTCACGTGAAGTACCTGGCCCGGGCCAAGCAGCTAGGCGACGTCCTCGCCGTGGGCGTCGACAGCGACGCCAAGATCCAGCGGCGCAAGGGTCCCGATCGGCCCATGGTGCCCGAGGGCGAGCGCTTGGAGATGCTCGCCTATCAGCGCCCCGTCGACTTGATCTTCCTCAAGGAGGACGGCGAACAGCGCTGGGCGCTGATCAAGGCCGTGGAGCCGGACGTGCTCGTGCTGACCGCCGATCACTCCTACAGCGAGGATGACCTCCGTGCCCTGGCAGAGGTCTGCGGGCAGATCGAGGTGATCGAGCGCCAGGCCTCGGTGACCACCAGCGAGCGCATTCGCCAGATGTACATGAACCTCGGCGAGCGCCTCGGCCCGAAGCTGGCCGAGGTACTCCCCGGCCTGATCGACAGCATTCTCAAGCGGGCATGAGCGAGGTAGTCATCGCCTACGTCCCGGTCCTGCACGAGGGATACCGGCGGTTCCTCGACGCCCACTCGCGGGGGCGGCGGCTGTTCCTGATCGGACCGAGCCTCTACACCGACTACCGGCCGCTCGCCAAGGACATCCGCTGCCTCGATGCCGACCTGACGGCAGAGGCGATCGCCGCTTGGGGCATCTGCTCGCAGGTGTCCGTGCTCGACGAGCGGGGTGCGCGCGCGCTGGCCGGCGAGGAGCCCACGATCACGCTGCCCGCCGAGGACATCAGCTACCAGGTGGTCGAGCGCTACTTCGCCCGCTGCGAGGTGCGCTACGACAGCGTCTTCTTGCGTTGGGACAAGTCCCGCACGGTGCAGTTGCTGCGTCCGACGGTGCGCACCCAGCTGGGCGCCGGCGAGGACGCGACGCTCGCCGCGCTGGTGGCCGGCGCCGAGGAGCAGGCCAATGGCAGCGTCGACTGGTGGCGGCAGGTGGGAGCCGCGATCCGCTTCAGCGACGGCTCGATCGCGACCGCTCGCAACGAGCACGAGCCGCATCGCCTCAGTGCCTACACGGTGGGCGATCCCCGCTCCAACTTCTTCAAAGGCGTGGGCCTCGAGCTGTCGACCGCCACCCACGCCGAGGCGCGCCTGATCGCGCAGGCTGCACGCGAGGGCACCTCCACGCTGGGCTCTGTCGTGTACTGCACCGACTTTCCCTGTCCGCCGTGCGCCAAGCTGCTTGCCGCAGCGGGGATCGAGCGGCTCTACTTCCGCAGCGGCTATGCCGTGCTCGATGGCCAGGACGTGCTCGAAGCCGCCGGGGTAGAGCTGGTGCAGGTGGCTTGAGCGGAGCGACACAGCGCCGGGTGCGCAGCGCGATCGAGCAGGTTGGCGGCTACTGGCGCCCGCTCGCCGGCCTCGCACGTCTGCTCGAGGAGCTGGGCGAGCTGGCAGAGAGCGAGCCGGGCTCGACCGCTGCCAGGGGGGAGCTCGCCGACCTGTGGATCATCAGCACCGCAATCGCCGACCAGTTCATCGGCGAGGTGGCAGAGCCCGGATCCACCGTTCACAGCGAGCTCGCGCCCGAGGGCGTACTCCCGGAGCTGCTCATCGCGGCTGGGACGATCGCGCGGATCGTCAACTACTACGACGGTCCCAAGGCGCCGCGCTCGCGCGCCGGCTGGCCGTCGCTGGCTGACGCCGTGGCGTCCTTTCACGATGTTCTCGGGGCCGTGGCCCGGATGCAGGGCGTCGAGCTGCGGGCCGCGGTGAAGGAGAAGCTCGACCTGATCCCTGCCCGCGACGCCGATCGTTTCGAGCGTGGACACCAGGACCCGAGCACCGCGCCCGCGCTCGCGGACTTCCGCGCGATCGAGGCCGGCGCGCTCGACTTCAAGCCCGCGCTGGGACGGCTGTGGGGCGCCCCGTCGTGGCCGCAGAGCGCCACGGACGCAGCCGCGAGTGTGGTGGAGATCGCCTCGGCGCTCGTCTCGTTCACCCGAGCAGCCGAGAGCGAGCGGCTAGACGCCTACGTGATCCCCACTCCGCGATGCGAGTCGCCGGCGCTGCTCGACGCGTGGCTGGATGACCTGCTGGAGCGGCTCGCGGCACTCGACCCGGACCCCGATCCTCCACCGCGTGAGCGGCCCGTGGGGCCACGCACGGCGTTTGCCTTCAACGGCGTGGCATTGCGACTGACGTTGCTCTCGCCGCTGTTCGCAGGCGAGGGCCCGCTTCACTGTGAGACGGCGACGTTCGCCGTCCTCGAGGCTAGTAGTTAGCCCGCCTGCGGAGCCGACGCGGCCGCCGCGACGCGCGGCAGCCAGCTCTCGAGGAAGGACTGGGTCGCGGCCACGTCGAGCGGGCGTGCGAACAGGAAGCCCTGTCCGCTGTCGCAGTGCTCGTCCTTCAACAACGTCAGCTCGCGCTGCTGTTCGATGCCCTCGGCGAACGTCTTGATCGACAGTGCCTTGCCCAGCTGGACGAGGGTTCGCAGCAGCGTCTCGCCCTCCTGGTTGTGCGTCAGCCCCGAGATGAACGAGCGGTCGATCTTCAGCGCGTCGACGGGGAAGCGCTGCAGGTGAGCGAGCGAGGAGTAGCCCGTGCCGAAGTCATCGATTGCGATTCGTACGCCGAGCGCCTTGATGTCGGCCAGACGCCGCGCGGTCTCCTCGATGTTGCGCATGAGCGTGGTCTCGGTGATCTCGATCGTCAGCGCCGCGGGATCCAGGCCGCTGCTCTCGAGCGCGCGCTCGATGTCGAGGACGAGCTCGTCGGTGTCGAGCTGGCGACCCGAGACGTTGACAGCCATCGCAATCGGATGCCCGCTCTGGCGCCAGGCGGCGGCCTGGGTGCAGGCCTCCTCGAGCACCCATCTGCCTATCTCCGTGATCAGCCCCGTCTCCTCGAGCATGGGGATGAAGTCGTCGGGTTGCACCACGCCGCGGGTGGGGTGGCGCCAGCGGATCAGCGCCTCGAGACCAGTGGGGCTCATGTCGCTGAGGTCGAACGTGGGCTGGTAGGCGAGGAAGAACTCGCCGTTCTCGAGCGCTTCGCGCAGGTCCATCTCGAGCTCGAGGTTGCTCTGCATCGCTGCCTGCATTCCCGTCTCGAACACGGCATAGCGCGCCTTCCCATCCCACTTGGCGCTGTACATCGCGATGTCGGCCTCGCGCAGCAGCTCCTCCGCGGAGGTTCCCTCACCGGTTGCAATGCCGACGCTGGCCGTGACCGTCACGCGCGTCTCCTGCTCGGGGCCCAGCGTGAACGGATGCTGGAGGGCGTCGAGCAGGCGTTCGGCTATCAACTCGGCGCCCGCCGCCAGCGTGAGGTCCTCCGTGATCACCACGAACTCGTCACCACCGAGGCGGCCGAGCGCATCGACATCGCGCACCACACCCTCCAGGCGCGCTGCCACAGCACGCAGGAGCTCGTCGCCGATGCTGTGTCCGAGCGTGTCGTTGATTCCCTTGAAGTTGTCGATGTCGATGAACAGGGCCGCCACGGGCGTCTGGTTGCGACGTGAGCGCGCGAGCATCTGCTCGACGCGATCGAGGATCAGGGTGCGGTTGGGCAGTCCCGTCAGCGGGTCGTGGGTGGCCAGGAAGGCCAGCTCCTCCTCGCGCCGCTTGAGCTCCTCGTCGGTGCGCTGACGCTCGATCTCGAAGCACTCGCACATCCGCACGAGGCTGAACTCGAGGCTCATCTGGAGGATGTTCATCGCTTCGTACAGCGTCTCCACGGACGCACCGGAGCTGCTCGCGCTTTCGTGCAGCACCTCCGCCATCGAATCGCGCCAACACAGGCAGCGCCTCGTCACCTCGTTCAGGGAGGCCGCCCGATGGGCTGCCAGCTCACCGAAGATCTCCCAGGTTTCGCGTCCCGCTTCCCGCGCCACCTCGAGGCCCTCGCCTTCCATCCAGCGCGCCACCGCGATCGTCGAGCTCCTGCTGATCCGTTCGAAGCTGTCCTGCACCACGGCGTCGACCTCGCGTCCCGATCCCGCGGTACGCACCACGGTCATGTTCAGGACATCCTCGGCGCGAGCTCTCAAGGACTCGCCGAGGAGACGCAGCTCTGTCTCGGAGTGCTTCATCGAAGCGTTTGGTGGCATGGGAACTCGCATCGCATTCTTCCCCCAAACTCGACCGTTGTAGCGAACATGACGAGAGGAACAATCGGCGGCGGAACTCCGTTCCATGAGCTGCAATCGAGGCGACTGGACGCCCGATTCCCATGGCAATAAGGAGACGATTAGTATCCTCAGATCAAGCTTGACTGGGGTGCGGGCTGCTGCTCACGGCTGAGGACGATGGCGAGGATGCTGTCCTGCTTCGCCAGGAACGCGTCGACGATCAACGGGTCGAAATGGGTTCCCGCGCCCCGTCTGATCCTCGCGATCGCCTGCTCCGTCGGCCAAGCCGCCTTGTAGGGCCGGTCATGGGTGAGCGCGTCGAACACGTCCCCCACGGCGACCACTCGGCCCACGAGCGGAATGCGCTCGCCGGCGAGACCCATGGGATAGCCGCTTCCATCCCACCACTCGTGGTGGGTGGCTGCAATCACAGCGGCCATCTGCAGCACCGGTGAGCTGCTGCGGCGCAGCAGGCGAGCGCCCACCTCGGCATGTGTCCGCATGATCTCCGCTTCCTCGGCGCTGAGCATGCCCTTGTTCAGCAGGATGTGATCGGGGACGGCGATCTTGCCGATGTCGTGCAGGCGCGCCGCATCGCGCAGGTGCCTGATCCGATCGTGCTCGAGACCGAGCGCGCAGGCGATCGTGGCGGCTATTTCGCCCACCCGCTCGGTGTGCTCGGAAGTGGCGTCATCGCGATACTCGGCCACCAGCGCAAGGATGCTCAAGGTCTCGTTGCGCGCGTGCTCTAGCTCATAGGTCCGCTCGGCCACGCTCTCCTTCAACCGTCGCGCGCTGCCGGCAATCTGGTGCTCGGCCTGCAGCTGTGCGGCTGAGGAGCGCGACAGCTCGGTCCTGATCCGGCGGAGATGGCCGATGGTGATCCCGGCCACCGCTCCGAGGGTCACGAACGCAACCATGCGAGCTGCCAAGCCCAGCGGGCCGAATGCGCTGATGTCGGGATAGCGCTCCCACGCGAACACGATCAACGAGCCTGTAAGCGCCCCGATGAAGCCGCCCACGGCAACAGCGCCTCGTGTGGTCTGAGTTGAGAAACCGGTCATTGTGATCAGCTTCGAGGAAGCCCCGCTCGGTGCAGCCTCGCTGCTCGTGCCGGATAACAGCCTGCAATTCGAAGTACCCGGATCTCGAGGGGGCGAAACGGCCGGGACCCATCGATCGTCAAAATGTTTCCAATGCCCAAACTGCAACTTGTCATCTTCGACTGCGACGGCGTCCTGGTCGATAGCGAGGTCATCTCCAACCGTGTTCTCGCCGAGCAGCTGAGCGCACACGGCCTGCCCACGACGCTGCCGGAGGCGCGCCGCGGCTATCAGGGCCTGCTGCTCAGTCAGGTGCTCAGCAGTGCCGAGACGAGGCTTGGGAAGCCTCTCCCAGAGGGTTGGATCGACCATTACGTGGAGGTACGCGGAGAGGCATTTCGCCACGAACTGCGCCCCGTGGCGAACGCGCCCAAGCTGATCGAGAGGATCGAGTCCGCAGGGATCGCGTTCTGCGTCGCCTCCCAGGGTGCGCTCACCAAGACGGCGCTCTCGCTCGAGCTGACGGGGCTGAGCGAGCGGTTTCCCGCCGAGGCTCGCTTCTCGGCCACCCAGGTCAAGCGCGGCAAGCCCTTCCCCGACCTGTTTCTCCACGCTGCCCGCTCGATGGGCGCATCTCCGTCTGCGTGTGTTGTCGTCGAGGACACGCCCTCGGGTGTCACGGCGGCGGTGGAGGCTGGCATGCGCGTGTTCGCCTTCGCAGCTGACGGCGACCCGCAGGCGCTCGCCGAGGCCGGGGGAGAGGTTGTGATGTCACTCGCCGAGCTGCCGGCGCTGCTGGACATCGAGTAGCGCAGTAGAACCTCAGCGCTGCATCAGCTGCAGAAACTGGCCGAAGCAGCTCTCAGGCACTGTCCACAGGTGCAGTACACCGCCGAGATCCACCGCTTCGTGCAGCTCCTCACGGAGGTCGGGCCCGGAGAAGCGCACTCCGGCCCGGCGCATGGCCGCCGCGCTCGCTTCGATGTCGGCGACCTCGTAGGCGACGTGATCGAGTCGCAGCTGGGCGTCACCGAGGCGCGCCCTGTTGAGCTCGGGATCGGTGAAGTTGTAGATCTCGATGTCGCCGTGGGCGGCGCCGAGGTAGACGCCCTGCAGCGAGTACTGGGGACGCTCGAAGCGGCGCACGATCGGCGCGCCGAGCAGATCGGTGAACTCGGCCACCGACGCCTCGATGTCGGCAGCGAGATATCCAACGTGATCGACTGGTCCCAGCACCGGGGGATCGTAGTCGCAGGGAGCGGGCTGCGCCTGGCTGCGCAACTTTCGGTGCGCCGATAGGTTTGAGTGGCCATCCGAGACCAGCGCCTGGCTCTCGCAATCAATCCAAAAGGGGGGGATTCATGCAATCTCGTGCCGGACGCTATGTGGCCGTGCTCGTTATGGCGTGCAGTGTCGCCGCCGCCGTGCTCGCTGCGGTGAGCACAGCGGCTGTCAACGTCAGCAACTCCGGGTGGTCGTGGTCGAACCCCACGCCCCAGGGCAGGACCCTGTCCGCCATCTCCTTCTCGGGCGGTGTCGGCTATGCGGTGGGCAAGGGCGGGACCGCCCTGTCGACGAGCAACGCGGGCGCGTCTTGGAGTGGCCTGACGACTGGCACGACGGGCGATCTCGAAAGCGTCCAGGTGCTCTCCCCGAGCAACATCGTGGTGGGAGGTGGAGGCGGGTGCATCACGAGGATCTCGGCTGACGGAGGACAGACCTTCAAACGCATCTTCAACGTCGCCGAAGCAGGCTGCCCCGAACCGGTGGCAGCGTTTAGCTTCGTCTCGCCCCAGCTCGGGCTACTGCTGTTGCACAACGGCGCTGTCGAGGCCACCGCTGACGGTGGCGAAACGTTCGCGCGCAAGACGGGCATCCCGGGGACGTCCGCCTCCAGCAGCGGCGGGGGTGCGGTGGGCGTGGCGCTCCACTTCTCCAGCGCCAGCGCCGGCATAGCGTTCGTCAGCGATCCCAATTCGGGCGTGAGCAGCGCCTACGCGACCCCAGACGGTGGTGTCTCGTGGACGCAGGTCACGCTGCCCGCGGGAGCCAAGGTGACATCGCTGCACTGGGTGGACGCCAACGATGCCTATGCGATCGGGCCGAACACGTTGCTGCGCACCAAGGACGACGGGACGACATGGGAATCACGGCCGATTGCAGCGGGCAACTCGCTCAACTCGATCGACTGCGCCAGCGCCACCGAATGCATCCTCACGGTGAGCGCGGGCAACCAGCTGATCAAGACCACAGACGGCGGTGAAACCGACACGGTCAAAACGACCTCGAGCTCGCTGATCTACGGCGCAGCCTACGCCAGTCCCACGCAGATCGTGGCCGTGGGCGCGAGCGGTGCGACGGTGCTCTCCAGCGATGGGGGCGCCACCTTCTCACAGTCCAGCGGTGACATCGGTGGCGAATACAGCAAGCTGCGCTCCGGGCCGGGCGGTCTCGTGCTCGCGCCGGGGACCAAAGGCGATCTGGCGATCTCGGGCGATGAGGGTCAGACGTGGCGCGTGCTTGCAACCCAGACCTCGGCCGAACTCGCCGACGTGTCGTTTGCCTCCGCGCAGGTGGGCTACGCGCTCGATGTCAACGGCGGGCTGCAGCAGACGAACAACGGCGGTGCGAGCTGGCTTACGCTGAGCCCCGGGACGAGCACGCCGGCAAAGGCTGTGGTCGCGCTCGGCACGCGGGCCACGCTGTTGATCGGGCCGGTGGGCATCCACCGTGCCGTCAACGGAGGGCGCTTCGAAGCGAGCTCGGGGAAGGTGGTCGCGGGAGCGCGCCTCTCCGACTACGACCTCGTCGGCTCGACCGTGTTCGTGTTCGGCACTGGCACCCACAACGTGATCCGCTCCACCAACCTCGGCGGGAAGTGGAGCGCGATCAAGCTGCCGCTGACCAACAAGAAGGGCAGGACGAACGTGTCGGTGCAGAGCGTGGCCTTCACCAGCCCTTCGCGCGGTTATCTGCTCGACACGACGGGCCGTGTGTGGCTGACGGCCAACAGCGGCAAGAGCTGGCGCGGGCTCACCGGCACGGGCACGAGCAACGGCATCCAGCTCGCGTTCTCAGGGTCGCTCGACGGGTTCCTCACGGTCAGATCCTTCGGGAACGACTCGAGCAACGCGTATGTGCTGCGCACGAGCGATGGCGGGGTCACCTGGCACCCGCAGGTGATCACCGCCGGTGCGATTCACGCCGACGCGCTGCTGATGAGCGGGCCGCTGAACGCCTCGCTGTTGATCGACGGCACGTCGGTGACGGGCGCTGCGTTGAATCGCATGCTGTTCACGACCGCGACAGGCGGCGAAGTGTCGGGCACCCCGGGGAGCCTGTCGCTCACCACGCGCAGGCGCAGCTTCACCAAGCGCAAGCTCAGGGCGGTCCATGGCACGGTCACGATCAACGGCACGCTCGCGGGAGCGATCGGGGGCGAGCAGATCGTCGTCTCGCGCCGCTCGCTCACGGGCGGCGGATGGCAGCAGCAGACGGTAGTGGCGGGCGCCAACGGAGGCAGCTTCACCACCACCTGGCACATCAGCTCCTCCTCGGTGTTCGTGGCGCAGTGGGCCGGCGACAGCGGACGCCCGGGCCTCGGCTCGAAGGTGCTCAGCGTCACCGTCAAGGCGCACTAGGGGCGCCAGCGGACAGCCTGCACCACGCCGCTACTCCAGCGGCGTGGTGTAGGCCCCGCTGAGGCCGCCGTCGATGAGGAAGGTCGAGGCGGTGACGAAGCTCGACTCCTCGCTTGCGAGGAACAGCGCACCCTGGGCGATCTCATCGGCAGTGGCGAAGCGTCCCATCGGCACGTGCACGAGCCGACGGGCGGCCTTCTCGGGGTCCTTGGAGAAGAGCTCTTTGAGTAGCGGCGTGTCGACGGGGCCGGGACAGAGCGCGTTGACGCGCACACCGCGGCGGCCGAACTCCACGCCGAGCTCACGCGAGAGCGCGAGCACGCCGCCCTTGGATGCGGTGTAGGAGATCTGCGAGGTGGCAGCGCCCATCACTGCCACGAACGAGGCCGTGTTGATCACCGAGCCACGGGTGGGCCCGTCGTTGTCGAGCAGGTGGGGGATGCCGTGCTTGCAGCACAGGAACACGCTGCGCAGGTTCACGCTCTGCACGCGCTCCCACGCCTCGAGCGTCGTGTCGAGCACGGAGCCGTCGTCGTTTGGCGAGATACCCGCGTTGTTGAACAGCACGTCGATGCGCCCGTACTCCTCGCGCACGCGCTTGAAGAGGTCGCGAACCTGCTCCTCGTCGGTGACGTCGATCTGTAGCGCGAGATCGCCGGGGCAGTCGGGCTGCAGATCCGCACCCACGACCTTCGCGCCCTCGCGCATGAACAGCTCGACGCTGGCTGCGCCGATGCCGCCGCTGGCGCCGCTGACGACGCATACGCGCCCCTCGAGCCTGCCGCCTTGAGCCATCATCCCTCCGTCGCGTAGAAGATCGTCTTGACCTCGGTGTAGGCGTCCAGCGCGTGTGGACCGAGCTCGCGACCGTAGCCTGACTGCTTGAAGCCGCCGAAGGGGGTGGTGACGCGAACCGAGGTGTTGGCGTTGATCGATAGCACGCCCGTTTCGACCCCACGCGCCACACGCAAGGCTCGTGCGCCTTCGCGTGTCCAGATCGAGCCCGACAGCCCGTAGATGGTGTCGTTGGCCAGACGGATGGCCTCCTCCTCGTCGCGGAAGGCGATCACGGCGGCGATCGGGCCGAACACCTCCTCTTGGGCCACGCGGTCGCCGATCTCCACCGGCGCCATGACCGTCGGCGCGAACCAGAAACCTGGCCCCTCGGGCGCGCTGCCGCGGAAGGCCACGGTCGCCCCGTCCTCGAGGAACGAGGCGACCGTTTCACGCTGGGCGGCTGAGATCAGCGGGCCCATCTGAGTGGCCTCGTCGAGCGGGTCGCCGACCTGCAGCGCCTCGACCTCGCGCTCGAGCAACGCCATGAACTCAGCAAGCGCCTGCTCCTGCACGAGAATGCGCGAGCGCGCGCAGCAGTCCTGCCCGGCGTTGCCGAAGACAGCGGAGGGCGCCGCGGCGGCGGCTGCTTGCAGGTCGGCGTCGGCGAAGACGATGTTGGCCGACTTTCCGCCCAGCTCGAGCGTTACGCGCTTGATCGTGGCGGCGGCTCCCGCAGCGATCGAGCGTCCGACCTCGGTCGAGCCGGTGAAGGCGATCTTGGCCACGTCGGGGTGCTCGACCAAGCGCTGGCCGCATGTCCTTCCGGGCCCCGCCACCACGTTTACCACGCCCTCGGGCAACCCCGCCTCGAGTGCCAGCTCGG
>DATARM010000035.1:0-11135 GCA_036264155.1 Solirubrobacteraceae bacterium
GCGGGTGAAGCCCGGGGCGATCGTGCGTCTGGGTGGAGTCGAAGGCACGTTCGTGCTACCCGATCCCCTGCCGCAGCAACTGCTGTTCATCAGCGCCGGCAGCGGCATCACGCCGATCATGAGCATGCTGCGCGACCTCGACCGGCGGGGCGGTCTGGACGACGTGGTGCACCTGCACTGCTCGCGCACGAGCGACGGCGTGATCTTCGCCCACGAGCTGGCCGAGCTGGCGGCCCGCAATCCCGGGTATCGCCTGCAGCTGCGCATCACCGCGGAGCAGGGCAGGGTGGCACCCGCGGGCCTCGAGGAGCTGTGCTCGGACTGGCGCGAGCGCGAGGCGTTCCTGTGCGGTCCAGTGGGACTTCTGGACGCGATGGGCGAGCGCTGGCGCAGCGACGGCGACCCCACTCGTTTGCACGTAGAGCACTTCCAGCCCGACGAGCGTGTGGGTGAGGGAGAGCGGGGAGAAGGGGGCGCCATTCGTCTTTGCAGAAGCGGCGTGGACGCGTTCAGCGACGGCGAGCAGCCGATTCTGCAAGCGGGGGAGAGCGCCGGTGTGGAGATGCCGTTCGGTTGTCGCATGGGCATCTGCCACAGCTGCGTCGGGCGCCTGCGCTCGGGGCAGGTTCGCGACCTGAGGACGGGTCGCGTGCACGGACAGCCGGGTGAGCTGCTGCGCACCTGCATCAACGCGCCCGAGGGACCTGTCGAGATCGAGCTGTGAACCCTTCAACCACCACAAAGGAACTCCCATGTCAGCAACGCAGGCTGAGCGCCATGCCACCCATAGCCAGGACGACCTCGAGAGCCCGCTCGCGCGCCTGACGGCAGAGCAGATCGAGCAGCTGGGCCGCGAGTTCGACGCGATCCACGAAGAGGTCTACGCCGACCTAGGAGAGCGCGACTCACGCTACATCCGCTCGACGATCAAGCTGCACCGCCACCTCGTGCTGGCTGCCCGGGCGCTGCTGATGGGGGGGCGCTACAAGCCCATGTGGCTGGCCGGCACCACTGCGCTGTCGCTGGCCAAGATCCTCGAGAACATGGAGATCGGCCACAACGTCATGCACGGCCAGTGGGATTGGATGAACGATCCCGACATCAACTCCCAGAACTGGGACTGGGACACGGCCTCGCCAGCTGATGCCTGGCGGCACTCGCACAACTACGAGCACCACACGTTCACCAACATCCGCGGCAAGGACCGCGACCTGGGCTACGAGATCATGCGCATCGACCCGCACCAGAAGTGGCACCCGGTCTATCTCTTCCAGCCGCTCTACAACCTCCTGCTGATGGGCTTCTTCGAGTGGGGCGTTGCCGCGCATGACCTCAACCGCGGGGCGATCCACTCGGGGGAGAAGTCGAAGGAGCAGCTGTTCGCGGAGCTGAAGGCGATCGGGGTGAAGGCGCGCGGGCAGATAGTCAAGGACTACGTCGCCTTCCCGGCGCTCGCCGCGGTGGCCGCACTGGCCGGTTCGCATGGCTCGGTGGAGTCGAGCCGCCGCTCGTTCAAGGCGACGCTCACGGCCAACTTCACGGCCAACATCGTGCGCAACGTGTGGGCGTACTCGATCATCTTCTGCGGGCACTTCCCCGACCAGACCTACACCTTCAGCCAGGAGGAGGTCGCCGATGAGACGCGCGGCGGCTGGTATGTGCGTCAGCTGCTCGGCTCGGCCAACATCGACGGTGGGCCACTCTTCCATCTGCTCGCGGGCAACCTCAGCTTCCAGGTGGAGCATCACCTCTACCCGGACATGCCCTCGAGTCGCTACTCGGAGATCGCGCCGCGCGTGCGCGACATCTGCCGCCGCTACGGCCTGCCATACAACACCGGACCGCTGCACCGTCAGCTCGGGACCGTCCACCGCACGATCCTCCGTTTGGCGTTCCCGGGAGGACACGTCCGTCCCAAGCCCGGCGCGTACCAGCCCGAGCCGGTCTGAGGCAGCCCTTGAGCGGGCTCAGCACACACAACCCCCGCTCTGCGGGCGGGACGGCTAGGCGATGGTCTACTGGTTCTGAGGGTACGGGCGCTCGGCTGATGGCATAGCGCTTAATCGATAATACGAATAATCATCGGCTCGTCGAGGAGCGGGGCTGGCCGGACCGGCTCGCCATCGCACTGGAGCAGAGCCTCTTCGACGGCACCAATCGCGCCAAGTACTCATCTGAGGCGGACGTGTCGGCGCCCACAGCGAGCAGTGATCTGCGCCGCCTGCTGGATGCTGGATTGATCATGCAGCGGGGTCGGGGGCGCTCGACGCGCTACGTCGCGAGTGAGAGCTTGGCCGGACGGACGGCCTAGTTGCAGCCGGTGGTCCCGCCAGCGCCAGAGCGCCCTCGGTTGTGGAGATGTCGCCGGGAATGGCATGACACTCGCCGTGCTCCGCGAGCTCCTCTGCCGCCCGCTTCATCGGCGAGCCATCCTAATGCGCGCGGGCGCATGTGTGAGACTGCGCCCGGTGATCGCTCCGAGGGTGGCTGTGGTCGGGCACGTCGAGTGGGTCCAGTTCGCTCGGGTAGCCCACGTTCCGAGGGTCGGCGAGGTGATGCACGCGAGCGAAGCCTTCGAGGAGCCGGCGGGCGGAGGAGCGGTAGCGGCGGTGCAGCTCGCGCGGCTGGCCGGAGCCGCCACGCTCGTGACGGCGTTTGGGGAGGACGACCACGGCCGACGCTCGCTGGCGCGGCTCGGCGAGCTCGGGGTGCAGGTCGAGGCTTCCTTCGAGCAGGAGCCCACACGTCGAGCGGTCACACTGGTGGACGACGCGCACGAGCGGACGATCACGACGTTCGGCAGGCGCCTCGAGCCGCTTGCGGCGCTCGTCTCCTCGTCGCTCGAGCAGATCGACGGGGTCTACTTCACCGCTGGCGACGCGGCGGCACTGGAGAGCGCCCGTGCGGCGACCCGCGTGCTCGTGGCCAGCCCGCGCGCCCGTCACGCTCTGGGCCACGGCGTCGAGCTCGACGCGCTCGTGCTCAGCGCTGGCGACGCCATCGAGCGGCGCGAGGCGGGACGCGCCGAGGGCGAGGCGCGCCTGGAGGTGTGGACCGAAGGCGCGAAGGGCGGGAGCTTCCGGACGCGCGACGGCGAGAGTGGCCGCTGGACCGCGGCCCCGCTGCCGGGCGAGCCCCGTGACTCCTACGGCTGCGGCGACTCGTTCGCTGCCGGGCTCACGTTCGGCCTCGCCGCCGGCATGGAGGTGCGTGAGGCGCTCGCCCTCGCGGCGCGCTGTGGTGCGAGCTGTGCGACCGGACGCGGCCCATACGAGCACCAGCTGACGGCCGCGGATCTCTAGGCTGTGGCGCAATGGGCTTCGAACAGATCACCAGCACCGAGCCGCAGATAGCCACTGAGCTCGCCGAGCGTGTCCTCACGATCACGCTCAACAGGCCCGAGCGGCTGAACGCCTGGACGGGACAGATGGGCGGCGAGCTGATGGCTGCGTTCGATCGCGCCGACGAAGACGACGAGGTGCGCGTGGTGATCGTCACCGGCGCGGGGCGTGGGTTTTGCGCAGGCGCCGACCTGGAGAGTGGCGGGGAGACCTTCGACTACAAGGCCCGTGTTGGTGTTGACGGTGACTCCACGCCGCGCGATAACGGCGGTCAGTTCACGCTTCGGGTCTTCCAATCCAAGAAGCCCGTGATCGCCGCGATCAACGGTCCCGCTGTGGGGGTCGGCGCGACGATGACCCTGCCGATGGACGTTCGCCTCGCCTCCGAGGAGGCCCGCATGGGCTTCGTGTTCGCGCGGCGAGGAATCATTCCCGAGGCGTGCTCGAGCTGGTTCCTGCCGCGCATCGTCGGCATCAGCCGCGCGATGGAGTGGGTTGCCACGGGCCGGGTCTTCTCCGCGCAGGAGGGCCTGGAGGCTGGGCTGCTGCGCAGCCTGCATCCGGCCGGCGAGCTGCTCGAGGCAGCCAACGCCCTCGCCCGTGAGATCGCCGATAACACCGCCCCCGTGTCGGTGGCGCTGGCCCGCCGGCTGATGTGGCGGATGCTCGGCGCCGAGCATCCGATGCTCGCCCACCGGGCCGACTCGCGCGGTATGTATGCCCGCGGTCAGTCCGCTGACGCGGTCGAGGGCATCACCTCGTTCCTCGAGAAGCGCCCCGCCGTCTTCCCCGATCGCATCAGCGACGGCCTGCCCGAGATCATGCCTTGGTGGAGCGAGCCGGAGTTCGAGTAGGACGCTTTAGCCCGGCATCTCCTGCACCAACGACAGCACCGGCGCGAACAGGTCTCCTCGCTCCTTCACCCGCTCGATCACCTCACCTGCATCGAACACCAGCGCCTCGGGATCGCCGCTGTCGAGCGCGGCTTCGACCTCCTCCCACTCGAGCGGGGTGGAGACCGTGGGACGCGCTGTGGCGCGCAGCGAGTAGACGCATACGGTTGTCTTCTTGCGGTCGTTCTGGCTCCAGTCGATGAGCACCTTGCCCTCGCGCCGGGCCTTGGACATGCGTGAGACCACGAGCTCTGGTTCCGCTCCCTCGAGCAGCTCGGCGACGGATTTGGCGAACGGCTTGGTGTGGTCATAGGTGACGTGCTCGTTGTTCAGCGGCACGTAGATCTGCAGTCCCTTTGATCCGGAGCTCTTGGCGAAGCTCCTCAAGCCGAGGTTCTCGAACATCCCCTGCAGCTGCACGGCCACGCGGCAGCACTCCACGATCGTCGCCGGTGCCCCCGGGTCGAGATCGAACACGAGCACCGTGGGGCGCTCAACCTCCGGAACCCGTGAGAGGGGCGTGTGCAGCTCGATCGCGGCCAGGTTGGCAAGCCAGATCAGGGTGGGAAGGTCGCCCGCGACGGTGTAGTCGATCGGCTTGCTCTCGCTCGGCACGGTTGCCGTGGGGACCCACTCGGGACGATGTGCCGGCGACTGCTTCTGGAAGAAGGACTTGCCCTCCACACCGTCCGGCCAGCGGGTGACGGTCAAGGCGCGGCTCTCCAGGTGGCCGAGCAGTACGGTCGCAACTGCGGCGTAGTAGTCGATCAGATCGCGCTTGGCAAACCCGCTCGCCGGATACAGCACCTTGTCGAGGTTCGAGAGCTTCAGCACGCGTCCCCCCACATGCGCCTCGGCGCCGCCCGCGCCCTTGGGCGCGATCGACAGCGTCGCGCTCCCCTCGTCCTCATCCGCCGCCGAGGAGGACGATTCGCCGTCCTCACGCACGACCTGCTCGGCTGCCTTGTCGTCGCGCAGGCCCTTGTAGGTGGGCGCTCGGAGGCTGCCCGAGCTGGTCCACTGCGCGAACTCCACCTCGACGACCAGCTTCGGCTCGCAGAAGTGCGCGCCGCGTGGTGGTTTGGGACCGGCCGAGAACGGGGAGCTCGCTTGCTCAATCGGCGTCAGCAGCCCGGAGAGTCGCTCGAGCTCAGCGTCGCTGAATCCGCTGCCAACCCGACCCACGAAACGGAGCGCGCCGTCCAACTCATACACGCCGAGCAGCAGCGCGCCGATGCTCCCGCTGCGCTTGCCCTGCCCCCCCATCCAGCCGCCTACGACGAGCTCTTGGCGGGCGACCGTCTTGATCTTGACCCAGCCCCGTGAGCGCACGCCCGGCTCGTAGACAGAGTCCAGACGCTTGGCCACGATCCCCTCGAGCTGCTGCTCGGCGCTTGCCTCCAGCAGCGCCTTACCGGGGCCAAGGATGTGCTCGGGCGCCTGCAGGCGCTGCCCCTCGAGCTTCAGCGCGCTCAGAAGCTCGCGGCGATCGCTGTAGGGGAGGCCCATCAGCGAGTGGCCGTCGAGCCACAGCAGATCGAAGACGATGTAGGTCACGGGCAGTGCCTTCATCAACCGCCGTGCCTGCGCCTCGGAGCTGACTTGCATCCGCTGCTGCAGGCTCGAGAAGCTCGGGCGCGCCTGATCGTCGAAGGCCACGATCTCGCCGTCGAGCACAGCGCTGTGCGAGCCGAGCGCCCGTCCGATGCGGCTCAGCTCGGGGTACTTGTGCGTGATGTCGTTGAGGTTGCGGCTCTCCAGCCGCAGCTCGCCGGGCGAGGAGTAGGCGATTGCGCGCACGCCGTCCCACTTGATCTCAAACGCCCAGCCGCCGTCTTCGCGTGGCAGCGGACCGGTGCGGGCTAGCATCGGCACGATCCGCCTGGGCATCGGCTCGCGATTCGGATCGGCGGCAGGGTCCATGCGGTGGATCATCCAGTCGCTGGGCGGATCCTCCTTGTCGATCGGGAACAGCGCGTAGCGCGCGTTCAGCCGCTCGCCGTGCAGCTCCACCTCGATCTTGCGCGGCTCCCACTTCAGGAGCTGGTAGGTGCCGCGATCCCAGATCGAGATCTTGCCGGCCCCGTACTGGCCGGCCGGGATCTCGCCGGCGAAGTCGAGGTACTCGAGCGGATGATCCTCGGTCGCCGCCGCGAAGCGGTTCTCGCCCGGCTCCTCAGGCACGCCCTTGGGCACCGCCCAGGAGGCCAGCACACCGTCGCGCTCCAGGCGCAGATCCCAGTGCAGGCGCCTCGCGTGGTGCTCGTGGATGACGAATCGCGGCGCGACATCCGACGCCTTGCCCCGGCGGCCGGGGGCCGGCTCGGGTGTGGCCTTGAAGTCGCGCTTGGCCCGGTAGCTCTCGAGCTTGCGGGCCGCAGGCACCTAGCTCTTGGCGGTGGACTTCTTGGCCGCGGCTTTTTTCGCTGCCGGTTTTTTCGCGGCCGCTTTGCCGGCCGGTTTGCTCGCGGGCGCTTTCGCCGAAGGTTTCTTGCGTTTCTTCGGGGCCTCGTCGCCCGCGCGTGCGCGCACCGCCTCGAGGCTGGCCTTGAGTGCGCTCATCAGGTCGGGCGCGGGTGCAGCCACCTCCTCGGCGGCCGGCTGCACGGCGATCTCCTCGCCCTGGGCCTTGCGCTCGATCAGCGCGAGCACCTCCTCGCGATAGGTGTCGCTGTACTTCTCCGGTTCGAAGTCACCGGCCAGCGAGTCAACCAGCTGCTTGGCGATGTCGAGCTCGCGCTTGGTGGTCTTGACCTCGGCTGCCTCAGCGATCTCGTCGAGACGGTCCGGCGCCAGGATTTCATCGGCGAAGATCATCGTGGCCATGCCGAGCGCGTCGCCCATCGGGCGCAACGCCACCAGCTGCTCCTTCTGGCGGATGACGACCCGCGCGATCGCCACTTTGCCCGTCTCGCTCATCGCTTCGAGCAGCAGGCGGTAGGGCTTGGCGCCCCCCGGGCCGGGGGCCAGGTAGTAGGGATGGTCGTAGAAGACAGGGTCGATCTGGGACAGCTCGACGAAGTCCTCGATCTCGATCGTCTTGGTCTTCTTCGGCTGCAGCGTCTCCAGCTCGCCCGGCTCGATCACCACATAGCGGTCGGGGGCGATCTCAAAGCCCTTGACCACGTCCTGGTAGGCGACCTCCTTGCCGCTCTGCGGATCGACGCGCTTCTGTGCGATGCGCACGCCGCTCTTCCCAGAGAGCTGGTGGAAGCGCACGCTCTTACGGTTGAGGGCGCTGTAGAGCTTCACCGGCACGGTGACCATGCCGAAGCTGATCGCGCCGGTCCACATCGAACGGGGCATATCCGGAGTAGTACCACGCCCGAGGCGCCGCAAACAGACCTGCAATCCATGTGGCGGCGCCGAGCGATGCGATCGGGGACAATGTGGAGGTGTCAGCGCAGGCCATCCAGGATCGTCCGGCGGAGATCCTGCAGCGGCTGATCCGCTTCGACACGAGCAACCCGCCGGGCAACGAGCGCGAGTGCATCGAGTGGATCCGCGGACTGCTCGAGGACCTCGGCTGTGAGGTGCAGATCGTGGCGCGTGAGCCCGATCGGCCCAACCTGATCGCCCGCCTGCCCGGGCGCGGCGAGGCCGCGCCGCTGCTCCTGCAGGGCCACGTGGACGTGGTGGCTGCGCGGGGAAAATGGACTCACCCGCCGTTCGGCGGCGAGCTCCACGACGGTTACATCTGGGGGCGGGGGGCGCTTGACATGAAGGGCGGCGTGGCGATGCTGCTGGCGGCGTTCATGCGCGCCAAGGCGAGCGGGATGGCCTCACCGGGCGATGTGATCCTGTGCGTCCTCGCCGACGAGGAGGCCGGGAGCGACCTCGGTGCGAACTTCCTCGTCAGCGAGCACCCTGAGCTGTTCGAGGGCGTGCGCTACTCGCTGGGCGAGTTCGGCGGGTTCACCCTGCAGATCGCCGGTCGAAGCTTCTATCCGATCATGGTGGCCGAGAAGCAGGTCTGCTGGATGCGAGCCACGCTGAAGGGGCGTGCCGGGCACGGCTCGATGCCCGTGCGAGGAGGAGCGATGGGCAAGCTCGGACGGCTGCTCGGACGACTCGACTCTCGCCGGCTGCCCGTGCACGTGACGCCGGTGGCGCGCAGCATGGTCGAGGCGATCGGGGCCGAGCTGCCCTCGCCGCTGGCTGCGGCGCTGAGAGGGTTGCTTGTACCGCAGCTCACCGACAGGCTGCTCGATCTCGGCGGCGAGCGCCTGAGGACGTTCGACCCACTGCTGCACAACACGGTGAGCGCAACGATCGTAGGCGGCGGCGAGAAGATCAACGTGATCCCGGGCGAGGTCGCCGCCGAGCTCGACTGCAGGCTGCTGCCAGGATTCGGCCCTCAGGCTGCGATCGCTGAGCTGCAAGCGCTGGCCCGTGTGGAGATGGACTTCGAGGTGATCCGCCACGACGCGGTCAGCGCCGAGCCCGACATGGCGCTGTTCGACACGCTTGCCGGAGCGCTACGTGAGCTCGACCCGAGTGCCCGCCCGGTGCCGCTGCTGTTGCCCGGCGTGACCGATGGGCGCTTCTTCTCGCGACTCGGCATCCAGACGTATGGCTTCCTCCCGATGCAACTGCCCGATGAGCTGGGCTTCATGGAGCTGATCCACGCCGAGGACGAGCGTCTGCCCGCCCAGTCGCTGGAGTTCGGCACGCAGGCGATCAGTCTGGTACTAGAGCGCTTCGCGTGAGCTGTTCGACCGCGCCCTCGTCGGGCGGCTCGTGGCTTGCGAGGCGCGCCGAGTAGATCGAGGGAGCGCCCAGCACGCGTGCGAGCACGGTCGCCTCCACCACGGCGATCAGCACGGGAACCATCAGGGCGTCTCCGTGATGGGTGAGCTCGAGCAGGAGCACCACTGCCGCGAGCGGTCCTTGCATCGAGGCTGCGAGCACAGCGGCTCCGCCGATGATCGCGTAGCTGCCGAGCGTCGAGCCGGGCCAGATCTGCGTCCAGCCCTCGCCGAGCAGGCCTCCGAGCAGGACCCCATATGTGAGCGTGGGGGTGAACAGGCCGCCCGGTGCGCCGCTGCCGAGGCAGGCGGCGGTGACGATCGGCTTGAGCACGAACAGCACAGCGAGCAGCCCGACGGAGAGCTTTGCGGCCAGCGCGAGCTGCACCACGGGTTTGCCGTTGCCGAGCAGCTGGGGGTAGGAGATCGCAAGCGCGCCGAGCGCGGTGAAGACCACGATCGGGGCTAGCACACGCAGCCAGCCTGAGGGCCGAAGGGCGTGGGCACGGCTGATCAGCTGGATGTAGGCCACGGCTGCAAGCCCCGCGATCGGGCCGATGAGCAGCGCCCAAACCACCTGTCGGGCACTGATGGGATAGGTGGGGATGGAGTAGGTGGGGCTGCTCGGCAGCGCGATCCAGGCCACGGCTGTGGCGATCAGCGAGGTGGCCAGGGCGGGCAGCACCAGCGGCAGCGTGAGCGTTCCCAGCAGCACCTCCAGGGCGAACAGCGCCCCTCCCAGGGGCACGTTGTACACGGCCGCCATTCCCGCCCCGGCGCCGCAGGCGACCAGCAGCCGCCGCTGCCACTCGGGCAGCTTTGCCCAGTCGCTGAGGTTGCTGGCCACGGCCGCGCCGACCTGTTGCGGGGCTGCCTCGCGGCC
The DNA here is from genome assembly GCA_036264155.1 of Solirubrobacteraceae bacterium. Lineage (GTDB taxonomy): Bacteria > Actinomycetota > Thermoleophilia > Solirubrobacterales > Solirubrobacteraceae > Palsa-744. The sequence continues at coordinate 9,866 of DATARM010000035.1, forward strand.
GAGTGAGGCGCCGAGGGCGACGATCACGATCGAGTGGACTGCCCGAGCGCAGCTTGCCGCGAGCGGCAGGCGTGCGCCGCGCAGCCACAGGGCGTCGGACACGTCCGTGGCGGGCGTGCGCGCCAGCAGCAACCCGCCCACGCCGGCCACGATCCCGCCCCCGAGCAGCACGAGCACGCGGCGTGCGGAGGAGGTGCGCTGGACGGCGTCGAGGAAGTCGCCCGAGTGATAGGACCAGGCGAGGTGCTGTACCGCGCGAAGCAGCTCGATCAGCAGCGCTCCGCCGAGACCGGCGGCCACGCCGACAGTTGCAACCAACGTCCAGAAGCGCAGGTCGTAGGAGGCGACGATTCCGCGGCCGGGAACGTTGGGTTGGGCGGAGGGTCGCGTCACGCACGCGACAGTCTGACGCCAGCCCAAGCGGGGACGTCAACAGCGCGGTGAATGAGCCCCCGCCCGTGCTGCGAGCGGTGCAGCATACATCCTGGCCAGACAGCCAGTACTATCGATCGATCCAGCGCGAGCTAATGGCGGAGGTCGAGATGGCGACAGTTGGGCGGGACATCGCACAGGTGGAACTGACCGAGCGGGAGCTGTGGCTGGATGGGCCACCGCTCGAGGCGTTCAAGCAGATGCGCAGTGGATGTCCGATCCACTGGACGGAGAACTTCGAGGAGTTCCCCGAGGAGCCGGGCTTCTGGTCGGTGACGACCGCCGAGGACGTGCACGCGGTCAGTCGCGACTGGCGCACCTACTCCTCGGAACTCGGCGGCGTGATCGTGGCCGCAGCCGGCTTTCCGATCGAGCTTGCACGGGCGATGTTCATCGGGATGGACCCGCCCAAGCACGACCGCCTGAAGGCGTTGTTTCAGGCTGGGTTCACGCCGAAGCGGATTGCTGCGCATGAGGATGCGATCAGGGGGATTGTGACGGGGGTGTTGGATCGGTTGGAGGGTCGTGGGGAGTGCGATCTGGTGAGCGATGTCGCGCAGCCGGTGGTGGCGAGGGTGATCGGGAGCTTCATGGGTATCCCCGAGGCCGACGACGCCATCTGGGCCAGGCTCATGAACTCGACGCTCGGCGCAGCCGACCCGGACCTGAACCCGGACGGCTTCGAGGGAGCGGTGGACAAAGACATTCCTGAGATTTTTGAGCGGTGCAGGGTGTTGATTGCTGAGCGGGTGGAGAGTCCGAGTGATGATTTGACGAGTGTGTTGGTGCATGCGGAGGTGGATGGGGAGAAGCTCGAGGAACATGAGATCGTGATGGG
>DATARM010000012.1:0-23716 GCA_036264155.1 Solirubrobacteraceae bacterium
GACGCGCACTGACCCGCCCACGGCATCTGGCGCCGCGGGCGGGTCTCAGTGCGGTGGGTCGATCAGGCGGGCTGCGCCACCCGTGTGGGTGCGCCGAGGCTGTCGGCCACCTCCTGCTCCTCCTCTGCGATCGTCTCGGCCACAGTGGCTGTGGGCGGGCGCAGGATCGCGAACGCGGCCGCGATGCCTACTGCGACGCAGATCGCGGCCACTACATAGGCCAGGTGGTAGCCGCCCGTGAGGGCTTCGAGCAGCGGGTGACCGCTCGCGCTCAGCTTCTTGGTGTGATCGGTGGCTACCGTGCCGAGGCTAGCCAGCCCGATCGCTCCGAACAGCTGCACCGACACGTTGATGATCCCCGAGGCCAGGCCGGCATCGCGCGGGGGCGCGTCGGCCATCCCCATCGTCAGCAGCGGCAGGAACGAGGCGCCGGCTCCCAGACCGATCAGCATGAACGCGAAGAACAGTCCCGGGAAGTAGCTCGCGTGCACACCCTGCGAGGCGAGCAGCAGCAGGCCCACGACGATTCCCGCGAGGCCGCCCGACAGCGTCCGCAGCGGCCCGAAGCGCTGGGCCACCCGCGCCGAGAGCCCACTCGACATCAGCCCGATCGATGCTGTCAGCGGTAGGAAGGCGAGCCCCGTGTCGATCGCGTCATAGCCGAGCACGCGCTCGAGGTAGAGCGAGCCGAGGAAGAACGAGGAGAACATCCCCGTCACGAGCAGGCCGCGGACCAGGCTCGAGCCCATCAGCATGCGCAGGCGCAGGATACGCAGCGGCATGATCGGGTTGGCCAGGCGCGCCTCCAGGGCAAGGAACGCCCCGAGCAACAGCAGCGAGGCTCCGCCGACGCCCAGGGTGCGCGCCGAGAACAGGCCGTATTCGCTCGACTTGACGATTGCAAAGGCGCCCAGCATCGTCGCCAGGGTGATCAGGGCCGAGCCGAACACGTCGACGCCACCGGCGAGGCCAATGCCCTCGTTCTCCTCGATCAGCCTGGAGCCGAACAGCAGCGCCACGATCCCGATCGGGACGTTCACGAAGAAGATCCAGTGCCAGTCCAGCGACTGGGTCAGCGCGCCGCCGGCCAGCAGGCCGATCGAGCCCCCGCCCGCGGACACGAACGCGTAGAGGCCCATCGCCCGAGCCCGCTCGGCGGCGCCCGTGAACTCGGTGACGATGATCGCCAGGATCACACTCGAGGCGACCGCTCCGCCCACGCCCTGCAGCAGCCTGGCCCCGATCAGCAGCGCCTGACTCGAAGCGATCCCGCAGAGCACCGAGGCGGCCGTGAACATGACCAGCCCGACGAGGAACACTTTCTTGCGCCCCACCAGATCGCCGAGCCTGCCGGCGAGCAGCAGGAAGCCCCCGAACGTGATCAGGTAGCCGTTCATCACCCAGGTGAGGTTGCTCTGGTTGAAGTGCAGGTCGTGCTGGATCGAGGGCAGGGCCACGTTCACGATGGTCGCGTCGAGAACCATCATCAGCTGCCCCAGGCACAGCACGGCCAGGGCGAGCCACCGACGGCGCTCGCGCTTGCGCTGCACCTCGCTGGCCGCCGAGGTCTGTGTTGCTGGGCTTGAAATGGCTCTAGTGACGCTCATGTTGCTCCTTCCAGTTTGCGCGAAGGGAACACCATAGCAATGATCATCCATGTTTCAAGGATGATCTTTCTACACATGATCGTAGCTGAACGATGGTATAATCCGACGGCTATGAGCGATCGGCATTGCACCGACTGTCCACCAGGATCAATGGTCCTGCTCACGCGGCTGGCCAAGCAGGTCTATCGCCGCAGCACCGAAGAGCTGCTCGGTATGCACATGCGCCTCGTGATGGGTCTCAGCTTCCTGCGCGACCACGACGGGGCACCCCAGCAGGAGCTGGCCGACGCGTTGTGCATGGATGCCAACAACGTCGTGCTCCTGCTCAACGAGCTCGAGGACCTCGGGCACATCGCCCGTCGCCGCGACCCTTCAGATCGCAGGCGCCACCTGGTCGACATCACCTCCCAGGGTCGCACTGCCCTGGCGAGCGCCGAGCGCGCGCAGGAGCTGGCGATCGAGGACGAGGTACTGGCTGCGCTCGACTCCGAGGAGCGCGCAACGCTGTGGCGGCTGCTCTCCCGCGCGCTCTACGGCGCCGAGCCGACCAAGGATGAGGCCTACAGCGCCACGATCGCGTCGATCTCGACCTGAGCGCCCTTCGGCAGCTGCGCCACCCCGACAGTGACCCTGGCGGGGGGCTGCGTGGCGAAGAACGAGCCATAGACCTCGTTGACGGCGGCGAACTCCCCGAGGTCGGTCATGTAGATCGTCAGGCGCACTGCCCGATCGAGCGAGGTCCCAGCGGCGGCACAGACCGCCTGCAGGTTCTGCAGGCACCGGCGCGCCTGCTCGGCCGCCGTCTCTCCCTCCAGCTCCCCGCTGGCCGGGTCGATCGGTATCTGCCCCGAGCAGAACAGCAGCTCTCCCGCCCTCACAGCGTGGCTATAGGGGCCGATCGCCGCGGGGGCGTCCGATGCATCGACGATCTCGCGCATGCCAAGGACCCTACAGCGGCAGCGGCGAGCCAAGCGACGACACCCTCGCCCCGGTACAGGTAGATTCCAACTGTGCGAGTTCTCCTAGGGAAGCTCGCCGCCATGCTGATGGCGGCGAGCGCAGTCATCTGCGCGCTGGCGGGGTCCGCCGGGGCGCAGATCCCATTCGCTCCGTGCGGGGAAGGAAACGAGTTCGCGTGCGGGCATCTGACCGTGCCGCTCGATCCCAGCGGAGCCGTTCCGGGCACCCTCACGCTCGCCCTGCGCCGTCATCGTGCTCCAGTCGGCGAAGCCCACAGCGCGATCATCGCCCTCGCCGGCGGCCCGGGCCAACCGGCGCTCGGTTTCGCTGGCGAATTCGCAGAACTGCTCGGCCCGATCGCCGCCACCCGCGATCTGATCGTCTTCGACCAGCGCGGCATCGGCCTGTCGCACCCCCTCTCCTGCCACGCCTTTGAAAACTCCAGCCCGTACAAGTCCTTCGGAGCACTGATCGAAGCGTGCGGCTCGCAGCTGGGCCCCACGCGCTCGCTCTACACCACCGCCGACACCGTTGCCGACATCGAGGCGATCAGGCAAGCAGGCGGCTATGAAAAGCTCGTCCTTTACGGAACCAGCTACGGCACCAAGGTCGCCGAGGCCTACGCCCAGGCATATCCCAGCCATGTCGAAGCGCTGGTGCTCGACTCGGTCGTCACACCCAATGGGCCCGAACCGCTCGAGCGCTCCACCTTCGAAGCGATACCACGCGTGCTCCGCCAGATGTGTGCGGCCCATGCCTGTGCCCACATGACCACCAACCCCACCCGCGATCTGGCGCGGGTGCTCGCCCGTATGCAGCACGGGCCGCTCAAGGGGCGGGCGTTCGACGGCACGGGCAAGCCGCACACCGTGTCCATGGCCGCCCCCGAGCTGGCCGGGGTTCTGCTCGCCGGGGACTTCTCGAGACCGTTGCGGGCCGAGTTCGTCACCTCCATCGCCGCGGCAGCCCGCAACGACCCGGCACCCCTCGCGCGCCTGCTGCAAAGCGGGAGCTCCGAAGGCAGCCACGAAGACTTCGACCAGCCGCTGTACTTCGCAACGACGTGCGAAGAGCAGGACTTCCCCTGGAACCGTTCGGCCGCCCCCAAGGCACGCGTTGCCCAAGCGAGCGCCGCCGCGAAAGCCCTCCCGGCCACGGCCTTCGCCCCGTTCAACGCCGCCACCGCGCTCCAGGTGAGCGACGTCGAAGGGTGCGCCTACTGGCCCTACAGCTCCCCCCCGCCGGCGCCCGACACGGCGCCCTTCCCGGCCGTCCCCACCCTGATCCTCAGCGGAACAGGCGACCTTCGCACCCCCACCTCGGGCGCCCTCGAACTGGCCGCCCAGATTCCCGGCGCCCACCTGCTCGTCGTCCCCTACACCGGACATTCGGTGCTCGGGGACGAGCCAACCCCGTGCGCCAGGGAAGCGATGATCGCGATGTTCGCGGGGGCCGCTGTCAAGCCATGTCCGACGACACCGCCGCCGGCGAGCCTGCTTCCCCCCGCGCTCCCGCCGATGCGCCTGGGGCTGGTGAGCCCCGAACGTGGCTACCACGGGCTCCCTGGAAGGACGCTGAGCGCGATCAGGCTCACCTTCGCCGACCTCGACCGTCAGCTCCTGCTGCAGCTCGGCTCAGCCGAAGATCTGAGCGCCGCCACGGTGATGCACATAGGGGGCCTACGCGCCGGCTGGGCGGCGTTCGGCTCGACAGGGCTGGTGCTCCACGGCTACTCGTTCGTCCCCGGCGTGAGCATCTCCGGCACGCTCAAGCTCGAAACGGCCGACCTGCAGGTCGAGGGGTCCTCGGACGCGCATGGAAAGTTGCAACTCGGCCCCCACAGGGCGCTCGTGGGGACACTGGGCGGCCAGCACGTGGACCTGCCGCCGAATCCCAGCGCAACGGCAGCTATTGTCGGGGAAGATGCGCAGGAGAGCTCTTACCGCCGCGCTGGCGGCGTCGGCAGCAGTGCTGCTGCTCGCGAGCTCGCCGGCTTACTCGGCGCCATCCAGCCTTAGCTTCGCCCCGTGCCCCAAAGGCACGGAGTTCTCGTGCGCCACGCTACCCGTCCCGCTCGATCGAACAGGCAGGCTCCCCGGAACGGTCCCGCTGAGCGTCGAGCGTCGCCTCGCCGGAGCCAATCCCAGCCGCACAGCTGTCATCGCTCTTGCGGGCGGGCCCGGGCAGGCCGCGACGCCGCTGTCTGAGTTCATCGCCGCCGCGGTCGCTCCCGCCCTGTCAACGCGCGATCTGCTCGTGTTCGACCAGCGCGGCACGGGCGCATCCGGGCCACTCAACTGCGCAGCTTTGAGCACCAGTCCCTCCGTCCACCTGGACCTCCAGGAAGTCGCGACCCACTGCGCAAGCGAACTTGGCCTCGCCCGCGGCGACTACACGACCAGCGAATCGGTGGCCGACATCGAGGCGCTCCGCCAAGCCGGCGGCTATGAGAAGCTCGTCCTCTACGGCACCTCCTACGGAACCAAGGTCGCGCTCGACTACGCCGAGCGCTATCCCCAGAACGTCGAAGCGCTCGTCCTCGACTCGACCGAGACGCCCGGCGGTCCCGAAGCGTTCCGGGTGAGCACCTTCAAGGCGATGGCGCCAGTGCTGAACGAACTCTGCTCGCACGGCGCGTGCAACGGGGTGAGCAGTAACCCCGTGGCCGACGTCGCGCATCTGGTGGCGCGCCTGAGCACGCATCCGCTGTCGGGCGTGGTGTACGCGCCGGACGGCAAGCCTGTCCGGATCTCGATGAGCTCGGTCGGTCTCTACAAGCTGCTGCTCGGTGGAGATCTGGACCCGGCGCTGCGCGCCGAGGTGCCGGCGGCAGTGCACGCGGCGCTGGGCAACGACCCCGGTCCGCTGCTGCGCCTGGAGGTGCTGGCGATCTCGGCGCCTAACCCCAGCACCCCGCCGGAAGAACCGAGCGGCGAGGTCGACGAAGCCCTGTTCGTGGCGACGACCTGCGAGGAGACCCAGTTTCCGTGGCAGCGCGTCGCCCCAGTTGGCGTACGCGAGACCGAAGCCGAAGCTGCCCTCAAGACCATTCCCAGCTCGGCCTTCTACCCCTTCAACCCCGAATCGGGTCTCCTCGATGAAACGATCCCGCTCTGTGTCTCCTGGCCGGACGCCGCGCCTGCGCCCCCAGCCGAAGCGTCCCTGCCCAACGTCCCGACCCTGATCCTCTCGGGGGGGCAGGATCTCCGAACCCCCACCGAAAACGCGCAGGCAGTGGCAAAGCTGATCCCCGACGCTCAGGTGCTCGTCGTCCCCTACACCGGGCACTCGGTCATCGGCAGCGACCTGACCACCTGCGCCCACACCGCGCTGGTTGCCTTCTTCGCCGGCACACCCGTCAGCGCGTGCTCTGCCGGCAAGAACCTGTTTCCCCCCACCCCGCTGCCGCCGCGCTCGCTGTCGTTCATAGCGCCCACGCACGGCGTGCAAGGCGCCCCCGGCAGGACCCTGACCGCGGCAGTGGATTCGATCCGCGACCTCGAGCGCTCGATCGTGCTGGTCGGCATCGGCTCAGGATCAATCCCCGTCGGCGCGCGCTTCGGCGGCCTGCGCGGCGGCGACGCACGCGTCACCAAGTCCACTGTGGTGCTCAGCCACTACTCCTACGTTCCCGGCGTGCAGCTCAGCGGCACGATCTCCATCAACCTGCTGCTCAAGTCGAAAGGGCCGAGCGCCACCGTCGGCGTCACCGGCTCGTCCGCCGCCGCGGGCCAGGTCCGCATCAGCACTGCCCATCGCTTCAGCGGAGTGCTCGGCGGCCGTGGTTTCTCAGTGCACCTGACCGCCACCACCGCGAGCGTGTCGGCGCCAGGCGGTGAAGCCGAATGGTCGGCGCCCAGCGCAGCGCTGCACCTGCCCGCGCTCGCGCGAGTTCGTTGACCAACGCGCTCGCGTCAGAGACCTCGCCGTACCTGCGCCAGCACGCCGAGAACCCCGTCGACTGGCTGCCGTGGGGCCCTGAGGCGTTCGCCCGGGCGCGCAAGCGGGACAAGCCCGTGCTCCTCTCCATCGGCTACTCCTCCTGTCACTGGTGTCACGTGATGGCGCACGAGTCATTCGAGGACGAGCGCACGGCAGCGCTGATGAACGAGGACTTCGTGTGCGTGAAGGTCGACCGCGAGGAGCGACCAGACGTGGACGCCCTCTACATGGAGGCCGTGCAGACGATGACCGGCCACGGCGGCTGGCCGCTGAACGTCTTCTTGACCCCCGAGCAGCTGCCCTTCTACGGCGGCACCTACTTCCCGCCCGATCCGCGCCACGGCATGCCCGCGTGGACGCAGGTCCTGCAGGCGATCTCCGAGGCCTGGGACTCGCAACGCGAGGAGCTCCGGGCCGGCGGTGAGCGCCTGCGCGAGCGCCTCTCCGGCGGAGCCCAGCTCGTCCCCTCGGTGCAGGAGCTGCGCGCGGATGCGCTCGAGGTGGCGGTGAGGAGGCTGCGCGAGTCCTATGACGCCGGCAACGGTGGCTTCGGCGCCGCGCCGAAGTTCCCACAGGCGTCCGCGATCGAGCTGCTGCTCCTGCGCGACGAGCACGAGATGTCGCTGCAGACCCTGCGCTCGATGGCCCGAGGCGGCATCCACGACCAGCTCGGCGGCGGCTTCTCGCGTTATAGCGTCGATGCGGCCTGGACCGTGCCCCACTTCGAGAAGATGCTCTACGACAACGCCCTGCTCGCCCGTGCCTACCTGCACGGCTGGCAGGCCGCTCAGGACCCCGAGCTGCGTGCCGTCTGCGTGGACACGCTCGAGTGGGCCCTGCGCGAGATGCAAGGGCCGGAGGGAGGCTTCTACAGCGCGCTCGACGCCGACTCGGAGGGAGTCGAGGGGCGCTTCTACGTGTGGACTCGGGCCCAACTGCGCGAGCTGCTCGGCGATGACGCCGAGGCTGCGATCGCCTGGCTGTCCGTCACCGAGGAGGGCAACTTCGCCGATCCCCACCATCCCGAGCCCGGCCTGAACGTCCTCACAGATCGTGGTCCGCGGCCCGCGCCAGCCGTGCGCGAGCGGGTTCGCGAGCAGCTGCTGGCAGCCCGCGCAGAGCGCGTCCGACCCGGGCTCGACGACAAGCGCCTGACGAGTTGGAACGCGCTGATGATCTCAGCGCTCGCCGCCGCCGGCGCCGCCCTGCCCGAGCCCCGCTACCTGGAGGCTGCAAGCAGGTGCGCCGAGTTCCTGCTCAGCCGGATGCGCGACGACAGCGGCCGGCTGTTGCGCACCTACAGCGCCGGCGAGGCCACGATCGGCGCATACCTCGAGGATCACGCCTTCCTGCTCGAGGCCCTGCTCGTCCTGTTTGAGACCACCTGTGAGGAGCGCTGGTATCTGCAGGCCCGCGAGCTCGCCGACGAGATGATCGCCCGCTTTGCCGACCCCGAGCGAGGCAGCTTCTTCTCCACGGCCGCCGACGGCGAAGGGCTGATCGCCCGGCGCAAGGATCTCGAGGACTCCCCCATCCCCTCCGGTGCCTCCAGCGCCGCCCTCGGGCTGCTGAGGCTCGCCCAGCTCAGCGGCTCTGAGGAGTACGAGCGCCAGGCCCTGTCCGTGCTGCGCCTGCTCTACGACATCGCCCCTCGCCACCCCGGCGCCTTCTCCCATTTGCTGCAAGCCATGCACTGGTACTTCACCCCCGCGCGCCCCATTGCCTGCGCTGTGCCCGGGGTCGCACCACGAACGCCGCAGCCGTAGCCCGCGAGGGCGCAGGCCCCTAACCGCATCCGCTACGCCTTAACGTAAGCGTAATTCTACGTATACTTGTCTGACATTTTCGGGAAGGTCGAGGACATCCTATGAGCACCATCAGCATCCGCGATCTGCAGCGCAACACAAGTGGCGTCGTCGCCGACGTCGCCGATTCCAAGCATACGGCCCTCGTTACAAGGCATGGTGAGCCTGTCGCTGCGCTGGTGCCGATCGATGCCCAGGATCTCGAGGACTACCTACTCTCAAAGGTCCCAGGCTTCGCCGAGGATATGGCTGCGGCCGATCAGGCTCATGCGGATGGCGAAGCGCGCTCAGCTGCTGATGTGTTCGCGGAACTGGACGAGCAAGACGCTGGGAAATAGCACCGGCGCGCAGGAAGATGGTCGTCCTTAGATGACGAACCCTCTAAGCAACATCAAGCTCGCTCCGCGAGCGATCCGAGATCTGAAGGGCTTGGATCGCCAGACTCGCAAGCGGGTACAGCAGCCACTCCAGTCACTGAAAGCAGATGCCGCGAACCTCGACGTCAAGCCAGTTGCTGGTCATGCACCTTGGCGTCGGCTGCGTGTCGGTGAGCACCGCGTGCTCTACCGCGAACTCGCCGACGCACAGTACCTGGTGGCACGAGTCATCGACCGTCGTGACCTGCACCGCGCCATCGACAGGCTCTGAGCCCACGCCACAGCTTCGGCATTGACCGTATCTCGAATCTGCTAAAGGATCGAGAGGTAGCGGTCGAGCTCCCACTGGGTGACTTGCACCCGGTAGTCGTCCCACTCCTGGCGCTTGATCTCCACGTATCGGTTGAACATGTGCTCGCCGAGCGTGCGCAGCGCGAGCTCGGACTCGGCCGTCAGCTCGATCGCCTCACCGAGGCTCTCGGGCAGCTGCTCCACGCCCAAGCGCCGGCGCTCCTCGGCCGAGAGGTGGTAGAGGTTCTTCTCCATCGGCTCGGGCAGCTCATAGCCCTTCTCGATCCCCTCCAGGCCCGCCTGCAGGAGCGCCGCGAAGGTCAGATAGGGGTTGCAGGCCGGATCGGGGCAGCGCAACTCCATGCGCGTCGCCTGCTCGCGGCCGGGGTGATACATCGGCACGCGCACCAGCGCCGAGCGGTTGCGCCGCGACCACGCCACATACGTCGGCGCCTCGAAGCCCGGCACCAGACGCTTGTACGAGTTGACCCACTGGGCGAAGATCGAGCAGATCTCCCTGGCGTGCTTGAGCTGACCGGCGATGAAGGCCTTGCCCACATCCGAGAGGAAATACTGGTCGTCGGGGTCGTAGAAGGCGTTCTTGCCCTCGCTGAACAGCGACTGATGCGTGTGCATCCCCGAGCCGTTCTCGCCGAATAGCGGCTTGGGCATGAAGGTCGCATGCCAGCCGTACTTCATCGCGTACTCCTTCACCGTTATCCGGTAGGTCATGCAGTCGTCGGCCATCTTCAGCGCGTCCGCAAAGCGCATGTCGATCTCGTGCTGGGAGGGACCCACCTCGTGGTGGGTGTACTCCACATGGATCCCCAGCTGCTCCATCGCCAGCACCGTCTCGCGACGAACGTCCGAGCCCGCATCGAGCGTGGTCAGGTCGAAGTAGCCGCCCTGGTCGAGCACTTCCGTGGAGCGGGAGTCTTTGAACAGGAAGTACTCGAGCTCGGGCCCGACGTTGAACGTGTCGAAGCCCATCGACTGCGCGCGCTGGATCGCACGACGCAGCACATGGCGCGGGTCGCCCTCGTAAGGGGTGCGCTCGGGCGTGATCACATCGCAGAACATCCGCCCCACGCCCTGCTCCTCCGGGCGCCACGGCAGCACCGAGAACGTGCTCGGGTCGGGCATCGCGATCATGTCCGACTCCTCGATCGCGTTGAAGCCCGTGATCGAGGACCCATCGAAGCCCATCCCCGCCTCGAACGCATCGTCGAGCTCAGCAGCGTTGATCGAGAACGACTTCAGCTGGCCCAGGATGTCCGTGAACCAGAAACGGATGAAACGAATCTCCCGCTCCGCCACCAGAGCCTTGACGTCCTCCGCGGTCTTCGGCTGATCAGACATCCCGGCGGACCTTAACCGATGACCCGAGCAGGCCGGTATCGACGGATGGCCAAAGCGGGCGATCGAGGACGCAGCATCGCGCCGGCCATCGGGTGTGTCAGTGACCTGCGACGGCCGCTACGAAGCTAGCTATGTCTTCGGCTTCTTTGCCCTGGTAGAGCAGAGCCGGCATCTGGCCGAGGCCACGAGCGCGCCCTTCCGCGATGGCGTTGAGGACGAGCGCCTTACGCCCTGCCGGCGTGGAGATCTGTTCGCCGACGCGGACGTCCAAGTTGGGCCCGATCCGCCCCACCGACTTGGTCGCTGCCAGGGTGTGGCAGACCGCACACGAGTGCGAGAACAGTTCGCGGCCCTTTTGCTCCGGGTGGGTCAGCGTCACGCCGCCGACCGCCACGCTCGCCTTGTTAGCGCCGTTCTGAGCCAGCACCAGCGCCGGGACAGCGAGGCCAAACGCAAACAGGACGACGATGCCGAGCGTGATCAGACGCTGGCCGGCCCGCGACTCCGTGTGCAGGGACTGGCGCGCGCCACGCGCGCCGCCACGCATCGCGACGAAGAAGACTCCGGCGCCGAGGAAGATCAACAGAAGCAGGACGACGATGAACATGCGGTCGGGAAGATATCGGTTGAGGGCGCAGAACGGTCCATCGAGGGGCCTCCCTGCCCTCGGAACCTCGCGCGATGAGAGCTTTCACAGCTTTAGGCGACCCAAAGGCTCGGCGCTACCCTGGATGTGTAGGCAACCACAAGGAAGGCTCGCCGTGAACCTGCTTCGCCGTCTCCCCCTCTCCCGCCTCCTGCTCCTCTGCGGCCTGGTGGTCCTCATGGGAATATCCGCCACGGCACTTGCCTCCGCCCTCGACTCGGGCCCCACCCCCCCGGCCAAGCCGCTGCCCCAAGCCGTACACGACGCCCTCAGCGGCGCAAAGAGCCAGGAATTCCAGGGCGTGAGCGCGAGCGTGAAGTTCACCAACCGCCTGCTCGAAGGCGCGAGCCTCGCCAGCGGCTCCGCGCAGGGCGGCGGGCTTGCCTCCAGCCCCCTCGTCACCGGCGCCTCGGGCCGGCTGTGGATCGCCAAGGACGGGCGCGCCCGCCTCGAACTCCAGGCTGAAAAAGGCGACACGCAGGTGATCTATGACGGGCACACGATCACCATCTATGACGCGGCCTCCAACACGCTCTACCGCTACACCCCCAAGACCTCACCCGCCGACAGCGGTCCGCCGTCCGCAGCCGGCCAGGATCCCGGCGCGCATGAAGTCCCCAGCGTGGCCAAGATCGAAGAAGCGATCACACACCTCGACAAGCACGCCAGCCTGTCCGTCCCCGCTCCCACCGACATCGGTGGCCAGCCCGCCTACACCGTGCGCGTCTCACCCAGCGAAGGCGGCAGCCTGCTCGCCGGTGGCGAGCTCTCCTTCGACGCCAACAACGGCGCACCCCTGCGCGCCGCCATCTACTCCACTGCCAGCTCCTCCCCCGTGATCGAACTGGCCGCCACCGAAGTCTCCTTCGGGCCGGTGCCCGACTCGGTCTTCCAGCTCACGCCGCCCGCCAACGTGAAGGTCGAAGAAATCACCCCTCCCTCTTCGGGTACCCAGGGCGGGGACAAGCAGGCCGGCGAAGAAAAGCCCACGCTTAACTCGCACGGCCAGGGCCTGTCCTCGATAGGCGTGCTCGAAAGCAAGACACACAGCGCCGCCAAGACGAGCGAATCGCTCGAAGGCCTGCCCAAGGTCAAAATCAATGGGACGAGCGCCAGCGAGCTGCGCACAGAGCTAGGCACGCTGCTCACCTTCGAGCGCTCGGGCGTGCGCTACCTGCTCGCCGGCTCGGTCTCGCCCGGCGCGATCGAGGCGCTTGCCCGAGGCCTCTAGCGTGATCGAGGACGCCCCGCCGGTCAAGGCGCGCGGGCTGGTCAAGCGCTACGACGAGGTCCTCGCCGTAGACCACATCGATCTCAACGTCCGGGCAGGCGACGTGTACGGCTTCCTCGGCCCCAACGGGGCGGGCAAGACCACCACGCTGCGCATGGCCCTCGGGCTGATCACCCCCACCGAGGGCACCGTCGAGCTGTTCGGACGCGACCCCATGCATCACGGGGCGCGGGCGCTGGAGGGCGTCGCCGGCTTCGTCGAGGCGCCCCGCTTCTACCCCTACATGAGCGCTCGCAAGAACCTCGAGCTGCTCGCCGCGCTCGACGGAGATGGGGCGAGCGCGCGAATCGGCGAGGTTCTGGACATCGTCGAGCTGGCGCCCCGGGCCAAGCACCGTGTGGGCGGCTACTCGCACGGCATGCGCCAGCGCCTGGGCATCGCCGCCGCGCTGCTGCGCCGCCCCCGGCTGCTGATCCTCGACGAGCCCGCCACGGGCCTCGACCCGGCGGGAATGCGCGACATGCGCCTGCTGATCCGCCGCCTGGCCGCCGAGGGGATCACCGTGCTGCTCTCAAGCCACCAGCTGCCCGAGGTCCAGGAACTGTGCGACCGCGTCGCCATCGTCGACTCCGGCCGCGTCGTCTACGAGGGGGCGCTCGCCGACCTGCGCCGCCAGGGGGGCGCGGGTTACCGTCTGCGCACCACCGATGACCAGCGCGCGCTCGAGGTGCTGCGTGGACAGGGCGGGATCGAGCATCCGATCACCGGGGCTCACGGCCTTGGCTTCCAGGCCCAGGAGCAGGATGTCGGACCGCTGAGCGTGGCCCTGGGCGTGGCCGGTATCGGGATCCTCGCGCTCACGCCCGAGCTTGCCACGCTCGAGGACCTGTTCTTCAGGCTTACCGAAAACGGCGCAGGCGCCACCCCCGGGATGGATGACGAGGGTGCGCACGCATCCGGCGACGCGACGCCCCCGCCCATAGCTGACGACGCGACACCGAGGACGGTCCAAATCGGATGAGCGCAGTCGCAGCAGCCCCCGCTTCGCTCGCCCCAACCGCCCGCTTGCGGCGCCCCTCCACGCTGACCGTGTGGCGCTGGGAGCTGCGCAAGCTCGTCTCCCAGAAGCGCACCTACCTGGGTCTGTTCCTCGCTTCCATTCTCCCCATCGTCTTCGTGATCGTCCAGAACATCCACACCGACCACGGGGGCGGGCGCGACAACATCTTCGCCTCGCAGATCAAGCAGTCGGGTCTCGCCACACCCGTGCTGATGCTGCTGTTCCTGTCCCTCTTCATGCTCCCGCTGATCGCCTCGCTCGTCGCGGGCGACATCGTCGCCAACGAGGACGGCAACGGCACGCTCAAGACGATCCTCACGCGGTCGGTGGACCGCGGCCAGGTGTTCATCGCCAAGACCCTCACCGCGATGACCTACGCCGTGATCGCCGTGTTCCTCTCGGCTGCCGTGGCCACGGTCGCGGGGGTGGCCTCCTGGGGCTTCAACAGCATCACCACGTTCTCAGGAACAGTCGTCTCCGCACCCAAGGGGCTCCTGCTCGTGTTCGCCGCGAACCTCTGCTACCTGATCCCCCTGCTCGCCGTGGTCAGCTTCGGCGTGCTGCTGTCCACCACCACCCGCAACAGCACCGCCGCGGTCGTGGGCGCGATCGGGTTCCTCTTCCTGCTGCTCATCATCGCCCAGATCCCCGGCCTGGAATCCATCCACCCCTACATGCTCCAGGAACAGTTCGAGAACTGGCACGGCCTGCTGCGCACCCCCACCGACTGGGCGCCCATCATCCACTCGGCCTGGGTCTGCGCCCTCTACGCCGTCCCTTCGCTGATCGCCGGCTACCTGGTCTTACTACGCCGCGACGTCACCGGCGGCTGAGCGGCTCTCGGTCTCGCTAGGGCACCTCGGCCGGCAGCTCGACCACTGACAGCTCGACCTCGCCCATCAGCCTCCGCGCCTCGCGAGGATCGATCAGGCCGGCACCGAAGCGGGCCGTGGACTCGGCGCCGCAGGCGACCCCGAAGCGCAGGCACTGGTCCGGGGCCCGGCCTTCATAGCGCGCGGCCAGATAGCCGGCGAGGAAGGCATCCCCCGAGCCACGCTTGGCGATCGGCTCGCGCTGATCTACGCGAGCCCGCTTCATGCGCTTGTGCCCGTCGACCAGAACCTGCGCAAAGCAGCCGTCAGGCAGCGTCATGATCGCCTCCTTGGGCCCGAGCGCCACGATCTCACCGACAGCCAGCGAGCGCTCCTCCTCGCCGGCGAACTCGTGCCCCACGAGCTCCTCGGCCTCGAGCACGTTCGGAGAGACCACGTCCGGTTCGGCCCTGACCGCCTGGCGCAGCGGCTCTCCATCGGTGTCCACAACGGTGA
The DNA here is from genome assembly GCA_036264155.1 of Solirubrobacteraceae bacterium. Taxonomy (GTDB): domain Bacteria; phylum Actinomycetota; class Thermoleophilia; order Solirubrobacterales; family Solirubrobacteraceae; genus Palsa-744. Next base: position 14,607 of record DATARM010000012.1, read on the forward strand.
TCACGTCGAGCCGCTCCAGGTCTCTGACCAGCGAGGCGTATATGTCGGGCTCGACGCCGCGCGGCAGCGAGCCGGCGAACACCACGATCGCGGCCCCGCGTGCGAGGTAGAGAAGCTTGTCGCGAAAGAGCTCGACCTCGCGCTCGGACACGGCCGGGCCGCGTTCGTTGATCTCGGTCTGCTCGCCGGTGGTGGGATCGAGGACCGAGGTGTTGGTCCGTGACTCCTCGCGGATCCGCACGAAGTCGTTGAGGATCGACTCCTCGGTGAGCTGCTCCACGAGGTGCGTTCCAGTGGCGCCCCCGGCGAAGCCGGTAGCTATCACCGGCTGGCCGAGCGCCTTGAGCGTGCGTGCGATGTTCACGCCCTTGCCGCCGGCCATGGTGCGCTGGTCGACGGTGCGATGACGCCGCCCGAGTCTGAAGTTCGGAACAGCTAGCGACTTGTCGATCGCCGCGTTGAGCGTGACCGTGATGATCATCGTTGCTCTTTACCCACCTTCCGGCACGCCCGAACGGCTAACGGTGCCCCGACGCGCACGACACACAGGCTAGCGGAACCATGGGCCCCCGCATCACATCTCCGACAGCGCCCAGGCGGCCTCGCGCAGACGTTCGGCCTCCGCCCGCGCGGCCGCGCGAGGTGTCCCGCCGTGCGCGCGGTGGGCGCTTGCGACGCTGCGTGACGCCGAGATCAGGCCGCCGGCGCGACCTGGCTCGAATGCGGGAGCGAGGTCCTCCACACGGCCTCCCTGGGCGCCGATCCCCGGTAGCAGGAACGTGGCGGCCGGCATCAGTCGCCTGGCGCGCTCGAGATGCCCGGGAACAGTGGCTCCGACCACCGCGCCCACGTCGCTCAGACCGGACGTTCCGACGTTCTCGCGACCGAGCTCGTCGACCATCGCCGCGATCCTCTCCCACACGGCCACCGAGCCGCCGACCTCGAGGTCCTCGAAGTCGGCGGCGCCGGGGTTCGAGGTCCTGACCAGCACCAGCACTCCCGCGCCCGCCTGGCGGGCAGCGCTCACAAAGGGGCCGACGGCGTCCCTCCCCATCAGCGGGTTCACCGTCACCAGGTCCGCTCCCAGCCCGTCGATGTGGCCGAACGGCGAGTCGATCCCCCCGATGAGCGCGCTCGCATAGGCCTGGGCGGTCACGTCGATATCCCCGCGCTTGCCGTCGGCGATGACCAGCAGCCCCGCCCGGCGCGCGTGGACCACCACATCGGTGAGAACTTTCCAGCCGACGGTCCCCAGCACCTCGAACCGCGCCAGTTGCGCCTTCACCGCGACGCAGGCATCGGCTGTCGCGTCGATCAGCGAGCAACAGTGGGCGAGCACCGCGCGCCCGGCGGCCTCGCGCGGCTCGAGACCTGCTGAAGACTCGTCACTACCGGGCCAGAGATCGGCGGGGTCGGGGTCGATGCCGAGCACGAGCTGGGACTCGCGCTCGGCGACCAGCGCGGCAAGGGTGTCGCCGAAGGGCCGCGCCGGTGTCAGCGAGCCTTCACCGCGCTCTTCAGACCGCTCCCCGCTGTGAATCGGGGCACCCGCGAAGCAGCGATCTGGATGCGCTCGCCGGTCCGCGGGTTCACACCCGCTCGCGCGCCGCGCTCGCTCACGTGGAACTTGCCGAAACCGGACACCGTCACCTCGCTGCCGCGGCGCAGCGCGTCCTCCACAGTGGCGAGCACCGCGTCCACCGCTCGCGCGGCATCCTGCTTGGTCAGGTCTGCGCGGTCGGCAACCTGGTCAACCAGCTCGGACTTCGTCACTTCGCCCTCCTCGTTCGTGAAACCGTTGCGCCGAAGCTAACACTGCGTGCGGACAGGCGCATCCGCAACAATGCATGCATGGCCATCGAACGCATCGCCTGGATCGTAACGGTGCTGGTAGCGCTCGTCACGGCGCTGCTGCTGCTCATCTCGGGCTACACCGGCTACGCGGGCCTCGGGGTCGCCGTGGCCGCATCTGCGGCCATCAACCTCTTCTGAGCCAGTCGAGCAGCGCTCGGGCGGCGCGACCGCGGTGGCTGATCGCGTCCTTCTGCTCGTCTGAGAGCTCTGCCATCGTCACCTCGGGCCGCTCCGCGTATCCAGGCGGGGCGTCCTCGGGCAGGAAGACGGGGTCATAGCCGAAACCCCCCTCGCCTCTGGGCTCGCCGGCCATGCGCCCGGCGCAGCGGCCCTCGAAGATTCGCTCCTGCTTGCCTCGGGGATCGACATAGGCGATCACGCACACGTACTCGAGCGCGCTCCCCGCGGGCGCCTCTCGCAGCAGCTTGGCGAGGTTCTCGGCGTCACTCGCCTGCTCGCCTGCGTAGCGGGCCGAGCGAACCCCCGGCGCGCCGCCCAGGGCCGCGGCCGCGATCCCCGAGTCATCGGCGATGCTAACCCGGCCGGTTGCCAGTGCCGCCGCCCTGGCCTTGCCCAGCGCGTTCTCAGCGAACGTCACCCCGTCCTCCGGCGGCAGCTGCACGTCGTCGGGAAGCCCGTCGATCTCCCATCGGCCCGCCGGCGAAGCCTCGAGCAGGCGCTCGAGCTCCCGCCGCTTGTGCTCGTTGTGGGTGGCCAGCAGCAGCCTGCGGGGATCCAGCGCCACGTGTTAGCTCGGCGGTGTGCCCGCCGGGGGAGAGTCGGGGGAAGTCGTCGAGGCCTCCGCGATCGCGTGCTCCTGGATCAGGCGCAGGCGCTCGATGCCGCCCTCGGCGAGGGCGAGCAGCTCGTCGAGGTGGGCGCGCGAGAGCGGGGTGCGCTCGGCGGTCGCCTGCACCTCCACGAGGCCACCGTCGCCCGTCATGACAACGTTGGCGTCGACCTCCGCCGTGGAGTCCTCGGGGTAGTCGAGGTCGAGCATCGCCACGCCCTCGATCATCCCGCACGAGACCGCCGCCACCGAGCCGCTCAGCGGCGAGCGCTCCAACCGACCCGCCGCCCGCAGCTTCTCGCAGGCCAAGGCGAGGGCGACGTAGGCGCCGGTGATCGAGGCACAGCGTGTCCCCCCGTCTGCCTGCAGCACGTCGCAGTCGAGGTAGATCGTCCGCTCGCCCAGCGCCTCGAAGTCGACCACGCCGCGCAGCGAGCGTCCGATCAGACGCTGGATCTCAACCGTCCGGCCGTCCTGGCGGCCCTTGGTTGCGTCGCGCTGCTTACGATCGCCCGTGGATGCCGGCAGCATCCCGTACTCGGCCGTCACCCAGCCGCGGCCTCTGCCGGCCATCCAACGTGGGACGCTCTCCTGCGCTGAGGCGGTGCAGATGACACGCGTCTCACCCACCGAGATCAGCGCCGAACCGGTGGCCGTGCGCATGAACCCAGGCTCGATCGTGGTGGGTCGCAACTCGTCCACGGCGCGGTTGTAGCTGCGAGTTCTGGAAGGGCTCATGCGGGCCATCATTCCAGAGCGATACCGTCGAGGCCTTGCGCGCCCTGATCGTCTCCAACATGCTGCCCGACGAGCGCCACCCCGAGCGTGGCCGCTTCGTCCGCGACCAGGTGGCCGCGCTGGCCGGACTCGAGGACGTGGAGGTGGAGCTGTTCGAGTTCCCCCCCGGTCCCCGCGCACTGGCGCGAGCGGCGCTCGCGCTGCGGGCCCGCCACGGCGGCACGTCCACGCTCAGCCGCCGCCCCTCCACCCCTCCGTTGGACGTGATGCACGCGCACTTCGGGTTGACCGCCTGGCCGGCATTCGCGGTCGCCGCTCGGATGCGGGCCGTGACCCTGCATGGGACCGACCTGAGTCACCCGCGTACCCGCCTGGCGACGGCCGCGGCGCTACCCGCACTCGATCTCCTGGGGGCCGTGTCCAGCTCGCTGATCGCCAACATCCCGGGCAGCGCCGCCCGCGCCCGCGCCAAGGTTCTGCCCTGCGGAGTCGACGTCGAGCGCTTTCATCCCCTCCCGCGAGCACAGGCCCGAGCCGAGCTGGGTCTGGACCCCGGTCGCCCCTACGTGTTGTTCGCCGCTGACCCTACACGTGCGGAGAAGCGCCACGACCGCGCGCGCGAGCTCACGCACGCGCTTGGAGTCGAGCTGCGGACGCTCGGGGGAATCGAGCCCGAGCGCGTGCCGTTGTGGGTGAACGGCGCAAACGCCGTGCTGGTGCCATCCGAGCGCGAGGGTTTTGGGCTCGCGGTGCTCGAGGCGCTCGCCTGTGACGTGCCCGTCCTGGCCACGCCCGTTGGTGTCCATGCCGAGGCGCTCGAGGACGTGCCGGGAGCGCTGTGCGCGCCGTTCGAGCTCACCCGCTGGCGGACCGCGCTGGAGCCCCTGCTGCTTGAGAGCGACCCGCGCGTGCCCGGACGCGCCAGCGCCATGCGCTTCTCCGCGACGGCCATGGCCGAACGCGTGCGCTCCGCTTGGCTGGAGACGCTGGAGCGTGGCGACTAGCGCTCGGGGTAGCATGGATCGGGCGTGAATCAGATATCTGGCACGACTCCCACAGACGCCCCCGTGGGACACGATGACGAGCAGGCCGTAGAGGCAGCCAACGCCGGCGCCGGCGACTCTCCGGGGTTCGGGTCTCGCGGTCGCGCCCGCCGCCGAGCACGGTTCCTGCGCAAGGCGCGAGAGCTCGCCTACCGCGATCTCGGGGGCCTGGTGTTCAACCTGCACCGCTTCGGGCAGCGAAACGACGCGCTGGTCCTCGCCAAGCTGACAACGCTCAGCCACATCGACTCGGAGCTGCGCACGCTCGAGGCGGCACTCAGCGAGCGCGAGCCTGTGACGGTGCTGCGCGAGGCCGGCATAACGGCCTGCCCGCGGTGCGCCGCCATCCACTCGAGCGAAGACAGGTTCTGCCCCAACTGCGGTCTGTCGATGAGCCGCCACGTGGATCTTCCGGTCGCCTCCGCCGCATCGGTGCCGGGCACACCCGTAGCAACGACGCCCGCGCCACAGTCGGCGACGCCAACCCCTCAGCCGACACAGGCCAGCGCCGCCGCCCCGTCCACCAGCGCTCCCCCTGGTTTGCCGGCGACGCCACCCCGAGCTGATCCGCCCGTCGTCCCGCTGCCGGCCGATGCTCACCCTCCGGCGCCCGCCCAGCCACAGTCCCAGCCTGCACCTGAGTCCTCCCCAGCGCCTCCTCCCGCCGGGGAGCCCGCATCCACTGAACCCTCGGGCGGCGAGGAAGCCACGGAGATCATCCGTCCGACGACGGGCGGCTCGTGAGCAGCGCCCCCGCTGCACCCGCCGGCGCCCCCAACGCCGGCGCCGCGCCCGTGCAGCGGCCCAGTGCCGCGCCCGGCGAGGCGTGCCCGCTGTGTGGCGCGCCGCTGCACCCCGAGCAGGAGTGGTGCCTGAACTGCGGAGCCGCCGCACGAACCCGCCTCGCGGCCTCACCGAACTGGAGGGCCCCACTCGTCGTGGCGGCGGTAATCGCGGTCCTGTCACTCGGCGTGCTCGCCGCGGCCCTCGTGAAGCTCGCCGGCGGCACAGAACCGCAGTCGCCCGCATCGACCAGGACGATCACCACGCTCGGCGCAACCGCCCCCACGACCACGGCAGCCACGGTCCCCACCATCACCACTCCGACGACCTCGACACCCACGACAACGCCGGGCATCGCCACGCCCGGTAGCACCACTCCCACCATAACGAGCACCGTCCCAGGAACGAGTGGCCTGCCCTCCGGCACTCGCGAGAAACTCAGGATCGAAGAACTGCGCAAACGCTCCGGGATCAGCACCGAAAAGCTGCGCAAACTGGGCCTCCTGCCCGCCAACAAATAGCCGATCCAATGCCTCCCAGCGCCTCCTCGAGGACCCAAGAGGTCGACATCGCCGTGGTGGGCGCAGGGGCAGCCGGGCTGTATGCGGCGCTTTGTGCCGCCCGCCAGCGCGCGAGCGTCGTGCTCATATCGGCCACGCCACTGGCGCAAACAGCGAGCTATTGGGCGCAGGGCGGCCTCGCGGCGGCGCTCGCCGCAGATGACAGCTTCGAGTTGCATCTGCATGACACCGAGCTCGCGGGACGTGATCTGGTGCGCCGATCCGCGGCTGAGATCCTCGTGCACGACGCCCCCGACCGGGTTCGGGATCTCGAGGCGCTGGGGGTTCGCTTCGACGCAGATCGCTTCGGCCAGCTGGCGCTGGGACTCGAGGGTGGACACTCGGTCAGGCGCGTCGTCCACGCGGGCGGGAGCGCCACCGGGCGGCGTGTCGTGCGCCAGCTCTCAGCGCTTGCCGCCGAGGAGCCCCACATCAACGTGCTGGAGGGCGCCCGCGCGCAGGCGCTGTGGCGCTCGGAGCAGCGCTGCCGTGGTCTGATCTGCGACGACGGCCGGGTGGTGAGCGCACGCGCGGTCGTGATCGCCACCGGCGGTGCAGCGGCGCTGTGGTCGCGCACCACCAACCCGCCGGGCTCGCAGGGCGTGGGGATGCTGCTGGCGCACCTGGCGGGTGCCGAGCTGGCCGACCTGGAGTTGATGCAGTTCCACCCCACGGCGGTGATTGGCGTGCGGGGGCGGGAGGGGTTCCTCGTCACCGAGGCCATTCGTGGCGAGGGAGCCACGCTGCACGATGCCTCAGGCGAACGCTTCGTCGAGGAGCTGGCCCCCCGTGACGAGGTCTCACGGGCGATCGAGGCTCGCCTGCAGGAGACCGGCGCGAGCTCGGTGGGCCTCGACATGCGCTCGATCGATCAAGCGCACTTCCCCAACGTGATCGCAGCATTGCGCGACGCCGGACTCGACCCGGCCCGCGAGCTGATCCCCGTGGCCCCGGCCGCCCACTACATGATGGGCGGAATCGTCACCGATCTGCAGGCGCGCTCGAGCGTTCCCGGGCTGTATGCGGTCGGAGAGTCCTCCTGCACCGGGCTGCACGGCGCCAACCGGCTGGCGTCGAACTCGCTCAGCGAGTGCTTCGTGTTCGCCCGCCGGGCGGTCCTCGACGCTCTCGCGGACGAGACCCTGGCGCCGGGGTCGGCAAACGCCGGTGAGATCGAGGCGCTGAGCGAGCTCCCCGCCCCTCCGCAGGCCGATGCGACCACACGTAAAGCGCTCTGGCAAGACGCCGGCATCGTACGCACGCAGGAGGGACTGAGCAGGCTGCTCGAGACCCCAAACCCGCTTGCGCGCCTGATCGCGCGCTGCGCGCTTGCCCGGGAGGAGAGCCGCGGCGCGCACCTTCGAGCGGATCATCCCGAGCGCGATCCCGCGCTCGACCATCGCCACGCCGTGATCGAGCAGACGGAGTCGATCGGCTGGCAGACCTGGCACTGAGAACCCCCGGGCGGCCACGCCGTTCATAAGAAATCTCCCCAAGGATCTTTATCTCGATCTTTTGTGGGCGTGCTTGTGTTGTGGGAGTTGCAAGGTCTTTGGGGCGTCGGAGTCATACAGGACAGGCGGGTGTGCTCCCAAACCACAGATCCAGCGATAGAGGGTGAGGAGCATCACCATGTATCAGTTCAGTCGGGCAATCTATCGGGAGCTCTCTCCCGAGATCCTGGAGCCGCCGAGGGGAACGTCGGCTACCAGCAACCACACGGCGGTGCTGCGCGCGTGCGAGGACGTGATCACGCGTCTGGCCACAGACCGCCACTACTTCGCACGTCCGGCACGAACGCTGTTCTGCGACATACGCAGCTACTTCCCGATGTCGGCCCAGGGCCATGTGCACCAGGTCGTCACGCGCTACATGGGCTACGCCCAGCAGTTCCTGGTGGAGCACCCGCACGAGGGCTACACGGCGGTCAGCGGCGCGCCGCCGCAGTGCCGTGCCACGACCCGCAAGGGCTCAGCCTGCCAGCGCACCCCACTCCCCCACAACGGCTATTGCCCCTCCCATCAGCACCTGGCAGACACGGAGGATCGCGAGCTGGTCGCAGCGTGATAGCAGACGAGGCCACGGGCCTCGCAGAACCCGGAACCGGGCGGCGAGTGACGCTCGCGTAGGCTGCGTCAGATGCTGCTGGGTGTGGATGTCGGCGGGACGTTCACCGACGCCGTGCTCGTCGGTGGCGACGGGCTCGTGCACACGGCCAAGGTTCCCTCTACGCCCTCCAGCCAGGATGAGGGTGTGCTCGAGGCGGTGCGCCTGGTTCTCCTCCGCGCAGACGCCGACCCGGGCGACGTGACGCGCTTCGCCCATGGGATGACCGTGGCCACGAACGCCCTGCTCGAGGGACGCACGGCGCGCACCGCGCTGATCGCCACGGCCGGTTTCACCGACGTAATCGAGCTGGCCCGCCAAACGCGGCCGCACCTATATCGCCTGTGCCTCGCACCGCCGGCCCCGCTCGTGCCTGCCGAGCTGCGGTTCGCAGCTGTGGAGCGAATGGGGCCCGACGGTCCGCTGCAGGCGCTCGACGTCGACGACGCTCGGGCCACCGTTGAAGCACTGGGCCGAGCCGAGCCTCAGGCCGTAGCCGTATCCCTCCTGCACGCCTATGCCGATGACAGCCATGAGCGGCTGCTGGGCGAGCTGCTCGGCGAACTCCTTCCCGACGTGCATGTATCGCTCTCGAGCGATCTGGTGGGCACGTTTCGCGAGTACGAGCGCACCGCCACCACAGTCCTCGACGCAGCGCTCTCTCCCCTGCTCGGCGACTACCTGGAGAGCCTCAGCCGAAAAGCCGTCGAGACCGGACTTCCACGGCCGTTGGTGATGCAGTCCTCAGGGGGCCTCACAGAGGCTGCGCGGGCCGGTGCCCACGCAGCGCTCACAGTCCTCTCAGGTCCCGCCGGCGGCGTCGGTGGGGCTCTTGCCGTGGCGTCTCTCGCGCAGGCTGAGCGGGTGCTCTGCTTCGACATGGGCGGCACCTCGTGCGATGTGTGCGTGATCGACGGCGCCAAGGTGGCGGAGACAGCCGAGCGCACGATCGCGGACAGGCCGCTGTCGCTCCCGGCCTTCGACATCCACACGGTCGGCGCCGGTGGTGGCTCGGTCGCGTGGCGGGATGCGGGCGGCGCGCTACGAGTCGGCCCGGCGTCCGCGGGTGCCGTGCCGGGACCGGCCTGCTACGGCCGTGGCGGGGTCGAGCCGACGGTCACAGATGCCAACCTCGTGCTCGGTCGCCTGCTCGAGAACTCCCCGCTGGCGGGTGGGCTGCAGCTCGATCGAGCGGCCAGTGAGGAGGCTGTGGCGCGTCTCGCCGAGGAGCTCGAT
>DATARM010000066.1:0-8404 GCA_036264155.1 Solirubrobacteraceae bacterium
CGCCTCATCGTAGTAGGCCCAGAAGCGCTCGTGGTCGGCATCGTTGAGCCACTCACCCACCGGCGTGTTGATCCGCAGGGGTGAGCATCGCCACCACGGCGGCGTCATAGTCGTAGAACTCGCTCGGCTCGTCGCCAGCGAGGTGCTCACAAATCTGAGCCGCTTGGGCGTCTGTTAGGTGCCATTCGCGTCCCTGCCCAGGCGCGTCGTCAGGGAACAGATCCCGCGCAATCCGACGCACTCTCCGTGCCCCAGCGCTACGCGAGTACCTCTCGGCCGACCCCCACAATTCGACCGCTAGCTCGGTCGGCGTTCGCGTCGCCACCCGAAGTCACCGTTTCCCGCGTGTTCTCTGCTCTGCTTCTATCACCCTGACCTCCTCAACCAGCTCCTCGTGGGTCGCTCGCCGCCACATCCGATACGACACGACGAAGCATCCCAGCGCGATCGCTGCGTCGAGCCCAACATAGACAACTCCGGTCGTCACGCGATGGAACGCCCACTTGCCTTCCGCCGCGTTGATGACCATCGCTATCCCGAAGATCGCCACGAACCCGGAGACAGTCTTCATGCGCCCAGGCTACCGATGCGCGTCCTCGATGCGTCGCCGCAGAGGCCGTCGTCGCAGAGATCGCCCGGCACATTCCCGCCTTGCGTCCAAGCGCGACCTTGACCCTGCGCTGCTGTTCGCAGCGCTCCAGGTCATGCCGATCGACTGGCAGGCCGCATCGCAGACCGCGACCCCGACGACTGGCCGACCGTCGCGCTCGCGCTCGAGCTGGACCTCCCGGTCTGGACGCAAGACAAGGACCACACCGACGCCAGCATCGAAGTCTTCACGACCGGCGACCTACTCGACACGCTACGCGACGCCGGACACGACCCAGATCTTGCATGACTGGCGCGAGAACTGGCGCGATCAACCTTTTCGAGCGCCGCTCTGGGCCTCAGCGACGCCGCAGCACGACCCGCACCGCCCCGAAAAGCCAGTCCCAGAGCTACTTGATATGCATGCCGGATATCGCCCGCGCGATCACGAGCTGCTGGATCTCGGCCGTGCCCTCGAAGATGTCGTAGATCTTGGCGTCGCGGTGCCAGCGCTCGACCGGGAACTCACGCGTGTAGCCGTTGCCGCCGAGGATCTGAATCGCACGCTCGGTCACCCACACGGCGACCTCGCCCGACTTGAGCTTGCTCATCGAGCCCTCGGCGTTCTCGAAGCGGATCTGGTTGCGTCCCATCCACGAGGCACGCCAGACGAGCAGTCGGGCGGCGTCGATCTCCATCTTCATCCGCGCCAACGTGAAAGCAATGGACTGGTTCTCGATGATCTTGCGGCCGAACTGCTCGCGCTCCTTGGCGTAGTCGAGCGCGTACTCGTAAGCGGCCCGTGCGATGCCGAGCGCCTGCGAGCCGACCGTTGGGCGCGAGGACTCGAAGGTCTGCATCGCCGCCTGGGAGTTGCTTTTCTTGCCCTCGCGCACGCGCGCAAGGCGTTCGTCCAGCTTCTCCTTGCCGCCCAGCACGTAGCCGGCGGGGACGCGGCAGTCGTCGAGGTAGACATCGGCAGTGTGCGAGGCGCGCAGCCCGTGCTTGGAGACCTTGCTCCCCTGGGAGATGCCCTTGGCTTCGCTCATAGGGACCACAAACGCCGCGTGCCCTTTGGAGCCGAGCTCGGGGTCGACGGTTGCAATCACCACGTGTACGTCTGAGATCCCACCGTTGGTGGCCCATGCCTTCTGGCCGTTGATCACCCACTCACCCGCTGCCTCGTCGAACTTGGCACGGGTGCGCACACCCGAGACATCCGAGCCCGCATTGGGCTCGGAGGCACAGAAGGCCGCGACCTTGATGTCCTCCGGCGTCCCGAAGCAGCGCGGGATCCATTCGCCGATCTGCTCACCCGATCCCTGACCGAAGATCGCGGCCACGGCCAATGCCGTGCCCATGATCGACATGCCGATGCCGGCGTCCCCCCAGAACAGCTCCTCGTTGACGATCGGCAGCGTCAGGCCCGTGGGGTCGGCGAAGAACTGCGCCAGGCCCTCGAACCCATAGAGGCCGATCTTGGCCGCCTCCTGGATGATCGGCCATGGCGTCTGCTCCTTCTCATCCCACTCGTGCGCGGCCGGGCGCACCACGTCGGCGGCAAAGCCGTGGACCCAGTCGCGGATGTCCTTCTGATCCTGGGTCAGCTCGAGCGAGAAGGTCACGTCCTGACCGGCCACGCCTGCAATCGCCTCGACGGCCGCCTCTGCGGCCTCCGTGGTCGGGGTGGACGAGACGTCTGTGGGCGGGGCTGACATCGAGCAGGGTCTCCTTCATGAGGGGGCGCGTGAGGAAGTGTCCTCCAGGCCGACCCTTGACAGGACCGCTCCCGGAGCGCTTGACAGGGTATCCAATGAGAACGGGAAGTTCGATACCCGTTCCCAGTGCCGCTACACGACTCAGCGCGTCTGCCAGGCCTCCTCCTGACGCGTGAGCGCCAGGACCTCCTTGGGCAGCTTGCCGGCGGCCACGTCGGCGACCGTCACCTGCTCGAGCACTTTGCGCAGGTTCGCGCGCAGCGCGATCCAGACGTTCTGCAGCGCCTCGGCCGAGCCGACGTACTCGATCTCCTCGGGACGCTGGCCACGCACCCCGACGAGCGGGCCCTCCACCGCCCTGATGATGTCGGCGAGGTTCACCTCCGCGGCCGGATGGGCCAGCCAGTAGCCGCCTTCCGGCCCGCGCTGGCTGCGCACGATTCCCGACGAGCGCAGCTGGGTCAGGATGTTCTCGAGGAAGGACACCGGAATGCCCTGAGCCTGGGCAACCTCGTCGACCTTGCGCGGCGAGCCCTGACTCGAGTCGGCCAGCTCGACGACGGCGCGCACTGCGTAATCGGCCTTGGCTGTCACGTGCATGTGGGGATTCTCGCCTATCAGGCGGCGAACCGGCACGCCGGTCTCATAGTTAGGCAACCCTAACTAGCTGTGCTACGGTCTCCCCGTATTCCGATCGCCCAACTCGGATTTCCCCCATGCATCGCAGCAAGCTCCCATTTCTCAGCCTGCTCAGCGTGGCCTGCGCCATGCTCCTCAGCTCCTGTGGCTCGAGCGCCCACAGCGCCCGTGAACTGACGCTCTACAACGGGCAGCACGAACAGACCACCGCGCTGCTCGTTGCGGCCTTTGAAAAAGCCACGGGCATCGCGGTGAAGGTCCGCTCAGCCGACGAGGCCTCGCTGGGCAACCAGATCCTCCAAGAGGGATCGAGCTCACCCGCCGACGTCTTCTACACGGAGAACACGCCGGTTCTCGAAGCCCTGCGCGAGCACGGCCTGCTGGCCGCCGTGGCGCCTTCGACTCTGGCGGCGGTGCCACGCTCCTATGACTCCGCCGAGGGCAGTTGGGTCGGGGTCTCGGCCAGAGTCTCGGCGCTCGTCTATAACACCTCGAAGCTGGCGCCCGCACAGCTCCCGAGCTCGATCCTCGAACTGGCCGACCCGCGCTGGAAGGGAAAGTTGGGCTTCGCGCCGTCGGAGACGGACTTCCAGCCGCTGATCACGGCGATCGTCAAGCTCGATGGCCAGGCTGCCGCCGAACGCTGGCTGAAGGGCCTGCAGGCAAACGGCACGGTCTACCCCGACAACGAGACGGTCGTGAGCCAGGTCAACAACGGCGAGAGCGAGTTGGGCCCGATCAACCACTACTACTGGTACAGGCTGCGCGACGAGGTCGGTCGCGGCGACCTGAACTCGGCGCTGCACTACTACGCCGCTGGGGACCCGGGCGACCTCGTCGACGTCTCGGGAGCCGCCGTGTTGAAGACGAGCACCCATCAGGCCGCCGCCCAGGCGTTCCTGGCGTTCCTGGTCAGCAGCAAGGGCCAGGAAGTGCTGGCCCACAGCCACAGCTATGAGTACCCGCTGCGTCCTGGTGTCGCCCCCGCGCCGGGGCTGGCGGTGCTCTCCACGTTGCACCCGGTGGCGCTGACGCCAGCCGAGCTGGGCGATGGCAGCGAAGCACTCGAGCTCGAGCAGAAGCTCGGACTGCTGTAGGTGGACGCGTGAGACGCCTCGCCGCGGCCGAGACGACGCAGCGGAGATGGACCCGCACCCTCTCAGGCCACCGGCGCTGGCCACTCGTGAGCGCCGCCGGTGGCGTGCTCGTCACGATCCTGGTGCTGCTGCCGCTCGTCTTCCTCGTCGTCCAGGCTCAACAGTCGGGCTGGAGCGAAGCGAAGCACCTGCTGCTGCGCCACTTAGTCGTCGTGCTGCTGTGGAACAGCGTGCGCCTGACGTTCGCCTGCACGATCCTGTGCGCTGTGCTGGGGGTGGGAGCGGCATGGTGCGTCGAGCGTACGGCGCTGCCCGCGCGGCGCCTGTGGGCGGTGCTGCTCGTGGCGCCACTCGGCATCCCCGACTTCGTGGTTGGGTTCGGATGGGTCTCGCTGGAGCCCGGCCTGCACGGCTATCTCGCCGCAGTGATGATCATGACCCTGTCGCTCTATCCGCTCGTGTTCCTGCCTGTGCGGACGGCTCTCTCCAGGGTCGACGGAGGTCTGGAGGAGACCGCGCGCAGCCTCGGGCTCGGCCCGTGGCAGACCTTCCTGCGCGTCACCCTGCGTCAGATCTGGCCCGCCGTGCTGGGCGGCTGCCTGCTCGTGACCCTCGGCCTGCTGGCTGAGTACGGAGCGTTTGAGATCGTCCGGTACCAGACGTTCACCGTGGCCATATTCACCGAGTTCAAGCTCGGCTTCGACGCCGTCGGCGCCTGCGTGCTCTCACTGGTGCTGGTGCTGCTGAGCGTGGCCGTACTCGCCGGAGAGTTGCTGCTGAGGGGGCGTGGCGGCGCGGTACGCAGCGGTCCGGGCGCACGCAGGGCGTCACCGCGTGTGCAGCTGGGTCGCTGGACGGGACCGGTCCTGATCGCCCTGGGTGCGCTCGGCGGACTCGCTCTCGGGGTGCCGATGGGCTCTCTCCTCTACTGGGTTCTCCACGGCGGCTCGAGCACGCTGCCCTCGACGTCGATCCTCGGGGCGCTCGCGCATACCGCCGCCTACAGCGCGGCCGCCGCCGCCATTGCCACGGCTCTGGCCGTCCCCGTGTGCGCCCAGGCGCTTCGCCACCGCAACCGTCTGACCATCCTGATCGAGCGGCTGGCCTACATGCCGATGGCGCTCCCCGGCCTCGTGATCGCGCTCGGGCTCGTGTCCTTCACTGTGCGCTACGCGTTCGGCCTCTACCAGAGCTCCTTCGAGCTGATCGTCGCCTACGCGATCCTGTTCCTTCCGCTTGCCGTGGTAGGCGTGCGTGCGGCGATGGGCCAGGCATCGCCACGCCTGGAGGAGGTCGGACGCTCGCTCGGCGCGCGCCCATCGACCGTGTTCAGACGCGTGACGCTCCCGTTGATCGCGCCGGGGCTGGCAGCGGCGTTTGCACTCGTGTTCATATCCTCCTCCACTGAGCTGACCGCAACGCTGCTTTTGAGGCCGACCGGCGTGAACACCCTTGCCACGCAGTTCTGGAGCTACACCAGCGACTTCTCCTACGGCGCCGCCGCGCCCTACGCGGCCCTGATGGTCGCCATCTCAGCCGTGCCCGCCTACCTGCTCTCACGACGGATGTCCAGCGTCGCTCGAATGGCAGAGGCCCGATGAGCCTCCTCTCCGTCACCGACCTGTGGAAGGGCTACGGCCAGCAGCCCGTCCTGGAGGGCGTCGACTTGGAGGTGGCGGCCGGCTCGCTGACAGCGGTGCTGGGGCTTTCCGGCTGCGGCAAGACGACCCTCCTGCGCGTGATCGCCGGCTTCGAGCGCGCCGAGCGAGGCACCGTATCGCTGGCCGGCGAGACCCTCGACGACAGCAGCACCTACCTGCCTCCCGAGCGTAGGCACATCGGCTACGTGCCACAGGAGGGCGCCCTGTTCCCGCACCTCAGCGTCCGGCAGAACATCGGCTTCGCGCTCAGCCGCCGCGAGCGCCAAGGCAGCGAGGTGGCGCGGCTGCTCGAGCTGGTCGGCCTGGACGCGCTCGCCGAGCGCATGCCCAACGAGCTCTCAGGCGGCGAGCAGCAGCGTGTTGCCCTTGCCCGCGCGCTCGCTCGACGTCCTCGCGCGCTGTTGCTCGACGAGCCCTTCTCCTCGCTCGACGCCTCGTTGCGAAGCCGCGTGCGCGAGGAGGTCCACGCGCTGCTACTCGAGCAGGGCGTCACCACCGTGCTCGTCACCCACGACCAGGAGGAGGCGTTGTCGCTGGCCGACACTGTGGCCGTCCTACGCGACGGGCGAATCGTCCAACAGGGAGCGCCAACGCAGCTGTATGAGCACCCTGTGGACGAGCCGCTCGCACGTTTCCTCGGCGCCGTCAACCTGATCGCTGCCGACTTCGAGCACGCGACCGCGCGCACCCCGCTCGGCGCGCTGGCGCTGCGCACGCCTCGCGATCCCGCTGCCGCTCGGGCCGGCACAGTGATGATCAGGCCCGAGCAGCTCGAGGTGCGCGTGCTCGAGGGCGATCGCGCGGATGGCCTCGGCGGACGTGTGGAGCAGTGCCGCTACTACGGCCACGACGCGCTGCTGCACATTCGACCCGAGCAGCCGAGCGACGCCGGGGTGCTGCTGGCCCGCGTCCACGGCGAGCAGGCGCTGGCGGTTGGCACGCCCGTGAGCGTCACCGCTCACGGACCCGTCACCTCACTCGATCGGGACTCGTGATCATGGCCCCGCGCTGGAAATGGGACTTCGAGGACGAGCGCGGGAGCGTGCGCAAACCCGCGCCGGTCGCTCCCTCCGCTCCGCTGCCGGCCTCCCCCCCGACGAATGCTCGCGTGCGAATCCGCCGCCGGCGGGCGGGAGCGGGGGCGGGCGTGCTGCTGCTGCTTGTAGTCGTGATCGTCGCGCTGTCGGGCGGCGGCAAGCCCGCCGCCCATCGCGCAGCCTCGGAGCACAGCCCCGCGACGGCCAAAGCCGCCATCCCTCCCCCCACTCCAGCGCAGGAAAAACAGGCCGAAGCGAAGGCCGTCAGCTCGGTCCTCGCATACACGCCGTTCGTCAGAGAAGGCGGGACCACGGCCCGCGACATCGCGCTCACGTTCGACGATGGTCCCGGGCCCTACACCCCCCAGGTGCTGAGCGTGCTCGAGCGCTACCACGTGCGCGGCACGTTCTTCGTGATCGGCAAGATGCTCCAGTACTTCAGCCAATCGACCGTGCGTGAGATCCGTGACGGCGACGTGATCGGCGATCACACCGAGACGCATCCGATGCTGGCAACGCTCTCCGCGCACGACCAGCACGAAGAGCTTTTTGAACAGATCGCGCGCATCGAACTACTCGACGGCCCCAGACCCGTGCTGTTCCGTCCCCCCTACGGCTCGTTCGACGCGACAACGCTGCGTGAGCTGCACCAGATGCACCTACTGATGGTGCTGTGGTCGGTGGATACCGACGACTACCAGCAGCCCGGCGTGGAAGCGATCGTCCAGAGCGCGCTCACGGGGGCGCACCCCGGAGCGATCATCCTCATGCACGACGCGGGCGGGGTGCGAACGCAGACGATTGCAGCACTGCCGCTGATCATCACCAAGCTACGAGCTCGCGGCTATCACCTCGTGACGGTGCCCCAGCTGCTCAAAGACGACCCGCCCCCCGCCGGCCAGCCGATCCCGCCCAACCTCAGCGGCGACTGACACAGCGTCTCGATCGGCTGCCCGACACGCTCACTCCCGGGCACAACTACGACACGCACCGCGGAGCACGATCTCGTGCTCGGAGACATGCAGTGGCAGGCGCTCGCCAACACGGCGGATGGCTCGCTCGAGCCCCTCGTCGCTGAACGGCTCCAAGCGCCCACAGCCGTTGCACACGAGGTGGTGATGATGCCCAACGCCGTGGCGCGCCGGCTCGTAGCGCAGCACACCGCTACCGATCTCCACCCGCTGCAGGAACCCGAGCTCATCGAGCTCCTCCACGACCCTGTAGACGCTCGCACGCGAGACCACACGCTTGCGCGCCCCCAGCTCGCGCTGGATCTCGACGGCCGTCAGGGCGCAGGGCTGCTCGTCGAGCAGCTCGAGGATGGCCCGGCGAGCACCGCCACGCCTATAGCCCGCCTCGGCCAGCCCACGTGCAGCCCGCTCCGCCCAGGTTGAGGCGTCGCCCCCTTTCACGACTAGTGGCCCGTCGCCTGGCGCAGAGCGTGGAGCAGCCCTTCGAGCTCAGCCACCTGCCACTGCTCGAAGCTCGCCGAGGCAGGCGCGAGCGTCTCGGTGACAGTGGCGATCGGAATCCGCTGTTCGCGAACGATCTGATTTACGCGCTGCACGTCCGGCGTGACGTTCTGAGAGTTGTAGACCCAGACCTTGATCGAGTGCCGGCGCGCCTGCGCATCGACGGTCTCCTTCTCTTCGGCCGTCACATCT
>DATARM010000071.1:0-43178 GCA_036264155.1 Solirubrobacteraceae bacterium
ACGATCGCCTCGATGTCCTCGGCGCGTTCGCGCAGGTAGGTGAAGTCGGGCAGGACGAGGTCGATGCCGACCATCTCGGGAGTCGGGAAGCGCAGGCCGACGTCGACGACCACGATCCGGCCGTCCTGCTCGACGACCGTCATGTTCTTGCCGATCTCTCCCAACCCTCCGAGGGGCAGGACGCGCAGAGTTGAGCTCACGCGGTGGCGCTCGTCAGCAGGCCGTGGCGTTCGAGCATGGCGCGGACCGCCGCCGTCTCCTGCTCGGTCGCTTCCACGATCGGCAGGCGCACGCCGCCGACGTCGACGCCGAGCAGATTCAGTGCGGCCTTGGTGCATGTGGGGCTCGACGTGAGGAACAGCGTCTCGTAGACGTCGTGCAGCGACGCGTCGATCGCCTCGCGGTGGTCGGGCTCGTCGACCATCCGGCGAATCTCGTTGCCGACGATGTGGCTGGCCACGGAGACCACGCCGGCGCCCCCCATTGCCATGGTGCGCAGGAAGTTGGCATCGTCGCCCGCATACAGGTCGAGACCGTCGATCGGCTGCAGCTCCTGGGCGTTTGACTGCTTGACTCCCACAATGCCATCGATCTGGGCGAGCTCTGCGAGCTGCTCGGGGGAGATATTGGTGCCTGTCCGCGACGGGATGTTGTAGAGCAGGATCGGCTTGTCGGTCGAGGCGGCCACCGCTTCGTAGTGGCGCTTGATGCCGAGCGGGCTCGGGCGGTTGTAGTAGGGGGTGACCGAGAGGATCGCATCCACGCCGAGCTCGCTGGCTCGTTCGGTCAGCTCTACGGCGTGGCGCGTGTCGTTGGTGCCCGTACCCGCGATGATCGTCGTTCCTGGGGGACGCTCGACCACGGCCACCTCGATCAGGCGGAGCTGCTCCTCGTCTGTGAGCGTCGAGGCCTCTCCGGTCGTGCCCGCCACGACGAAACCGTCGGAGCCGTTCTCCGCGAGGTGACGCATGAGCGCCACGAATGACTCCTCGTTCACCTGCCCGCGCTCGTCGAACGGCGTGACGATCGCCGTCAGTATCGTGCCCAGGGAGCTCATTGATCCTCAGTATCTCACGCGGGCGGAGATTGGAAGAGCACGTTCTCCAGCCCCACAACCGGTGAATGCTCGAGCGTGCCCACCGCCCGGACGGCCAGCAGCACCCCAGGCATGAACGACTCCCGGCCGGTGGTGTCGTGGCGGATGGTGAGCGTCTGGGCGAGATCGCCGAAGATCACCTCCTGGCTTGCCACCAGCCCCGGGAGGCGCACCGAGTGGATCGGAGGCGGAGCCCCGCCGGTTGCGCGGGCCATCAGCTCGGCGGTGCGGGCCGCTGTGCCGCTGGGCGCGTCTAGCTTGCCGTCGTGGTGCAGCTCGACGATCTCCGCCCTCTCCATGTGCTTGGCTGCCTCCTCGGCGAAGCGCATCATCAGCACGGCGCCGATCGCGAAGTTGGGGGCGATCAGCACGTTGGCCTTGGGGCGGCCGTCGGCCGAGCGGGCCTGTGTCAGTGGAGCGGGATCGAAGCCGGTGGTGCCGATCACGACGTGGACACCGGCGCGCACACAGGCGAGGGCGTTTCCAAGTGCGGTGTCGGGACGGGTGAAGTCCACCACGACCTCTGCTTCGCCGAGCACGTCCTCGAGCGTGGTCTCCAGCAGCGGATCTGCACGCCCCACCAGCTCCATGTCCCCGGCTCCGTGGACGGCTTCGCACACGGTCTGGCCCATGCGTCCCGCTGCGCCCGCAACCGCGACCTTGATCACGCTCCGGCTCCCTGGATGCTCGCCGGCAACTCGGCCAGCGTGCCGAGTGGCCCGATCGCGTCACGGAAGCGCCCCTCTTCCGGGCCCACGCCGGCCACCGACAGCCGGTTGGGTGTGAACAGCGAACCGGCCAGCTCACGAACTTGTTCGATGTCGACCGAGTCGATGCGCTCGATCATCTCATCGACGGACAGGATCGGCAGCTCGTTCAGCACCGACGCCCCGAGCCGACTCATGCGCGCACCGGTGGACTCCATCCCGAGCACCACCCGCCCCTTGAGATTCTCGCGCGAGCGAACGAGCTCCTCATCGCTGGCGGGGTCCTCGACGCAGCGCTCGAGCTCGGTGGCGACGACGGCAAGGGCCTCGGTGAGGTTGTCGGGGCGTGTCCCGAGGTACAGGCCGATCTCACCCGTGTGGGCGTAGAGGTTGGAGTAGGAGAAGACCGAGTAGGCCAGCCCCCGGCGCTCGCGGATCTCCTGGAACAGGCGCGAGGAGGACGTTCCGCCGAGCACCCCTTCGAGCACGCGCAGGGCGAAGCGGCGCTCGTCGTCGCGAGCCAGGCCGGCGCCGCCGATGCATACGTGGAACTGCTCGGTGTCTTTCTCCAGGAAGCGCACACGAGGGGTGAAGTCGGGTTCCTGATCGTGGCTCGGCGCGGCTGCCCTTCCGATCGATCCGTTTGCCTGCGCGCGGGCAGCCTCGACCGCGCCGGCGAGCTCGAGAACGCTGTCGTGGTCGATCGAGCCGGCGGCCGCGATCACGATGCTCTGCGGGCGATAACGCTCGCCGTGGAAGGCCGCAAGCTGCTCGCGCGTGACCGCGCCGACGACCTCGGCGGAGCCGATCACGGGCCGCCCCAGCGGGTGCGAGCCGAAGATGGCCTTGCCGAGCACGTCGAAGACGCGATCCTGGGGATCGTCTTCGTACATGGCGATCTCCTCCAGCACGACCTCGCGCTCGGCCTCCAGCTCGCCGAAGCGCGGGTGCCAGATCATGTCGCCCATCACGTCGAAGGCATGCTCGAGATGGCGGTCGAGCACGCGGGTGTAGAGCGAGGTGGCTTCCTTGTCGGTGCCGGCGTTGATCTCGGCGCCCATCGCATCGAAGATCTGGTCGATCTCCTCCGAGCCGTAGCGCGCGGTTCCCCGGAAGAGCATGTGCTCGAGCAGGTGTGAGATCCCCGCCTGTGCCGGCTGCTCGGACACGGAGCCCGTTGCGATCCAGAACCCGAGCGCCACCGAGCGCACGCTTGGCACGCGCTCGGTGACGACCCGGACACCAGAATCCAGGGTGGTGATGCGGTGCTCGTCCGTCAAGACTGCGCGGTGCTGTGGGTCAATCGCTGTCACGCCCGTGACGGGGGCGTCCCGAGCCACGCTCGCCGCTGCGACGCGGTCCACGATCGCGGTCGCGCCCGTTGCGAGCGGCTCCGTCGCGCGGACCACGGCTGCCACCGCCGCCGCCACCGCCCGTACCGACGCCTGCGAGCTCCTCGACGGACTTGCCGGCGATGTCGGGGTCGTCGGCCAGACGCAGGCCGATACGACCCCGCTCCCGGTCGACCTCGACCACGCGGACGTTGATCTCATCGCCCTTGTTGAGGACGTCCTCAACGCTCTCGACGCGCTGCCCGGGTGAGACGTTGGAGATGTGCAGCAGCCCGTCGGTGCCCTTGGCGAGCTCGACGAAGGCGCCGAAGGTGGTGGTCTTCACGACCTTGCCTAGGTACTCGTCGCCGACCTCGACCTCCTTCATCATCATCCGCACGCGCTCCACGAGCGCGTCGCCAAGCTCACCGTTGGCCGAGTAGATCAGCACCTGACCATCGTCGTTGACATCGATCTGCGAGTCGAACTCCTCCGCGAGACCGCGGATCGTTTCGCCGCCCTTGCCGATCAAGAGGCCGATCTGCGAAGGATCGATCTGAATCGTCTGGATACGAGGAGCGAACTGGCTGAGCTGCTCGCGCGGCGTCTTGATCGTGTCGGCCATCTTGCCGAGGATGAACGTGCGGGCCTCTTTGGCCTGGGCGAGCGCGTCGCGCAGGATGTCGAACGTGACGCCCGTGATCTTGATGTCCATCTGCAGCGCCGTGATGCCCTGCTCGGTGCCGGCGACCTTGAAGTCCATGTCGCCGAGGTGGTCCTCAACGCCGGCGATGTCGGTCAGGACGATGTAGTCATCGCCCTCCTTGATCAGACCCATGGCGATACCGGCGACCGGGCGCTTGATCGGCACCCCGGCGTCCATCAGCGACAGCGAGGATCCGCAGACCGAGGCCATCGAGGATGAGCCGTTGGACTCGAGGATGTCGGAGACCACGCGGATCGAGTAGGGGAAGTCCTCGATCGAGGGGATCATCGGCGCGAGTGCCCGCTCGGCGAGCGCACCGTGGCCGATGTCGCGACGCTTCACGCCACCCATGCGGCCGGCCTCACCCACCGAGAACGGCGGGAAGTTGTAGTGGTGCCAGTAGTACTTTTTGGTCTCCAGGCCCAGCGTGTCGAGACGCATCTCCTCCTTGAGGGTGCCCATCGCCACGACGCTCAGGGCCTGGGTCTGGCCACGCGTGAAGAGAGCCGAGCCGTGAGTCCTCGGGGTGACACCCACTTCGATGGTGATGTCGCGGATCTCGTTCTCGCCACGACCGTCGGGGCGCTTCTTGTGCACGGCGATGCGCTCGCGGATGATCGACTTCTCGAGCTTGTCGAACGCCATCTGCACGGCGGCGCGCTTCTGCTTGGCGGCCACGAGCTGCTCCTCGGGGGCACCCTCGGGCGCCGACGGAGCATGCTGCTCGAGGATCGCCGTCTCGACGGCCTTGGTTGCGTCCTGGCGGTCGAGCTTGTCCTCGACCTGGGTCGCAGCCTCCAGCTCGGGGCCGTGCGAGGAGCGGATCGCGTCGAGCACGGTCTCATCGACCTTGATCGTCTCGAAGACTTTCTTCTCCTTGCCGACTTTGGCCGCCAGGTCGCGCTGCAGCGCACAGAGCTTCTTGATGGCCGCGTGGGCGATGTCCAGCGCGTCGAGGATCTCAGCCTCGGGGATCTCGTTGGCGCCCGCCTCGACCATCAGGATGGCCTCCTCGGTGCCGGCCACGATCAGGTCGAGGTCAGAGGCTCCCTCGGCGCCGTCGGCGAGCAGGGCCTCCTCGTCGGGGTTGACGACGAAGTTGCCGTCGATCTTGCCGATCCGCACCGCGCCAACGGGCGTCGGCAGCGGGATGTCGGAGATCATCAGCGCGGCGGAAGCGCCGTTCATCGCGAGGATGTCGTAGGGGTGCACGTGGTCGATCGAGAGCGGGATCGCCACGAGCTGGGTGTCATAGCGCCATTCCTTGGGGAACAGCGGACGGATCGGGCGGTCGATCATGCGCGCTGTGAGCGTGCCCTTCTCCCCCGGGCGACCCTCGCGCTTGAAGAACGAGCCGGGGATTTTCCCGGAGGCGTACATGCGCTCCTCGACGTCCACCGTCAGCGGGAGGAAGTCCACATCGCGCAAGGAGCCGGCGACGGCGGTTGCAAGAACCATCGTGTCGCCCTGGCGTACCACGACCGCACCGGAGGCCTGCTTGGCCATCCTGCCGGTCTCGAAGGAGATCTCACTACCCGCGATCTCCACGGAAACCCGCGTAACAGCATCACTACTCATATTCACTGCCTTCCTGTACCGCCCGTCGGTCGGCGGCCCGTTTCTTTTTTATTCTCCGAACGGACGGAGCTTAGCGGACCGTCGGCAGCCGCTGGGCTTCGCCGATGTCCAAACGGCAGCCCGCGGCTCAGGCTACGGCGGCGTCGCCGAAGGCGATCGCGATGCCCTCGCTCAGCAGCCCAGCGCCCGGCAGCTCGCCCGGCGAGGCGGCCTGATGGCTCCAACGCACGACCCCGTCGGGACCGGTGATCACGAGCGCACGCTCGGGAAAGCCGCCCGCGTGGAGCACGCCGAAAGCGGCGCAGACAGCACCCTTGGGCTCGAAGTCGGACAGCTGCTCGCTGGAGATCTCCAGCCTCTCCTTGAAGGCGGACTGTGACCAGGTTGAGTCGCAGGAGACGCCGTATAGTACTCCCCCACGCTCACCCAGATCCTCCAGGAGCGGCTCGTAGAGCTGCAGCTGGTCGGTGCAAACGGGGCTGAAGGCGAAGGGGTAGAAGACGAGCACCGTGGTGGTGCCCTGCAGGTCCTTCTCGGTGAAGCTCTCGCCGTCGGCGCGGGCGAGCGTGAAGCTCGGCGCGGGCGTCCCTGCGGCTAGCACCGACACATTGCGTCCTGAGACGATCGTGAGTCGAGCGGGACGAGGACGCAGTGAGCGTGGCGTGCTGGCCGAACCGGGGACGCGAGCGAAGCGAGTGTCTCCCGGCTTCGGTACGCGAGCGAAGCGAGTGTCTCCCGGCTTCGGTACGCGAGCGATCGAGGACGAAGTATCCGCGAAGCGCTCACGGCCGTCTCAGGCTACTTTCTTAGGCCGAGCTCTTTGATCAGAGCGCGGTAGCCCTCGAGGTCGCGCCGCTGGAGGTAGTCCAGGAAGCGACGGCGTTTACCGACCAGCATCAACAGGCCACGACGCGAGTGGTGGTCTTTGCTCTGCTCGCGCAGGTGCTCGGTGAGGTCGTTGATGCGCTCGGTGAGCAGCGCGATCTGAACCTTGGTGGACCCGGTGTCCTGCTCGTTTGCGCCGAACTTCGCGGCAATCTCGCGCTTGCGCTCGCTGGTGATGGTGGCCATGGGTCCGGCACGGTAGCAGACGACCGCCTGCGCTTCAGTGCGCGGCCGTGATCTGGCGCGTGCGCTCCACGTCTCTGTGCATCTGCGCGATCAGCGACTCGGGATCGGCGAAGCGGCGCTCGCCCCGCAGGCGTGCGACGAACTCCAGGCGCAGCTGGCTGGCGTAGATGTCGCCGTCGAAGTCGAGGATGTAGGCCTCGATCAGCTCCCCGCGGCCGGTCTGGAAGGTCGGGCGCACACCGATGCTCACAGCCGCCGGGCGCCCGTCGGCCAGGCACGCGTAGACGCCGTGGCCGGGGCAGACGAGCGTCTCCTCGGGCACGAGGTTGGCGGTGGGGAACCCGAGCTCGCGGCCGCGTGCGTCGCCGTGTACGACCTCGCCACTCACCTGGAAGGTGGCGCCGAGCAGGCGGTTGGCCTCGGCCACCTCGCCGGCCAGGACGAGGCCGCGGATGTGGCTGGAGGAGACGATCTCACCGTCGACCTCCAGCAGCGGGTGAACGACCGTGGTGAAGCGCTCGTCGCCGAGCAGCAGCGCCGCGTCGCCCTGGGCCTTGTGCCCGAAGCGGAAGTTCTCGCCGATCGACACCTCGCTGGCACCGAGCGAGCCGACCAGCACGTCCTCGATGAACTCGGCCGCCGAGCGGCCGGCGAACTCGGCGTCGAAGGGGATCACGATCAGCTCCTGCACGCCCAGAGCGGCGACGAGCTCGGCCTTGCGCTCGAGCGTGGTCAGCAGCCTGGGGCTGTTGCGCGGCGAGATGACCGATACGGGATGGGGCTCGAACGTGAGGACGCTGTCGTTGCCGTCGATCACCTCCCGGTGCCCAAGGTGCACGCCATCGAAGGTGCCGACGGCAACTCTGCGCGCTCGGGTCCTCTCAACGTCGGGCAGGCGCGTCACGATCACGGCCGCAAAGCCTATTGCCGCGCCAGATCGAGCGCCCGCTCCAGCTCGATCAGGGGCGGGTCGCGCCATGGCTCACCGCGCGGTGGCGGGCCGACGGCGTCCTGCACGTGAAAAGGGCCGATCGCCGTGCGCCTGAGCTCCAGGCAGTAGGCGTCGCCTAGGTCGGCGATCAGCGAGCGCACGTAGGTGCCCGAGCCGCACTCGATCACGAAGGCCGCACGAGGCGGGTGCGAAGGGTCGCCCTCGACGCCGTCCTCGCGCCACAGCTGATCGAAGCGGTGGACGGTCACGATGCGCTCGGGCATCTCGAAGCTCTCGCCACGTCGTGCACGGCGGTAGGCGCGCTCGCCGCCGATCTTCACGGCGGAGTGCATGGGCGGGCGCTGGCGGACCTCTCCCGTCGGCAGCTCGGGCTCGGGCGGCGGCAGCCTCCCGGTCTCGGTTATCTCGCCCTCGGTGTCGCCTGTGGAGGAGCTGGCTCCCAGTCGCGCCAACGTCTCATAGCGCTTGGGCAGGGCCATCAGCGCGCTCTGCGCTTTGGTGGCCCGCCCGACGAGCACCAGCAGCAGCCCGGTGGCAAACGGGTCGAGCGTTCCCGCATGACCGCTCTTCACGCCCCCAAGCGCACGGCGCACGGCCGCAACGACGTCATGCGAGCTCATCCCGGCGGGCTTGTCGATCAGCAGCACTCCGTCCATGGCGCGCCTTCATCCTGCCCGGCGCAGCGAGGGGCGCCGGAAGGCTTGCGCCGGACTCACCTAGACGGCCGTGGCGGCCGCGTGCGCGCCGTGCAACTGGGCGGCGATCGCTCCCCGCAGGAACTCGATGAGCTCCTCGGGTGGCAGCGTGGTCGAGAACCCGGCCGCGCGGCGGTGCCCACCGCCACCCTGTGCGCGGGCGATGACAGACACGTCCACGTCGTCGTCGGTGGCGCGCAGCGAGACTTTGTGCTGCCCCTTGCGCGCGCCGCTCGAAAGCTCGCGGACGAGCACTGCGACCTTTGTGCCCTGCAGGGCTCGCAGTTGGTCGATGATCCCCTCGGAGTGGCTTTCCTCGGCGCCGACGCGCTCGAAGTCATCGGCCCGCAGCGCGACGAGCGTCAGCTCGCCCGCGTCGAAGCGCTGAACCTGCCCGAGCGCCACCGCCAGCAACGCGAGCTTGGCCTGGGGCATGTTCTCGTACAAACGCCGGTTGATCGCCGCCACATCGACCCCTGCCGCGATCAGCTCGGCGGCCATCAGGTGAGCCCGCGGGCGCGTGTTCTCGTACATGAAGCGACCCGTGTCGGTGATCAGCCCGATGTAGAGCGCCTCGGCTACCGAGCGTGTCAGGGGCACGTCGAGGCCGTGCATCAGATCCCACACGATCTCAGCAGTGCACGAGGCGTCGGGAACGACGTGGTTGAGCGTCCCGAAGCGGGTGTTGTCGTGGTGGTGATCGATGTTCAGCAGGTGCGCCCCGTCGCGCAGCACGCGGGCGGAGTTGCGGTCGATGTTGCCGCAGTCGAGGAACACGACGGTCCGCTCGGCGATGTCGGCGGGGGGCTGCTGGATCAGGCCGGCGAGCTCGAACAGGCTGTACTCGGCGGGTAGCGGCAGATCGTGTGGCGAGATGAACATGTCGGCGTCCTTTCCGAGCGCGCTCAGCAGGCCGTGCATGGCGACCAGCGAGCCGAGGGCGTCGCCGTCGGGGTTCTCGTGCGTGGCGAGCACGAAGCGGGAGTCCTCGCGGATGCGTGCGAGCACGCGCTCGCGCGTCTGCTCGAGCGTGGCCGTGTCGCTCATGAAGGCTCCATCTCTTCGATCAGCGACTCCACCCGCATGGCGCGGTCGGTGGTCTCGTCGTAGACGAACTCGAGCGTGGGCGTGCGCTTCAGGCGCAGCTCGCCGGCGAGGCGCCCCTGCAGGAAGCCGTGCGCACTACGGAGGCCTTCGAGGCTCGACTCGCGCTCATCCTCCGCGGACGGCCTTCCGTTGGCACCAAGAACACTCACGTACACACGTGAGTGTCGTAGGTCTGCGCTGGTCCTCACATCGGTCACGGTTACAAATCCCACTCGAGGGTCCTTCAGATCACCTGCGACTGCATCCCCGATCACCTGACGGATCGCCTCGTCGACCCGACGCATGCGTCCTGTGCTCATCCTATTGCCTCCAATTCCCTGCCGAGCCCCGGGTCCCTGCACGTGCACTTCCGAGGCACGCGAGCGACCGAGGACGCCGCCTCGCGCCGGTCATCGCGCCTCAGGAGGACAGCTCGCGCTCCACCTGCCGTGTCTCGTAGGTCTCGAGGACGTCGCCCTCGTGTAGATCCTGGAAGTTCGTGAGCACGATGCCGCACTCGAAGCCGCTGGCCACCTCGCGGACGTCGTCGTTGAAGCGCCTGAGGCTGTCGATCGTGGTGTCGTAGATGACGGTGCCCTCGCGCACCACGCGGACGCGCGCGCCGCGGGTGACTTTGCCCTCGGTGACGATCGATCCGGCGATCGTCCCGATTCGTGAGGCTTTGAACAGCTGGCGGACCTCGGCCTGGCCGAGCGGCGTCTCGACCTCGGCAGGCTCGAGCATTCCCTGCATCGCTGCGCGCAGCTCCTCGATCGCTCGGTAGATGACGGCGTAGGAGCGGATCTCCACGCCCTCGCGGTCGGCGATCTGGCGCGCGTCACCGACCGGACGCACGTTGAAGGCGAGGATCACACCCTCCGAGGCAGCGGCCAGCATCACGTCGGACTCGTTGATGCCACCAACGCCGCGGTGGATGATGTTGACCTTGACCTCCTGCTGCGGGAGCTTGGCGATCTCGTCCTCGATCGCCTCGAGCGAACCCGCTACGTCGGCCTTGACGACCAGGCCGAGCTCCTTGACGGTGCCCTCCTGGGCGAGCTTGAAGACATCCTCGAGCGAGACCTTGCGACCGGAGCGGCGTGCGAGCGCCTCGGTCTTCAGGCGGTTGGCGCGCTCGCCTGCCAGCTGGCGCGCACGGCGCTCGTTCTCGACCACGCGCACGAGCTCACCAGCCTCGGGGACGCCGTCAAAACCGAGCACCTCGACTGGCTGCCCGGGCGTGGCTCGCTTCATCTTGGCGCCGGTGAAGTCGTGCATCGCGCGCACACGCCCGAAGTGCGCCCCTGCGACGAGCGCATCGCCGACACTCAGCGTTCCGCGCTGGATCAGCACGGTCACCACGGGTCCACGGCCCGGGTCGAGCTTGGACTCGATCACGGTGCCGGACGCCTCGGCGCCGGCGTTGGCCTTCAGCTCCTCGAGGTCGGTGACCACTTGGATCGTCTCGAGCAGCGTGTCGAGGTTCTGGTGGGTCTTGGCGCTGACGTCGACGAACTCGGTTTCACCGCCCCACTCCGCCGGCTGCAGGCCGTGCTGGGTCATCTCGGTGCGCACTCGCTCGGGCTGTGCGCCCTCCTTGTCGATCTTGTTGACCGCCACGATGATCGGCACCTGGGCTGCCTTGGCGTGGTCGATGGCCTCCTCGGTCTGGGGCTTCACGCCGTCGTCGGCAGCGACCACGATCACCGCGAGGTCGGTCACTTTCGCGCCGCGGGCGCGCATCGCGGTGAAGGCCTCGTGGCCGGGCGTATCGAGGAAGGTGATCTCTTTGCCGGCGTGCCTGACCTGATAGGCGCCGATGTGCTGGGTGATGCCCCCGGCCTCGCCGGCGACGACCTCGGTCTCGCGGATCGCGTCCAGCAGCGAGGTCTTGCCGTGGTCGACGTGACCCATGATCGTGACCACGGGCGGGCGCTCGATCAGATCCTCCTCGGCGTCCTCGAACACCGGCTCGACCTCGACGTCGTCGGCGGCATGGACGATCTCGACCTTCTTGTCGAACTCTTCGGCAAGGACTTGGATGGCCTCGTCGGAGAGCGTCTGGGTGAGCGTCGCCATCTCGCCGAGCGACATCAGCTTCTTGATGATCTCGGGGACAGCCACACCGAGGTATTCGGCGACGTCCTTGACCGTGGAGCCGGAGTTGACCCGCGTCAGGTCGGTTGCCTCCATGGCCGAGTTGTCGATCGGTGCGATCGTCTCGTCGTAGGTGCCGCGGCGGCGGCGTCCGCGTCGGGGACGGCGCTGGGGCTGGTTGGAGGGACCGCCTTGTTGGCGGCGCGAGGCCTGCGAGTCGATCACCACGCGCCGGCGTCCCCCGGGGCCGACGTCGCCGGGCGTGCGCTCGCCTGTGCGCGAGTCACGCGTCGGGCGCACGCGGTCACGCTCGGCGGCAGCGGCGCTTGCGGCGGTGGTGGTGGGAGGCGCCACGGCGGGTTTGGGCGCGGTTGGAGTCGGAGACGAAGGAGCCGAGGCGGCTGGCGGAGCAGCTGCCTGAGGCTGAGCGGGGGGCTTGGGTGCCGGGGGGGCGGCCTGGGCCGGTGGCGCGGCTTGGGTAACTGTCGCCGTGGCGGTCGCGGCGGCGGCACCGTTGGAGGCAGCGGGTGCGCCGGCGCCGGACACGCCCAGGGCCTTCAGCGCCGCTGACTCATCGACGGAGGAGGCGGCGGCCTTGGCCTCGATACCGGCAGCCTTCAGCTTCTCGAGCAGATCCTTGCTCGAGAGCCCGTGCTCCTTGGCCAGTTCGTGTACACGCTTCTTGCTCATCGACCTATCGATTCTACGAGCTTGGCGTCGAGCGTCACTGCTGAGCGCAGGGCACGCGCGATCCCGCCGCGCTTGCTGGCGCGAGTGAGACAGTCTGCAGCAGGGCTGTCGGGGCTGGCGCCGCGGCACAGATAGGCGCCGCGACCGCCCAACTTGGCCTCGCGATCACAGACCGCGCGAGAACGGCGCATCGTCTCCTCGCGGACGAGCGCGATGCGCAGAAGCTCGGACTTCGGTGCGATCCGCCCGCAACCAACGCAGCGGCGCAGCGGTACGTGCGCCCCTATGTCGCCTGCTCCTCGGCCGCCGCGGGCGGCGCCTCGTTAGCGATCAGCTCGCCCGGTACCTCATCCTCTGCCACCGGCGTCTCGAGCTGCGGGGCGGGTGTCCCCTCGACCGGCGCCGATACAGCTGGGGACTCCTCGGCCGCCGGCGCGTCGCCCCCTTCGGAGGCAAGGTCGCTGACGTTGTCGGTGGCGATCGCCGCGAGTGCCTGGTGGCTCTCGATGCCGCAGTAGCGCGATCCGGGCAGCGCCGCGTTGGGACAGCGGCGGCCGTTGGAGAGGACGGCGGCGCAGCGGCCCTGGACCTCCTCCTCCTCATAGCCGTGCTCGGCCTCCTCGGCGGCGAACTCGGTCTCGGAGCGGATGTCCACGCGCCAGCCGGTCAACCGTGCGGCGAGGCGCGCGTTCTGGCCCTCGCGCCCGATCGCCAGCGAGAGCTGGTCGTCGGGAACGATCACCGTCGCCTGCTTGGCCTCGTCGTCGACGAGCACCTCACGCACGCGGGCCGGGGAGAGCGCCTTGGCGACGAAGCGGGCCGGCTCGTCGTTGAAGGGGATGATGTCGATCTTCTCGCCGCGCAGCTCGGAGACGACCATGCGCACACGCGATCCACGCGGGCCCACGCAGGCACCGACGGGGTCGACGCCGTCGGTGTGGGAGATGACCGCGATCTTGGAGCGGTAGCCGGGCTCACGGGCGACGTTGGCGATCTCCACGAGACCGTCCGCGATCTCGGGGACCTCGAGCTCGAACAGCTTCTTGATCAGCTCGGGGTCGCGGCGGGAGACGATGATCGCCGGGCCCTTGGTCGAGGGCGAGACCTCCTTGATGACAGCCTTGATGCGCTGTGAGTGGTCGTAGCGCTCGCCCTCCACCTGCTCGGACTTGGGCAGCAGCGCCTCGACGCGTTCACGCAGCTGCACGAGCGTGTAGCGGGAGTCCGACTGCTGCACGATCCCCGTGATCAGCTCGCCGACACGGTCGCGGTACTCCTCGTACATCATGTCGCGCTCAGCCTCGCGGATGCGCTGGAGGATGACCTGCTTGGCGGTCTGCGCGGCGATCCTGCCGAAGTCGTCGGGAGTGACGTCGCGCTCGTCGATCTGGTCGCGGTACTCGGCGAACTTGGCCGGGTCGATTTCCGGTTCCTCCGGTTCGCGCATCTCACCCGTCTCGGGGTCGACGGTTGTCCCCTCGTCGATCGTCTCCACGATCAGGTGGGCCTCAAGACGCTCGGGGATGATCAGTTCGATGACCCTGAAGTCGGCCGTCTCGCGGTCCATTTCCACACGCGCGTACTTGGCCGATCCGGGCTGCTTCTTGTAAGCCGACAGCAGCGCGTCCTCCAGCGCGATCATCAGCTTCTCGGGCTCGATGCCCTTCTCGCGCGCAAGCGCATGCATGGCCTCAAGGATTTCGCGTGACATAGACCTCTACTCCTCGATCAGGTTCGAACGTCGGATCTCCGAGTAGGGGATCGCGATGACGCCCCCATCGGCGGCCAAGGTGACCTCCTCATCGGAGGCCCCCACCAGCTCTCCTGTGAAGCTCTGCGTCGGACGCTGCCCGATCGGCAGCGGATGGCGTGCCCGCACCCGCGCGCGGCGGCCGACGAAGCGCCGAAAGTGCGCGGGCTTGGTGAGCGGCCGCTCACTCCCGGGCGATGAGACCTCGAGCGAGTAGCGCTCGCGCAGGTCGTTCAGCTCGGCGGTCACGCGCTCGCACATCGCGAGCGTGACCCCGTCGGGATGGTCGATGAAAACGCGCAGGCAGCGACCGCCGCCGATCTCGGCGAGCAGCACCTCGATGTCCGGCTGACTGGCAGCCAGGCGACTCTCGATTTCTGTCTGTAGCGGGGTCATCAACTCACTCCTTACGCAAAAAAAGCGGGCGGGCGCCCACTCTCGGTACTGCTACTGCACTTGCCGACCGATCTACGACCGGTCGGCACGAAAGTTCTCAATCGAGCATAGCATTGGCGTGCCTGGCCATATGCGCCTCAGGCGCGTTCGGCGTCACGACGGGCACGATCGCGATAGAGCCTGTAATCGGCCCGCTCGGGGCGCAGCGAGCAGGCCAGGGCGAGCGGCTTGCAGGCCTCGCGGTGGCGTCCCAGCAGCTGCATCGAGCGTCCCAGGCAGAACAGCGCGTAGTCGTTCGTGGGCGCGCTGGACGCGACCGCCCGGAACTCCTC
Organism: Solirubrobacteraceae bacterium; assembly: GCA_036264155.1. GTDB lineage: Bacteria > Actinomycetota > Thermoleophilia > Solirubrobacterales > Solirubrobacteraceae > Palsa-744. The sequence goes on from DATARM010000071.1 coordinate 14,488, forward strand.
GGCGGCGCTGTCGTAGCGCTGAGCGTGAAACAGCGCCCGGCCGAGCGCCTCGCGAATGGAGGCCTTGTCGGGCTCGAGGTCGCGGGCTTTGCTCAAGGGCACGATCGCCGCCTGATGGTCTCCGTGCTCGAGCAGATCGAGCCCGCGCTGGTAGAGGTCGTAAACGCTCTCCATCGCAGGCATTTTAACGACCGGCGCGGAGCTCCTGGACGACATCGAGGATCGTGTCTGCGACCGCGGCCTTGCTCGCAAATGGCACGCGTCGCTCTGCGCCCGCGGCGGTCAGGATGGTGACCTCGTTGGCGTCCACGTCAAAGCCGATGTCGCTGCGCGAGATGTCGTTGACGACGAGCGCGTCCACCCCCTTGGCCGACAGCTTCGCCGGGGCGCCGGCTATCCCCTCCGGGCCGTGCTCGGCCGCGAACCCGACGAGCGTCTGACCCGCGCGGCGAGCACGCGCGAGTCCGCTGAGGACATCGGCGGTGGGCTCGAGCACGAGCTCGAGCGACTCGCGTCCACCCTTCTTGATCTTCCCCTGCTCCGGCTGGACTGGAGTGAAGTCGGCGACTGCAGCCGCCATCAGCAGAACGTCGCAGTCGGGGAAGGCTTGGGCGCAGGCCTGCTGGAGATCGGCCGCGCTACGGATGTCGATGCGCTGAACTCCCCCGGGCGTTGGGAGGGCAACGTTGGCTGCCACGAGCGTGACGCTGGCGCCCCGTGCCTGGGCCGCCTCGGCCAGCGCGAAGCCCATGCGCCCGGATGAGCTGTTGCCGATGTAGCGGACGCTGTCGATCGGCTCGCGCGTGCCGCCGGCGGTTACGAGCACGCGCACGTCGCGCAAGCTCGAGCCCGCTTTGGATCCGTCGATAGTGGCGCGTGCGAGCACCGCCTCGCAGGCTTCGAGCAGGCGCTGGGGCTCGGCCAGGCGCCCGACGCCCTGCTCCCCTTTCGAGGCCAGCCGTCCCACACCCGGCTCGACGATGTGCACACCTCGCTCGGCCAGCGTTTGCAGGTTGGCCGCTGTGGCGGGGTGCTCGTACATGCGGTTGTTCATCGCGGGCGCGATCACCACGGGACAGTCGGCGGCGAGCGCGCAGCTGGTGAGCAGGTTGTCGGCGAGCCCGGCGGCGAGCTTGGCGATCGTGTTGGCGGATGCCGGCGCGATCAACAACACCTCAGCGTTGGCCACCAGCTCGAGATGACTGAGCGGCTCGTGCGCCGGCGGCTGCCGATCGGGGAAGGCGCCACGCGCGGGGTCACGCTCGAACTCGCTCACGAGCACGGGCGCGCCACTCAGAGCTGCGAACGAAGCCTCACCAACGAACTGACGGCTGGTAGGCGTCTGCACCACACGCACCGAGTGCCCCGCCCCGGTGGCCAGACGCACGAGCTCAAGCGCCTTATATGCGGCGATACCGCCTGAAACGCCGAGCAAGATCCGAGACATGATCAGAGGTTGTAGGGCGAGTGAGACGTGCTGGCAAGCCGTGGCCGCGAGGTTGCGCCGAGCATCAAGGGCCAACGAGTCCCGATTGGGGCGTTGGACCGAGTCATCCTCGCAGGAGGCCGCCGAAACCTAGGTGGTCTTCCAACCACGCCCCTGAGCCGATCGCTGGTCAAGCGAGGCAAGGACGCAGTGAGCGAATGCGCTGAGCAGATGAGCGAGCGAGGACGCCGCCTCGCGCCGGCCAGCGCTCGGCTCAGCGGTAGTGGTACTTCATCTTGCCCCCAGCTACCTCCTCGAGTGCGATCGTGAGGTAGTTTTTCGATGCGGTTTCGATCATTGGGGGTGGAAACTCGTCGAAGGTGCCCTCACCGAGGTTGTGGTAGTAGCTGTTGATCTGACGTGCGCGCTTGGCAGCGACGATCACACCGGCGTAGTTGGAGTCGACCTGCTCGAGCAGGCGGTCGATGCGGGGGGAGATCACAGGTGGTCTTGCCTTTCCTCGTTGGGCCTCAAGTGTAGTCGCCTTGACCGGCCTCTCGCTGTGGGGTTTGGCGGGTGGCGTCAGTCGAGCTTGGCGGAGACGATCTCGACGAGGCGCTCGAGTGCCTCGTCGAGGCGGTCGTTGACGACGACGTGCCCGAACTCGGGCTGCGCCTGGAGCTCCTCCTCGGCAACGCGCAGCCGACGCTCGACCTCCGCGGGGTCGTCTGTGCCACGCCCCACGAGGCGTGTGCGCAGGGCTTGCAGCGAGGGTGGCGCGATGAACACCTGTACCGCCTCGGGCATCGCTGCTCGGACTTGCCTTGCGCCCTGCACCTCGATCTCGAGCACGACGGGCACGCCGGAGCGCACGCGCTGCTCGAGCTCGGATCGCAGCGTGCCGTAGCTTCGCCCGGCGTAGTCGGCGTGCTCGACGAAGTCTCCTTCGGCGATCCTGCTGTCGAACTTCTCTCGTGTGAGGAAGTGGTAGTCGACGCCGTCGGTCTCGCCGGGGCGTGGCGCGCGCGTGGTGGCCGAGACTGACAGCTCGAGCTGGGGCAGGCGCTCCATGAGTCCGCGGATCAGCGTCCCCTTGCCCACCCCTGAGGGGCCTGTGATGACGAACACGCGCGCCATGTCCCGGACCCTATTGAGGGGCCCGGCGGGAATCGCGCACGCGGCTCCCAGCTTCAGTCAGCGCTGTGGACGCCGGCGACGGGTGAGGATGTGGTCGTGTGATCGATGATCGCCTGGGAGATCTGTGGCCATAGCGCCACGGGGCGGTCGTGGCCCATGTCCTCGACCAGGAGCAGGCTGGCATCGGGAACGAGCGTTGCCGTGCGCTCTCCGCCGCTGGGTGCGATGAGGGTGTCGTCGAGGCCGTGGATGACGAGCGTGGGCAAGCTCAACTCGCGCAGACCTTCGTCGCGAGATCCACTGGCGAGCATGGCGGCGAGCTGGCGGTTGACGCCCTCGGGGCAGTAGCAGCGGTCATAGCTCTGCCCGGCCAGCTCGCGGGCGGCCTCTAGTTCCGGGTAGCGCCGCGAGCGCCAGATCAGCGATCGCTCGGCCGCCTCGACGTACCCCGCTCGATCGGGCGGGGAGGGCGTCAGCAGGGCGGTGCTCGCTTCGGGTGTGGGCTCCCCGAACCCCGGCTCCCCAGTGTTGGACATCATCGAGGTGAGCGTCAGCACTCGCTCTGGATGTTCGATGGCCATCGTCTGGGCGATCATCCCTCCCATCGAGGCACCGACGAGATGCGCCTGCTCGATGCCGAGCGCCGTCAGTAGGGCGAAGCCGTCGGCTGCCATCTCGCTCAGGGTGTAGGGGGCGAGTGACCTGGCGGTGTCGAGGTCCCCGCTCGAGGCGGCGGCGAGGATGGCTGCGATGTCGGGGGGCTCTCCGTCGAGCTTGGAGGAGAGCCCGCAGTCGCGATTGTCGAACAGGACCACGTGCCTTGCTGCTGCGGCGAGGCGTTCGGCGAACGCCCGCGGCCAAGCGATCAGCTGGGCGCCGAAGCCCATCACGAGCAGCATCGCCGGATCGGCGGAGGAGCCGAGCTCCTCGTACTCGAGCGTGATCCCGTCAGGGGTGGCGATCGCCGGCATCACAGGATTCTGCCAGGCCGCGCGCAGGCGCCGGCCAGCGGCCGGCTTTAGTGGTGCAGGAGGGAGATGAGCTCAGAGCGCTGGCGCTCGGAGAGCCCGCCGATGGTCTTGCTCGGCGCGATCCTGCAGTGGGCGAGGATCTTGTTGACCTTGACGCGCCCGTACTTGGGAACGGCGAGCAGCATGTCGAAGACCTTTGCTGTCTCAACGTACTCTGGGGGCTCGAGCAGCAGTGAGTGGATCGAGCGCCGGCCGGACTTGAGATCGCGCTTGAGCTGGGCCCGCTGGATGCGGATCTGGTTGGCTCTTGCGAGCGCATCCATCCTCTGATTCAGCGACCGCTCAGGGGCGGTTGAGGTGTTCGAGGACGTCGTTCCGGTCGCCGGCGCCATGGGCGGCGAGTCTACACACCAGAGACACACGATCAAGGAAAAGTCGCGAATTCACCTGAACCTCAGGTTGAGGTGTAGATGCATCGAGGCTAGTGGATAGTCTCGCGCGTGTTTGCAGGGGTTTTAGTGAAAGCCCGACCGCCGGCTGTGCGCTTGCTGCCCACGCCTCGTGGCTGACCTGCGCAGATGCTACGTAGGTCATCGATCGCCGCTTGCGAACTGGACTCGGACGTGTTCTAGGACGTTCGGGCCAGCGTGGCGTCAGGCGAGGCGCCACCCCCGGGCTCCCGCGCTCCGTGCAACTCCTGCAAGCACAGCACATCGGGCTCGCCGTCGCGCTGGGCGCGGGCGATCGCACGCGCGGCTGAGACCCCGGCTGCGAGGGTTGTCAGGCAGGGGATCCCGTGGGCGACGGCCGCGCGGCGAATCTCCCAGCCGTCGGTGCGCGCGCCCACGCCCGTGGGCGTGTTGACGACCAGATCGACGTCGCCGCGCTCGATCCAATCGAGCACGTGCGGCGATCCCTCGCCGAGCTTGTTGAGGCGCTCGACCGGCACGCCCATGCGCGCAATCGCCTCGGCCGTGCCGCGCGTGGCGAGGATGCGAAAGCCGGTGTCGTGCAGGACCTGAGCGATGCCGGATGCGCCCGCCTTGTCCGAGTCGGTGACCGTGATGAAGACCGTCCCCGAGCGCGGCAGCGGAACGCCGGCTGCGGCCTGGGCCTTGGCGAAGGCCGTGGGGAAATCGCGGGCGATGCCCATCACCTCGCCGGTGGAGCGCATCTCGGGGCCGAGCACCGCGTCCGATCCCTCGAAGCGGTCGAACGGCAGCACGGCCTCCTTGACGGAGACGTGATCGCCAAAGCCCATCCCCTGACGGCCCTGGGGCAGCGCGAGATCGGCGATGCGCTCGCCGAGCATGATCCGGCAGGCGAGCTTGGCCAGCGGCAGGCCAACGGCCTTGGAGACGAAGGGGACCGTCCGCGAGGCTCGCGGGTTGGCCTCGATCACATACAGCTCGCCACCGTGGATGGCGTATTGCACGTTGAGCAGCCCCACGACGCCCACGGCTAGGGCTATGTCGCGGGTGGCGGCGCGAATCTGCTCGAGCATCTCCTCGCCCAGCGAGTGCGGCGGCAGCACGCAGGCGCTGTCGCCGGAGTGCACGCCGGCCTCCTCCACGTGCTGCATGATCCCGCCGATCCACACCTCCTCGCCGTCGCACAGCGCGTCCACATCGACCTCGGCGGCGTTCTCGAGGAAGCGGTCGAGATAGATGTTGCCCCCCTCCCCCGCCTCGCGACGCAGGTAGTCGGCGAGGCCCTCGGGCGAGTAGACGATCTCCATCGCGCGCCCACCGAGCACGTAGGAGGGGCGCACGAGCAGCGGGAAGCCGACCTGCTCGGCGCATCCCAGGGCCTCCTCCTTGGAGTGCGCCGTCGCATACGGCGGGGCCTTCAGCCCAAGCTGCTCGAGCAGGGCGCCGAAGCGCCCGCGGTCCTCGGCCAGGTCGATCGCCTCCACGCTCGTACCGAGCAGGGGCACGCCCGCCTCGGCGAGTGCCGCGGCTAGCTTCAGCGGCGTCTGACCGCCGAACTGCACGATCACCCCCAGCGGCTGCTCGACCTCGACCACGGCCAGCACGTCCTCGAGCGTCAGCGGCTCGAAGTAGAGGCGGTCCGAGGTGTCGTAGTCGGTGGAGACGGTCTCGGGATTGCAGTTGACCATCACCGCATCTCGTCCCGACTCGCGGACGGTCATCGCGGCGTGCACACAGCAGTAGTCGAACTCGATTCCCTGCCCGATGCGGTTGGGTCCCGAGCCGAGAATCACGACCGACTCGCGCTCCCCACGTCTGACCTCGCCGGCGGCGTGTCGCTCCCAGCCGGAGTAGTAGTAGGGAGTGCGGGCGGGGAACTCAGCGGCGCAGGTATCGACCGAGCGGAACGAGCGCTCGCCGGCAAACGGAGCGCCGGGATCCAGCGCCAGCTCCCGCAGCTCGCGCAGGAACCACAGATCAACCCCGGTGCGCTCGTTGATGGCCTCGATCTCCACGCCGCGCCCGAGCAGCTCGAGGATCGTCTCGAAGCGTGCTGCCCCGGGCGTGAGCAGCTCCTCGAGCAGTTGCTCGTCGGAGTCCTCCTGCAGACACGGCGGCTTGTCGAGCTCGCGCGAGCGCAACGCCTTGGCGAAAGCCTGCTGGAAGGTGCGCCCGATCGCCATCGCCTCCCCCACGGACTTCATGTGCGTGGTGAGCGTGGGATCGGTGCCGGGGAACTTCTCGAAGGCGAAGCGCGGCCACTTCACGACCACGTAGTCGATCGTCGGCTCGAAGCAGGCCGGCGTCACGCCCGTGATGTCGTTGTCGATCTCATCGAGGCGATAGCCAACGGCCAGACGTGCGGCGATCTTGGCAATCGGGAAGCCTGTGGCCTTGGAAGCCAGCGCGCTCGAGCGCGACACGCGGGGGTTCATCTCGATCACGAGGATCTCCTCGGTCTCGGGATTGACCGCGAACTGGACGTTGGAGCCGCCAGTCTCCACGCCCACCGCGCGGATCACCGCGATCGCCTGGTCGCGCAGCTGCTGGTAGAGGTGGTCAGTGAGCGTCTGCTGGGGTGCCACGGTGACCGAGTCGCCGGTGTGCACGCCCATCGGGTCGACGTTCTCGATCGAGCAGACGATCACCACGTTGTCGGCGTTGTCGCGCATCACCTCCAGCTCGAACTCACCCCAGCCGATCACCGACTCGTCGAGCAGCACCTGGCCGATCGGCGAGGCCTCGATGCCCTGGGCGGCGATCCGCTCGAACTCCTCTGCGCTGCGCGCGATCCCGCCGCCGCGGCCCCCGAGCGTGAAGGCGGGACGCACGATGCACGGCAGCCCCAGCTCGGCCAACGCCCCTCGGGCCTGATCGAGATCGGTGGCGATCACGCTCTTGGGCATGTGCAGCCCCACCTCGGCCATCGCCTCACGGAACAGGTCGCGGTCCTCGGCGCAGGCGATCGCCTCGTAGTTGGCGCCGATCAGCTCGACCCCGTACTTCTCCAAGGTGCCGTCGTCGTGCAGCGCCTTGGACAGGTTCAGGGCGGTCTGCCCGCCGAGCGTCCCGAGCAGCGCGTCGGGGCGCTCGCGCTCGATCACCTTCGCCACGGGCCCCGGCAGCAGCGGCTCGACGTAGGTCGCATCGGCGAACTCGGGGTCGGTCATGATCGTGGCCGGGTTGGAGTTGACGAGCACGACCTCATAGCCCTCCTCGCGCAGCACCTTGCAGGCCTGCACCCCGGAGTAGTCGAACTCGGCCGCCTGCCCGATCACGATCGGCCCCGAGCCGAGGATCAGGATCTTGTGGAGGTCATCTCTTCTAGGCATACGCAACACCTGCAGGTGTGGTGGCCGGCGCCGCTGCGGCTGGGTCGGGGACTGGCGGCCTTGCCTCCCAAGAACGCGCGCTCGATGTCATGCGGCCTCCTCGATCCGACTGAGGAAACGGTCGAACAGGTAGAGGCTGTCGTGCGGGCCCGGCCCCGCCTCGGGGTGATACTGCACGGTCCCGCCGGGCACATCGAGCAGCTCGAGACCCTCGACGGTGCGGTCGTAGAGGTTTACGTGCGAGAGCTGGGCCGCGCCGAAGTCGGTTTCCCAGCGCACCGGCTCGTCGCTGTCGATCGTGCGTCCCCCGCCCGGCCCGAGCGCCGCGAAACCGTGGTTCTGGGAGGTGATCTCCACGCGGCCCGTCTGCAGGTCGCGTACGGGGTGGTTGGCGCCCCGGTGGCCGAAGGGGAGCTTGAACGTCTCCAGGCCGACGGCGCGGCAGAGCAGCTGGTGGCCGAGGCAGATTCCCCACACGGGCTTCTTGCCTACGATCTCGCGGACGGTCTCGACGATGTAGCCGAGCGCCGCCGGATCGCCCGGCCCGTTGGCGAGGAAGACCGCGTCGGGATCTCCGGCCAGCAGATGCTCGGCGCTGCTCGTGCAGGGATGAAGCGTCACCCGCGCCCCGCGTGCCACCAACTCGCGCACCATCGAGGCCTTGATGCCAGTGTCGATCACAGCGATCCGTGGCCCATCGCCGCTGCCGTGCGTGCTCACTTCGCGCGGCGTGACCACACGTGCCAGGTCGAGACCCTGCATCGAGGGCTCCGCCTCGATCAGCTCCCGTGCGCGAGCCTCGCTCATCTCAGCCGGGAACACCCCGCCGCGCATCGAGCCGGCCTCGCGGATGTGCATGACAAGCGTGCGCGTATCCACCCCGCTGATGCCCTGCACACCGCAATCAGCCAGCCAATCGAGCCAGCCGCGCTCAGCGGTGGGTGCGTCTTCGCGGTTGCAGGCCTCGCGCATGATCGTCGCGCGCGCCCACGCACGCTCGGACTCCATCGCCTGAGCGCTTGCGCCGTAGTTGCCGATGTGCGGGTAGGTGAACGCGATCAGCTGCCCCGCAAACGACGGGTCTGTCATCGATTCCTGATAGCCCGACATGCCCGTCGTGAAAACGACCTCACCCACCGCGTGACCGTCCGCGCCACACGCCTCGCCGTCGAAGCGCGTGCCGTCCTCCAGCAGAACGTAGGCAGTCGGCTCGCTCATCAGATGATCAGCTTCTGGATCGCTTTGAACTCCGGCGTGCCGGCGCGCTCGAGCAGCTCGAACAGCGACGCCTCGACCGTGCCCACGGCAGCACCCGCGCGCTCCATGCGCTCGAGACCGCGTTCGTAGTCGATCGCGTGCCGCGAGCCGACTGCATCGGCGGGCACATGCACTTCCACGCCCGCCGCCAGCAGGTCGTGCACGGTCTGACTGACGCACACATGCGCCTCGATGCCGCACACGAGCGCCTGGCTGCGTCCGCCGAGGTCGAAGCCCTCTGCACGCGCGGCCGAGAAGACCGTCTTCTCGATCGTCGGCTCGCCCTTCAGCCCAACCTCCGGCGCTGTGTGGCCGAGACCTTTGGGGTACTGCTCGCTGACGAGCGCCGGGAGCTCGAGGATGCGCGCCGCCTCGAGCAGCTTGGCGCACGCGCCGGCCACGCCGGCGAAAACCTCATAGGGACGAAAGCCCTCCTGGACGTCGATCACGACAAGCGCGGCGCGATCGCGCGAGAGCAGGCCCATCAGGCGCCCGCCGGCGCAAGCGCGCGGTCGCGGTGAGCGACGCCGCCGCACGCCACTGTCAGCAGCACGCGTCCCTGCAGGCGACGGCCCGCGAAGCAGCAGTTCTCAGAGCGGCTCTCCCAGCCATGCTCACCCGCAACCCACTCGGACTCGAGGTCGAGCAATGTCACGTTGGCCAGCTCACCTGCCGCAATCAGCGCCGTCGGCAGCTCGAACAGGGCTGCACCCGCTGTCATCCGCTCCACGAGCAGCGACAACTCGATGACCCCTTGCAGGACCAGCCCAGTGTGCAGCGCGGCGAATGCTGTCTCCAGACCGGTGCTCCCCATAGGCGCCTGCTCGAAGGGGACTTCCTTCTCATCGCGCGCATGCGGCGCGTGATCTGTGGCCACACAGTCGATGACGCCCGAGCGCAGCCCCGCGATCAGCGCCTGACGGTCGGACTCCATCGTCAAGGGTGGATGCATCTTCATGCGTGTGTCCATCGGGCGCACGTCCTCGTCGGTGAGCAGCAGATGGTGCGGCGAGACCTCCGCGCTGACCCGCCAGCCATGGAGCTTCGCCTGCTCGACGGCGTTGACCGAGGCGGCGCAGCTGAGGTGCTGGAAGTGCACGCGCCCGTCCTCATAGCCGGCCAGAGCAGCGTCACGAGCGACCATCGTGGACTCGGCCACAGTGGGGATGCCGGCGATCCCGAGGGCCGCGCTGACTGCACCCTCGTTCATCGAGCCTTTGCGCGAGAGCGTGGGGTCCTCCTCGTGCAGCGCCAGCACACCGCCGCACAGCCGCTGATACTGCAGCGCCTTGCGCAGCATGCCCGCGCTGGTGACGGGCTTGCCGTCGTCGCTGAAGCCGAGGGCCCCCTCCTCGCGCAGCTCCGCCATCTCGCTCATCTGCTCGCCCTGCAGCCCCCGGGTGATCGCGGGAAGGAAGCCCACCGGCACCCGCGCCTGACGCGTGGCCGCGTCGCGCAGCGAGCGCAGCAGCGGCGCCGAGTCGAGCACGGGATCGGTGTTGGGCATCGCAATCACGCCAGCGAAGCCGCCAGCGGCCGCAGCCCTCGTGCCCGATTCGATGTCCTCCTTGTGCTCCTGCCCGGGTGTGCGCAGATGCACGTGTGGGTCGAAGAACGCGGGCGTGAGCGTGAGGCGTCCATGGCCCTCGATCAGCTCCTCGCCCTCGTGCGCCTGCAGCGTCGCGGGCTCCTGCAGCTCGGCGATCCGGCCGTCGCGAATACGCACGTCACGGCGGGCGTCGATCCCCGCACGAGGATCGAGCACGCGCACGTCGCTGAGCAACAGCTCAGCGTGCTCGAGCGCACAGCCAACGAGGCGTTCGGGAGCGCTCACCTGGCAGCCCCGCCCACGGCGCTGGGCTCGGGGGGACGCGAGCGCCCACCGGCCGGGCGCTGCTCACGCGCGCCGGCAAGCAGCTCATAGAGCACAGCCATGCGCACCACCACGCCAGCCTCCACCTGCGCAGTGATAACCGCCTGGGGCGAGTCGACCACCTCCCCCGAGAGCTCCACGCCCCGGTTGACCGGGCCGGGGTGCATCAGAACTTGATTTGGCGTCAAGCGCCGGCCGTTGATCTGGTACCAGGTGGCGTACTCGCGCATCGAGGGCACCCTCATCTCGCTCATGCGCTCGTGCTGCATCCGCAGCGCGTAGACGATGTCGGCCGAGGGGAGCTCGTCGAGCGTGTAGCGAACCTCGCAGCCGAGCTCCTCGATGCCGCGCGGGATCAGCGTGGGCGGACCCGCGAGTGTGACCTTGGCGCCCATGCGCTGGAAGGCAAGCACGTTCGAGCGCGCCACGCGCGAGTGCGCCACGTCCCCCACGATCCAGATCGAGGCCCCGTCGATCTGCCCCACGCGCCGGCGCAGCGTGTAGACGTCGAGCAGGGCCTGTGTTGGGTGCTCGTGCTTGCCGTCGCCCGCGTTGACGATCGCCGCGCTACACCATTTCGAGACGAGCTCCGCCGCACCGGCCCAGGGCGTGCGCAACACGATCGCGTCGGGCTTGTGCGCACTCAACGTGAGCACGGTGTCCTTCAGCGACTCGCCCTTCTCCACGCTCGATCCGCTGGCGGCGAAGTTGACCACGTCGGCAGACAAGCGCTTGGCGGCGAGCTCGAACGAGCTGCGCGTCCGCGTGGAGGCCTCGTAGAAGAGGTTGAGCACCATGCGCCCACGCAGCGCAGGCACCTTCTTGATCTCCCGGTCTGAGACCTCGGCGAAGCGCTCGGCCTGGGTGACGATGCGTTCGATCCCCGCACGGTCCAGATCCTCGATTGAGAGCAGATGGTTCATACCGCACGCTCCCCTGGGGACGCAGGACAAGCTGGTCCAGGACGCAGGGAGCGGGGCGTGCTGGACGAAACGGGGATGCGAGCGGAGCGAGTGTCGCCCGGCTTCGGTACGCGAGCGACCGAGGACGCCGATCCAGCGCCGTCATGCGTCCCCAGGGAGATGGCGACCTCGTCGAGGCCGTCCAGCTCACGCAGGCGGACATGCACGTGCTCTGAGCGTGAGGTGGGAAGGTTCTTACCAACGTAGTCGGGGCGAATCGGCAGCTCACGGTGACCGCGGTCGGCGAGCACCGCCAGCTGCACGCGCGCCGGGCGGCCGTAGGCGAACAACGCCTCGATTGCAGCGCGCACCGTGCGCCCTGTGAACAGGACGTCATCGACGATCACCACCGTCAGGCCCGTGACGTCGAAGTCGATGTGCGAGGCGTGCAGGATCGGCGCCTCGGGCCGCGTGGCCACGTCGTCACGGTAGAAGCCGATGTCGAGGTCTCCGAGCGGCACAGGCGCGTCGAGCAGATCCTCCAGCAGCGCGTGCAAACGCTCGGCCAGAAAGGCGCCGCGGCTGTGGATGCCAACCAACGCGGGAGCGGGATCGCTGGGGTTGCGCTCGATGATCTCGTGCGCGATGCGTGTCAGCGCTCGACCGACTTCCTCCTCGCGGAGGACGACCTTCTCGTTGCCCTGCATCGATTCCTTCCTGGCCTCGCGGGACCGGGTTAAAGGAGCAACCGGAATGTATCAGGGCGATACGACGGCGGCCTCGGGCCGCTCGGGAGAGCCCTCGTGCTGCTGGCTGCGCTCGCGCGCCTGGCGCTCAGACCAGCGCATGAGCGTGGCGCGACCGCGCTCGGGGAAGGGCACCTCGATCGTGTCGAAGTCACGAGGCGCCTCCGTGTCGGCGAACACCGCGCGGGCCTCCTCGCGCAGCTCACCGCCGGCGTAGCGACTCGAGAAGTGGGTCAGCGCGAGCAGGCGCACCTCGGCATGGCGTGCGAGCGTGGCCGCCTGAGAGGCGGTGCTGTGCTGGGTCATACGAGCGCGCTCACCCTCCTCCTCCGTGAACGTGGCCTCGTGTACGAGCACATCGGCCTGGTGGGCTGCGAGTGCGAGCGCCTCGCACGGCGCCGTGTCACCCGAGAGCACCACCTTGCGCCCCTCCCGCGTCGGCCCCATCACCTGCTCGGGGCTCACCCCGGCGACTGTCTCGCCACGCTGCAAGCGCCCGAAGTCAGGCCCAGGCGTCACACCGAGCTTCTCCGCCAGGGCCGCATCCAGATGCCCAGGTCGCGGGTCCTCCACCAGCGCATAGCCGAAGGCGCCCTCGCCCTTGTGGCGAACGGGGATGGCGGCTATCAGGTAGCCATCGCGCTGAACTGTCTGAGCGGGATCGAGCTCCTCGATGTTCAGCTTGTAGGGCAGGCGCCCATAGATCACGCGCATCACCCCCATCAGCTCACCCAGGCCGCGGGGGCCATAGACAGTCAGCGGCTCGGTGCGCTCACGAAGACCGAACGACTTGAGCATCCCCGGCAGCCCCAGCCAGTGATCGGCGTGGAAGTGCGTGATGAAGACCGTGTCCAGGTCGAGCAGTCCCACCGAGCGCAGCAGCTGGCGCTGGGTGCCTTCTCCGCAGTCGAACAGCAGGCGATCCCCGCCACGCCTGATCAGCACCGCGGGCAGACCGCGACGGGCGCTGGGGACGGAGCCGGCCGTGCCAAGGAAGAACAGCGAAAGGTCCATAAGCGCAACGGTAGCGACGGAGAACCAGCCGATGCGGGCACCACCCTGCGGCGCTAAGCTCCGAGCCCGGGATGGCGTCTGTGCGACACCGTCTGCGCCCGTAGCTCAGTGGATAGAGCGCTCGCCTCCGGAGCGAGAGGTCGCAAGTTCGAATCTTGCCGGGCGCATGGTTGGAATGGCTTTGCTGGAGCAGGGTTCGGGGGTTGGCGGCTTCGTCGGTTGAGGCTTGAGGTCGGTCGTTTGAGGGCTTGTCTGCCACCGACTGCCATTTCAGGCACTTCGTCGGCGAGCTGCGAGCTGCAAGCAGACGGGAGCAGCAGCCAGATGCCGCTCCTCAAATGTGAGGTAGATCCAACCCGTAGCACTCTGCCTCCGTGTTTATCGCGAGCGCGGGGATGTCAGAGAGCGCGACCGGCACGCTATCTATCGTCAGGGAATGGTCGCCAACGTCGCCGTCGTCCTGGCTGCAATTGCTGCACTTGTGACCGTCTACTACGCGCGGACCACCGTACGCGAAGCACACGAGTCTCGCAGTGAGCAGGCCAGCGCCCATAAGGAGGAGATGAACCACGAGGCGCAGCTACTAGACGCGACGACGACCGCTCACGAGCAGGAGATGGCCGAGCGTAAGCACGCCCTTGAGAGCGAGATGTGGCTTCGACGGCTTACACAGGTCGCGAGACTTCAAGACCTTCTCGGGAAGGCCATCGAAGCGGCGCGTGAGCGCATCGCGATACAGCACCGGCCCTATGTGGAACCTGACTCGTTGGACCCGCTGCCGATCGTGCTTCTACAGATCGAGGGCGCCCTGACCATCCTCACGACGCTTGGTGGACCAGACCCCCCAGAACCCTTGAGGAACCTGCTCAAGGACGGGCGACATGGCGGTACGTCTCTACACGACGTCGCAAGATATGCAGTAAATGCCCTCTCGGCGATCGCCGACTCGCTAGAGGCAGACGACTGCTTCAAGTCGCCTAGCGGCGACCGCTAGACCCTCGTCGTCACGGATAAGTTTGTGACGGGGGATTGTCCGTCCACTGGATGTTCGTGTCTCGGTCGCTGGACGGCCCGTCTGCACCGACTTCCGTTTCACGCCCTCAACCAGCGCCTTGAGCGCCGCCTTCTCCCCCTCTCCCCTGCGCATCGCCTGGCGGTAGACGCGGAGCGCAAGCGCCGGGTCGTGTGCCCCATCTCGTCCATGACGATTCCTGGGTCCTCACCGAGCGCATACAGCACGCTTGCGAATGTTCGCCGGAGAGAGTGCGGCGTAATCCCGTCCGGTAGCGGTGGCGACTGCCGGGCGACAGCGCCCGATTGGCCTCGGTCACCGAGGGTCTGAGCACCCGCGAGCGGAAGTTGTCGGCGCTCTGCCGTTTGCCGGTGGACGTGGCGAACACGACTCGATCCGGCCCCGGTTCGGCTTGGCGCTCCCGCACGCGCACCAGCTCTGCTTGGAGCGCGCCTCTGATCTTGATGCGCCGTCGTCCAGCGTCGGTCTTGGATTCCTCGACGTACATCCAGCCGCCGGACATATCGATGTCGCGCCATTGCAGCGCCAGCAACTCGCCTACGCGCAGGCCGACGAACACGAGCACGGCGATCATCGCCCGCCGCTCGACGTGCTGACGACCTTTGCGAGCACTGGCATCCAATCGAGCTGCCGCGTCGAGCAGGGCACCTATCTGCTCGGCGGTCTTCAGGTAGCTGCGACGCGTGGCACGTTCACGGACCCGACGACCACGGCCCCTCGCCGGGTTGCGCGGGATCAGCTCTCGCTCAACCGCACCCTCCAGGATCGCTCCCAGCAAAGTCACGGTCATGTTGATCGACCTCGGCGACAACGGATGCGACTCATCGAGCTTCCGTGCGATGTATCGGTCGACCTGATCGACATCGGACATATGCGGGTCGATCTCCGGATGGTCACGGACGATCTTCTCGCGCCAGACCGCATCAGCCAAGATCACCCGCCTGCCCTCGGGGTCGGTCGCCTCAGCGGTGATTGGCTCGTCGTCCATGATCGACCAGGATGGCCGTCCGCTCGGATGCAATCCAGGGCTTCAACGTCCCAGCCGCGAGAGCGCCACACCCGCGACCCAATTCGGCGCGGGCGTGCCGTCCTCAAGCCGCTGCCACTCCAGCGGCACTGGCAACATCGGATAGATCGAGTCGCGCACCACGTCAAGATCGGCAGCGTGGATCAGGCGCGAGCCCCGCTCCGTGTCCGCCGGAAGACGACCCTCGCGAATCCAGCGACGAACCGTGCCAGGAGTTCGACCGACTCTCTCCGCCGCCTCTGCGATCGTGAGCATCCGTCGATCCTATGTGTGCGTGCCGATGGTGCAGACCAAGCGGCCCGTCCAGGCCCGGCTACGCAGCCGAACGAGGTCCAGGGAAATGGCAGCCCTGCCATTATCGCCCCGAAACGCCCGTAAATCGCGGCCATCCGCCGAAAGGCACACCAGCGCGCCCCATGCCGCAATCCCGCATTACAATGCGGTTTTCACCCCAAAACGACCCTCCCGCAAGGCGCCTCCGGAGCGAGAGGTCGCAAGTTCGAATCTTGCCGCGGCCCCGATTGGGCCCACCTACCACGGCTTTTTCAGCCGTCAGCCCCGCGAGTCCAGACGGCTGGTAGCTTGCCGGAATGGTGTTGAGGCGACGTGCCCTGGCCGCGCGGATCGGTGCTCACTGGCCTTGCTCCCTGGGGAACTATTGCGGCGTCGTCATTGGAGCCTTGGTTGCTCTCGAGGGCGCTGGCCTCGCCGAGACTGCTGTCGCTTCAGCATCGCGCCTGCCGCCGGTGACAATCACCTACTCGGGGAACATGTCGATCGAGGTGTTCCCGACCCCAGGAGAGCCGGCGCATCAGCTGCGGACGGTCTCTTGGACCGCCACCTCAAACTCGGCTGGGGCGGACGGGGCCCTGGCCCTTGATTTCACGACGGTCAGCGGGTCATCCTCAGTGGAAGGCAACAACGACTGCTACGACTCCACATCGACGATCTCGCTCGCGTCGGCGAAGAACCCGGCGGCGAACGGCTGGTTCCTGAATGAGACCAGCGACTACCCCAACCGTGGCTGGAAGTACATCGCGCTCGGCGTCCCGGAGCAGGTCCCCGAGCACGAAGCCCAAAAGGGGCGCTGCGGCTCGGCGGAATTCGACCAGCTCGTGCAGCCCAACGAGATGCTGCTCAAACAAGAAACCTTCTCCCCGGCACAGCTGGCGGAATACGAAGCGATCCTCGCACCATTCGAGTTCACGCCGGGCAAGCCCGCGGGGAGAACCAGGACGTTCTCCTTCGACGGGACCAGCCACTGCACGTGCCTGCCTGCGCCGACCCACGTCAAGGAGAGCATGACCCTGACGGTCAGCGCGACCAGCCCCGCATCGGGCAACAACGTCAAAACCAACTCCCCTCCGGCCGGCGGCGGGCAGGGACCGAAAAGTACGCCCCCGAGGCGGAAAGTGAGCGAAGCTCGCAGAAAAGAAATCAAGGAACAGGCTCGCGAAGACCTCGGGCCGGCACTCGAAGAAGCCTGGAAGGCACATGGCCTGTCGGTCTCCCTCGGCCTGAACTCGGGGCTCGCCTGGTCCACCGTGCTTGACGAACTTGGAGCGAAAGGCACGGCGCTCGACGGCAACGACGCGAACGTGAGGGTGATCGACGACTACCGCATCATCGGCGACCCGCCCGACAACAGGTTCCGCCAGCTGGCAAGGCCGCGAGCATCCAGGGTGCCGGCTCTACGCTCCTGCGCCGCCGCGCCCGCCGCAGAAGCGACCCTCTGCACCACCCTTCGGGCCGCCGAGCTGGCGATGCTCACGAGCAGCGCTCGAGCCGTCGCCATCACCGACACTCTGCTCGTCACGATCAACCGGGACTCCACAGCGATCCGCGCGCACGACTACGCGGACGCACAACGCCAGTACGCCCATTTCCAGAGCCTTCACCGTGAACTGCGCCGCGTGCTGGCGAGCAGGGCCGCCGGCGGCACCCGGGTCGCCGCGGTGCTCAGCAGCGTCGGCGCGAGCGGCATCCTCTCGAGCGCCGAATCCGGCGCGGCGATCGTTGTGACCGAGACCCAGCTGCGTCGAGCGGGCATCCCGTCCGCAAGGCTCGCCTCGCTCGCCAAGGGCGCCCTGGAAGCCCGCGAAACAAACGCTCTGGAAAGCCTCGCCAGCCCGAACGGCTGACGAACCGAGCGCTTCTTCGTCCTGTGGCTGCTCGCCCATGGGGTACCATTCTCAGTGCGCGACGCCGCAGGCGGCGTTAGAGCTGATCGGTCTTCCGAGCCGCCTCCGTGCCGCCCTCCGCCACCCGGTTGACTAGGCTCGCTGCCTGATGAGCGCCGGCGCCGAATCCGTGCAGGCCACCGATTCCCTCGGTGTTCTCGCCGATGCCCGCGCGCGCACCGAGGAGACCCTCGAGCTGGCCGGCCGCCACCTCGACCCCTCGCTTGTCGAAGTGCTGCGGATCCTCGGCTTCGACAAGGAGTACGTCTCCGCCCGTGGGTCCCATCTCTACGACGCCAAGGGTCGGGCCTATCTCGACTTCCACACCGGTGAGGGCTTCGCCAGCCTGGGGCACAACCATCCCGACGTCCGTGAGGTCTTGCAGGGAGCACTCGCGGCAGACCTCGTGGACGGGGTGCAGATCCACTACTCCGCGCTCGCCGGCATGCTCGCCGAGGCGCTCTGCGAGCGGCTGCCCGCCGCTCTCGAGGCCGTGTTCTTCGCCAGCACGGGAGCCGAGGCCGTCGACTCGGCGATCAAGTTCGCACGCGCGGCCACCGGCCGGCCACGCCTGATCTCCTGCGAGAACAGCTTCCACGGTGTCACCCTCGGCCCGCTGTCACTGGTTGGCGACGAGTTCTTCAAGGAGGGCTTCGGCCCGCTTTTGCCGGGCTGCGCTCGCGTGCCCTTCGGTGACCTGGCGCGTCTGGAGGCAGAGCTGCGTAAGAAGGACGTAGCGGCCTTCATCGTCGAGCCGATCCAGGGCCGCATGGTGACGCTCCCGCCCGTTGGCTATCTGCAGGCAGCACAGGCGCTGTGCCGGCGCTACGGGACCATGTTCATCCTCGACGAGGTCCAGACGGGCCTCGGGCGCACCGGCAGGTGGTTCGCGCTCGAGCACTGGGACCTCGAGCCTGACTTCGTACTCGTCGGCAAGGCGCTCAGCGGCGGCTACATGCCAGTCGCGGCCATGGTCACCAGCCGCGGGATCTACCAGAAGGCAGTGGGCACGCTCGAGCGCTCCTACGTGCACCAGTCGACCTTTGGCCGCAACCGGCTGTCCGCCGCGGCGGGGCTGGCCACGCTGCGCATCATCGAGCGCGACCGGCTCATCGAGCACACCACGGACATGGGCGCCCTGCTCATGAACGGCCTCTCAGAGCTGCAGCAGCGTTATGAGATGGTCAATGAGATCCGCGGCAGCGGGCTCATGATCGGAATCGAGCTGGGCGCGCCCAGCTCGCGCGTGGCGAAGCTCAATTGGCGTCTCATCCACATGGCCAGCGAGGGTCTCTTCCCGCAGCTGATCGTTATCCCGCTCCATCGCGACCACGGCGTGATCACGATGGCGGCTGGCAAGAACGACGTGATCAAGCTGCTGCCGCCGTTGACGCTCTCCGAGGCCGAGGCACGCAGCTTCCTCGACGCGCTCGACGCCGTGCTCGCCGACTGCCATGGCTCCGCCGGCAACAACTGGTCGGTCGTACGCGACATCGCCAAAGCGACGCTGCGCCGGAACGCAAGCCCCGTAGCGCCCGCGGCCGAGCGCTCGGCGGGCTCCAGCGGCAAAGCCGTCGATGTCACACGTGAGGATGTGTGTCTCGTCACGGGCGCAAGCGGCTTCATCGGCGGGCGCCTGGCCAGGCGTCTGGCGCAGGAGGGCTACCCGGTCCGTTGCCTGGTCCGCGCAAGCAGCGACACCACGGCGCTCGAGGAACTGGACGTCGAGATGGCCGTCGGGGACCTCACCGATGCAGCGTCGCTGGCACGCGCGGTAGCCGACTGCGACTACGTCTTTCACTGCGGCGCGCTCGTCTCAGACTGGGCTACCGTCCAGGAGATCTCCCAGATCAACGTCGAAGGTACGCGCGCCCTGGTCAAGGCCAGCGTCGATGCATCGGTGAAGCGCTTCATCCATTTCAGCACCACAGATGTCTACGGGCACCCCGAGGGGTCGCTCATCGATGAGGACTACACCTCCAGGCGCTTTCGCAACTGGTATGCCCAGACCAAGCTCGATGCCGAGCAGAGGGTCCGAGACGCCGAAGCAGCGTACGCCCTGAGCACCGTGATCCTGCGCCCGGCCACCGTCTACGGGCCCGGTTCGGAAGATGTCGTCGGCGAGATCGCACGCGCGATCCGTGCTCGCAACATGCTGCTCATCGACCGCGGTCGCGCAGTCGCGGGCCTCTGCTACGTAGACAACCTCGTCGATGCTGCGCTGCTGGCGCTGCGTAGCGAATCGGCCTCGGGGCAGGCTTTCAATGTCAGTGACGGCCTGCCTGTCACCTGGAGAGAGCTCACCGACGACCTCGCTGCCGGTCTCGGCTGCCGGCGGGTGCGTTGGAGCATGCCCTACCGGATGGCAAGCCCAATCGGCTTCTCCCTCGAGCACAGCTATCGACTGGTTCGGCGATTCACAGGGTTGAGCCTGCAACCCCTGCTTTCCCGGCAGGCGGTCCAGGTGCTCGGCTGCAGCCAGGACTTCAGTAACCGCAAGGCCCGAGAGGTACTCGGTTGGGAGCCGCGGGTGGAGTACGCCGCCGGCCTCGAGGCGACTGTGGCCTGGCTGCACGACGATTACCTCCCTCGAGCCTGACGCGGCGGAGCTCAGGCGGAAATGGCGACGGCCGCCAAGAGCTGGGTACTCCTCCCTTTCCGAAGTCAGCGTCGAAGTCGCAGGTGCGGTGTCCACCTCCCTGCCTTTCACCTTCGAATACCACTCGCCTCCAAAAGTAGAAATCGAAGAACACTACGCAGTGAGCTTGTTCAACCCGCGCAAGATCGCCGACCGCTACCCGGGAATCTTCACCCCCGGCAATGTGTATCTGCAGATCACTAGCAAAACGTGCAAAGACCAGCCCTTCACCGGTCCCACAGGCACTGTGACACTCGAATTAGGGCAGACCGACGGTTACAACTTCCCGGTCGATGAAGTCACGCCCTACGTGTTCGAACTCGCCGGTACCACACCGTCCCAGGGGACGCCAACGGTGAAAACCAGGACACCACCCGCTGAGCTACAGCGAGACGATTCGTCGCTGGAGGTCCGAGCCGACTTCGCTGATCCCGGCCGAGGTGATCTTGATCCGTGTAGGTACGTGCTTGCGGGATAGCAGCACCCGCAACACCGACTCACCCTTCGAGTCGATCGCCGAGCGCAACGGCTCCGGGTAAGCCTCGGCCCGGAGCCCTCCGGCGATCTCTACGTACACGTGCTGTTCGGCTCGGCCGTTCATCACCTTCCAGCGGTAGGTCTCCCCCTCACGGGGAACCTGGATCGGAGCGGGTCCGCTGATGATCTCAGGAAGGTCGGCCACAGAGCGAGGATATCGACCGTGACTCCACACCTCTCATCGCGCGGAAGACCCACGTCGTACACCAGGGACCAAACGGGCACATCTCTCCCGGACGTCACTCAGTCGTTCCACCACACGTTCTCGTCCCCATCCGCCTCCTGCTCGATCTGCTCGAGAGCAACGTCTGTGCGGCGGTCCTCAACCATCGACTGCAGCGCCTCGGCAATCGTCGGCGCCCACACCCTCCGCGCCACCGCCACCCGCCCGGCCTCCTCGGCGAACTGCTTCCATTCCAGCTCCACCAGCGGCACGCGCGAGGGCGGCGCATCGGCCGGCATCGGCGCACCCCAGCCATACAGAGTGATCTGGGCCTGCCAGCCGTGGGGGCAGAGCTCACCCATCACCGCCAGCGCCCGCCACTGGTCGCTGACCGGCTGCTGACGCCCAGCCCGACGGCGGATGTAGAGGTAGATCAGCACTGCTGCCCCGACCATCGCGACGATCATCGCCACCACCATCAGCGTGTCGTGCGCGACCGCCGGATGTGCTCCGCCGCCCTGGACGCCGCTTGCCATCACGAGGGTCTCGCGAGGGGCGGCCATCGCGCTCAGGCCGTTCGGGCCGGGCAACGGAGCAGATGCAGCCGGTGTGCCGTCACTGCCTTCCCACGGTAGCCCCTCGGTTGCCTCACCTCAAGCCCGTAGATGGATCTCTGCGAACATCGCTGGCAATGGCGCCGTCTGGGGCCCGGAGCAGAAGGAGCACTACGTGTCGAAATGGAGCTGGCCTCAGCGCTTCCCGCTCGTCCAGTTCCCCAATCCGCCGCTGCTGGCCGCCTTCGCCTCAGTGCTCGCCGCGCGCCTCACGGCCGGCTCGGCACACCGGGTGTTCACGGCCGTCTTCTATGCCGCACTCAGCGTGTGGTCCTACGAAGAGGGCCGCCGAGGCGAGAACTGGTTCAGGCGGCTGCTCGGGGTCGGCATCGGCGCGTACGTCGTGATTGGCATCGCCAACGCGCTTCACGAGTAGAGTCCTCGAGCGAGGAGCCTGATGTCCCGTCGTCTCATCTTCGCCACGCTCGCGGCTGCAGCGCTTGCGCTCCCGGCCACCGTGCAAGCCCAGGGACCTGCCCGGAGCCCGACCAGCGAGAGCGAGAACCCGATCAGCGATCAGGGCTCCAGCTATCACTTCCGCTCCCAGATAACAGGCGTCGAACCGAGCGTGTCTGGCGTCAGCCTGCAGGTGCTGGAGTTCGCAGATCGCCTGCTGCTCACCAACCACAGCGGCCAAGCCGTGATCGTCTACGGCTATCAGGGCGAACCCTATGCGCGTGTGCTCGCCAACGGCACCGTCGAGCTCAACACGCGCTCCCCCGCCTACTACCTCAACCAGAACTTCTACGGCAACGTCAAGGTCCCCCCTTCGGCCTCGCCCAGCGCCACGCCCAACTGGGTCGTGGTGGACCGCACGGGCCAGTTGGAATGGCATGACCACCGCATCCACTGGATGTCCCCGGCGCTTCCCCCTCAGGTCACAAACCAGGCCAAGCTGACCAAGATCTTCGACTGGCGGGTCCCGATTCAGGTTGGCATGCGAAAGGGCAACGTCAACGGCGTGCTCTATTGGACTCCCGAGAGCGGGTCAAAGGCCCCAACCGGTGCAATCGTCGCGCTGGTAGTGATCGTCGTGCTCGGCCTCCTGTTCGTCGCCTACGTGCGCCGGCACCGCGCGCGCCGGGCGCCCCCCACGGCCGGCGGCGAGTCGGCCTCCGCCGCGAGCACCGGCGGGCGCGAAGCCTGGTGAACCGGCGTCCCCCGCGGGGCACCCTTAGCGCGGATCTGCGCGATCGAGGTTCCAGTGGCGTGCCGTGGCGCACAGCCACAGCCATGGCTCGTCCTCGTTGCCATGCGTGCGGGGCGACATGAAGAAGCGCGTGATTGCGCGCTGCCCCCCCTCGTGATCGCCGTAGAGGATGTCCACGGTGATGCCGCTTCCCTGCTGAACGGCCTCCCGCATCGACACGTAAAGAGGGGCGTTGGGGTCGCGTAGGGCGGCCTGCCAGAAGCTCACGCTCCCGGCGGGGACGTAGAGGTCGCGCTGAAGGCGGTGAAATTCCTCGAGCGTGGGGCGCTCCGTCTCGCCCGTGGGCCTTCCGCCTCTCATCGTCCAGCCGTGGAGGACCGCGAGGCCAGAGGCCACGTTGCGCAGCGGGATCGCGAAGTAGAGGCGCTCAGAAGAGATCTGAGCAGCGCCGAGACCGTCGTGCAGGTGCAACCAGTGGTCGTCGACGAAGCCGACCTTCATCGGTGGATCCTGCGCGTTCGCGCTGAACAGTACGGGGCGCAGCCCTACTTGAAGCGCCTGCTCGGACACTCGTGCGGCGCGGTTGGCCGAACGAGTCGAGGAGAAAGTCGCCACGGCCAGGATCAAGGTGCCACCGGCGGTCGCAAGCGAAGCGATGGTGCTGGTATCAGCCATGGCCGCTGAGGCTAGCCAACCGTGGGTACGTTGGCAGTGGTGGGGTCGGGGCCGAGAAGCCCGCTCACGAGCGTCTGCGAGGCGATCTTGTGAGCGTCGCAGATGCGCCCGAGGTGCAGCAGCGAGTCGGTCTCGGTCGCGACCTCGCCATCGCCGAGGTCCCCAGGCGCTCCAGCGTCTCCCTGTCGTCCCCGCGAGCGATCGCCACAGGGATGCCGGCAGCACGTGCGAGACGCACGCGCTGAGCGTCGGGGTCCTGCTCCACGCCGAGCACAGCAACGCCACGGCGGCGCAGCTCCTGGGCCAGACGGAAGCCCACCTGACCGAAGCCAACGAGCAGCACGTGGTTTCGTGCCGGCGCGGCTCGGGCTCCGAGCAGAGTGGTCAGACGGGGGCGGCTGAGACGCCGCACGAGCGCTGCCATGCACACGGCGGCCAGCAGCAGCGCCGCCAGCGTGTCCAGAGCCGAGAGCGCCTTGTACAACGCTGTGCCCGATGCAGCGCCAGGCGCACCGGCCACCGTAGCCAGGGACCGCGAGACCGCCCTGCTCCAGCCGACGCATCAATGCCGCGCCGAGGCCTGCCGATTCGCCGATTACGAGCACCGCTCGGCGCCGCGCCGGCTCGCCCTGTCTCGCGGACGTCCTGGGCGGTTGCCCCGCCTGCCCATGGGCGTCGTGCACATACGCACTATCTCATGCTGAGGCGCACCCGTGCGCTAGAGTTCCGGCTGCGTCCTTCGTGGCTCGGTACGGGTTGTGAAGGCGCAAAAGCCATCGCGGTAGGACACGCTGGCACAGCAGGGTCGGCGGCTCCCGAGTGAGCCGCGAGGCCGTGCAGCCGGGGGGGACTCTCGCACAGCCAACATCGTGTGCGGAGGTTGTAATGTCCAAGACACATCGCTGCTCGTATAGCCCTGGATGCGATCTATGATCGAGCCCTTGCCCCCGACCGGCCTGGACATCGAGGCTGTAGATCGCAGCGGGCACACGACGCTGTACCTCCGGGGCGAACTCGACATCGCATCGGTGCCGAGCCTGGAAGCAACCGTGGCGCGAGTGCCCGCGGAGTCCACGAGCGCTCTCACGCTGGATCTCAGCAGGCTGCTGTTCATCGATTCAACGGGACTGGCGGCGATCGTGCTCACGGGCAAGATCTGTGAGCGCAGCGGCTACGAGTTCGCGTTGATACCAGGGCCGAGCGCAGTCCAGCGCCTGTTCGAGCTCACAGGCCTGATCGACGTGCTGCCCTTCCTCGAGGCCGATCTGCCCTCGAAGGAACCCGAGGAGCGCTCGCTTCAGACCTAGCCGCGGGCCTCAGCTAAAGTTCGCCACGCGCCGGATGCGCTGCAGAGGGGCGCAATCTCACCGGCGACGTGGCTAGGGGCCGCGTCGAGAGCGAATGGCGAGCAGCGCAAGGAGAACCATGAGGCTGATAGGCGCGGGCATGCCACGTACGGGCACGCTGACCCAGAAGATGGCTCTGGAGATGCTCGGGGTCGGCCCCTGCTACCACATGGTCAACGTCCTCGCAGACCTCCAGCAGGCGACTCTGTGGGAGCAGGCCCTCGCAGGCGACACCAACTGGCCAGAGATATTCGACGGCTACCAGTCCACCGTGGACTGGCCCGGCGGCTACTTCTACCGCGAGCTCGCCGAGTTCTACCCGGACGCCAAGGTACTCCTCAGTGTCCGCGACCCCGAGACGTGGGAGCGCAGCATGCGCCAGACGGTGTGGTCAGTTCGCAACGGCGAGTCGCTGGTTAGGCTGCTCTCGAGCGCCCAGGGCCACGTCGACCCCCGGTGGCGCGGGTTTCTCAGCATGATCGACGGGCTGTTGTGGCAGGGCGAGGGAACATTCGCCCGTGGCCACGCCGAGCCTGGGCAGATGATCGCGGCGATGCAGCGCCACAACGACAAGGTGCGGGGAGCGATCGCACCTGAGCGCCTGCTCGTGTGGAACGCATCGGACGGGTGGGAGCCTCTCTGCGAGTTTCTCGAGGTTCCCGTCCCTGGGATGCCGTTTCCACACATCAACGACCGCACCGAGTTCCTGAACCGCATCATCGACGGCTCCCTCGCCAGCTTGCAGGAGTGGCGTGCCCGGGAGGGCTCGGTCGAGCCGGCCTTCGCTGTCGAGGGCTAAATCTCCAGGTAGCGCAGCATGATTCGCCCCAGCATGATCACATCGCCGTTGGCGAGATCAGCCTGCTGGATGCGCCGCCCGTTGACGTATGTGCCGTTGGAGCTGCGGTCGTCCAGGACCCGCGCACCCGTAGGACGGGGTACGAGAATCGCATGACGCCGCGAGACCGAGCTCTCGTCGAGATGCAAATCCGCTGAGAGACCGCGGCCGATGTGGATCGGCTCGCTGCCCAGGGGGATGAGCAGGGTACGCTCGGGCCCGTCGAGTTGGATGTAGCGCCCGGGAACCACCGGGTCGGTGCCCGCCGCCGTGTGGCGTACACGCTCGTCCAAGCACGCCGTCGGATCGAACCTCTCGGTCAACCCATCGACGGCCGGGCGGATCAATGTCTGTGAGGTCATAGACGTAGCGAACACCATGCTACTCAGGCCCGCCTCAACGGACGTTAAGAAATTACGAAAGGTCGAAATGGACGGCTGGGCGAACCTTTGCAGCGCCCCCGCTGTCCGCTGCCTCGGCCGCTTGCATGCTCACCTGCGAGCCGCCGGCGGCCTTCCTGCGCGCCATCCGCTTCGAGCTCCACCAGCCCCAGCCGCCAACCGTCACGACGGGCACGACGTAGAGCATCGAGATGTACCAATGGGTCAGGCAGGCCAGCACCATCGCCCAAAATCTATCACCGGCGTCGGCTCACGTGCCGACCGAGGAGAGCAGCCACAGCCCGAAGCTCGTGAAGGCCACCATCACCGCCAGCATCCAGTACTGGCTGCGCACCGCCTCTTCGGGGTCGCGATACAGCGTCAGGGCCCGATCGTGAGCGAGTGCAAGCCCGCCGACGTGACCGCCCACGAGTGCTGCGACCTGCACGTACCAGATGCCCGCGTAGGAGATCACGTGGTAGTCGATCTGATAGCCGGCGGTCCCGAACAGGTTCGACCCGTTGCCCAATGGGTCTGAGATCAGGTAGCCCATGGCCTGGCTCTGCCACAGAAGCAGCGAGAAGTAGTGGGCGAGCACGTAGGCGAAGGCGATCGGCACGAGCGTGTGGGCGAAGTCGCGCCACAGCACCTGTGCGCCGTAGCGATCGCTCACGCTGCTGACGCCGAGGATGCCGACGCGGTATACGGCGAGGATCAGCAGGATGCAGAGAACCAGCCCGACGGAGTAGGTCAGCTCCTGCGCGGGCGTGGAGGAGAGCCCGAGATCGGCAAACAGGCTCTGTATGCTGGGCTCGTTGTTGCGCCAGATACCGCCGTTGGAGAAGCCGTCGAATGTGGTGGTACCGATGAGCGTGCAGACCAGCACGACGGTGCCCGAGCGGATGCGCAGATCGGTGACCCCGCTCAGGGGCCGGCGCAGATACAGGGCTCCATCCGCGCCCCGCACAAGTGCCGAGAGCCTGGCGAGCAGGCCGAAGTAGACGCTGAAGGCATCGGCCTCTCCTCCCCACTCCTCCACACCGAACAGCACCATCCCCACGAGCATCACGAGGAAGTAGCCGAGCGACAGCGCCGCCAGGATCGATGGGTTGTCACGTTCAACGTAAACGAGCTCCAGCCAGGCGAACCCAACGATTCCTGCGATCGCCGGCCAGTTGCCAAGCCACCCCGGATAGGCCAGCAACGGCTCTGAGCGGCCACCCAGACGCCGCATCAGCGCCTCGATCACACGCGCACAGGTCCGCCATGGGCTGAACGCGCGGAAGACATCGCCGAAGAGGACGCTCGCGACCGGCAGGCCCACCCAGAAGATGACGTAGATGAAGGTGACCGAGAAGTTGGCGTTGGCCACCTGAGCTCCGTGGAAGCCGCTGTAGAGCACTAGCGCGAACAGCCCCAGGCCGATCAGAGCGGCGAGCCATTCCAGCGGCCGGGGTATCGCCACAAGCCGCCTGCGACGCTGCTCCTGCAGCTGCGGTGAGCGCCACAGCGTGGAGAGCGCTACGAACGAGACCACGAGCACGATCGCAGCGGTCCAGCTGAACAGCCACACGGGGATCGGCAGGTCGGCCTTGCCGACGATCCCGTGCGCCTGCGCGCTCGCCGGCAGCGCCAGAGCCGCGAGGGCCGAGCCCCCGGTCGATGCTGCAAGCACGCTGCGGGACGGGGCTCTCATGCCCGGCGCAGTCTATGCAAGCGCGTATCGTGCCCTCGCCGCTCACCTGGCGCCCCGAGTAATCTGAGCGGGGATGATCGCCCTGCCGCTCGCCGTCTCCGCGGACATCTCCGCCGCCTTCCAGCTGGGGCCGCTCGCCCTCCTCGGCCTGCTCTACGCGCGGCGTGCACGCACCCTCGCACTCGACGGCCATCCGGTCCCCGGCTGGCGTCAGGCCTGCTTCTACGGAGGCTTCGTGGTGATCGGCGCCGCCCTCACATCGCTCGGCTCCGACAGCCAGGAACTGCTTTATGTGCACATGATCGAGCACCTGCTCCTGGGCGACATCGCCGCGCTGTTGATCGTGCTCGGGCTGACCGGCCCGCTGCTTGCCCCGATCCTGCGCATCGGCTTCTTCGATCGCCTGCGCGCACTCTCGCACCCGGCCATCGCCTTTCCCCTGTGGGCCGTCGACCTCTACGTCTGGCACCTACCCGTCCTCTACCAGGCTGCGCTACGCCACTCCGGCCTGCATGCGCTCGAGCACGCGATGTTCCTCGGCCTCGGGATCAACATGTGGATGTGCCTGCTCGGCCCCCTGCCAATGCCGTCCTGGTTCGGCAATCTGGGCAAGCTGATCTACATCGTGGCCGTACGTCTGACGGGCACCGTGCTCGGCAACATCTTCCTGTGGTCGGGAACCGTTTTCTATCCCTTCTACCTGCACGGGGACGCTGTCTTTCACATCTCGCCCCTGGCCGACCAGAACCTCGCCGGGGCGATCATGATGGTCGAGGAGTCGATCCTCACCCTGGGCCTGTTCTGCTGGCTGTTCCTGCGCACCGCCCGCGAGGGCGAGGAGCGACAGGACCTGCTCGACTTCGCTCGTGCCCAGGGCCTCGAGCTGACCGAGGCGAGGGCCGCGCGCGCCGTGGCTGCGGGCCGGGGCGAGGAGCTCAGAAGGCGCCTGGAGCGTCGCGCGGAAGCTGCCGCTCACGAGCCGCTGGCCGAGCCCGAGCGTCTTTAGCCCCCCGCGCTACGCTCAGCCCATGTGCGCAGGTTGTGCAATGGCGGCCGCCTCGGCCGCCACCGGGTTCAGGACATGGCTGCAGACCCACCACTTCGGCTGGCTTACCCCCAAGCGGATGCGCTCGCTGACGGTCGGCGCGATGTGCGCCGCCGGCCTCGTCTCGACGATCGGCTTCAGCGGCTCCACGCCACCGGCCGCCACCCACCCCGTGGCACACCACGCCACGGCATCAACCCGCTAGCGCCACGGAGCGATCGAGGACGCCGACTCGTTCATATTGGTTGGGTCCCCTCAACGCCGGGTTAGGGCGTCGTGG
>DATARM010000075.1:0-4060 GCA_036264155.1 Solirubrobacteraceae bacterium
ATCAGCGCCGCCTCCCTGGCGCCGCGCGCCGGGTCCTCCCGTCGCGCCCGCTGGGAGGTCTTGTGCGCGTCCATCGGCCACAGCGTGTGCCACATCCAGAGGAGGAACACGAGCGCGCTCCCGTCCCAGGCCGCGAGTGGGATCAGCCACCACGGCCCCAGGACGGCGACGATCGCCGCTGTCAGCCCGCCGCTCGCGGCCGCCACCATCAGGCGCACGGACGCCGAGTGGTCTCTGGCGTCGCCCATTGGATCAGTCTAGGTCGCCGACGAGCGGCGCAGGCGTCCCGATCCGCGCCCGCGGGATATTCTGCGCTTGGTCCCAGTCGCCGCGTGCCAATCCGTCACCAGCGCCCCAGGAGGTCCCGATGAGCGAACGAAGACTTGCCGTCAACGGGATCGAGCTCAACGTGCTCGATGCGGGCGCGGGCCCACTGGTCGTCCTCTGCCACGGCTTTCCCGAGCTGGCGTTCTCCTGGCGCCACCAGATACCGGTGCTCGCCGACGCCGGCTTCCGTGTTCTCGCCCCCGACATGCGCGGCTATGGCCGAAGCTCGGCGCCGAGCGAGCTCGAGGCCTACGACGTGGTCTCGCTGTGCGGCGATCTGTGCGGGCTGCTCGACGCACTGGGCGAGGAGTCGGCGGTGTTCGTCGGCCACGACTGGGGTGCGAACGTGGTGTGGCAGCTGGCGGTGGCGGAGCCGCAGCGCGTGCGCGCGGTGGCCGGCCTGAGCGTGCCGTTCATCCCCCGAGCGCCCGCCCCACCGATCCCGATCATGCGCACCCATCTCGGCGAGGACTTCTACATCGTGTGGTTCCAGGAGCCCGGCGTGGCCGACGAGGCGCTCGCGCGTGACGTTCGCCGTACGCTCACGACGTCTCGTCAGTGGACGGCCAGCTGGGCCGAGGAGGAGCAGCGACCGTCACATCGGCCCGGGTGGCTCTCCGAGGAGGAGCTCCAGGTGTACGTGGAGGCGTTCGAGCGCACGGGTTTCACCGGGGGTCTGAACTGGTATCGCAACATCGACCGCAACTGGGAGCTGACGGCAGCCGTGGCCGAGCAGCGAATCGAGCAGCCGGCGCTGTTCCTCACGGGCGAGCTCGATCCGGTGCGCCGCTTCATGCCGGCCGAGGCAATGCGTGGCTGGGTGACGGATCTGCGGGCCGAGATCGTGGTGCCGGGAGCGGGACACTGGGTCCAGCAGCAGGCTCCCGAGGCTGTGAGCTCAGCGTTGCTGAGCTTCCTCGCCGATCTCTGAGCCCAATCGCCGGGTCCACCGACAGATCAGCGCTCCGTGGGCGTTAGTGAAAGCGTTACGCACTTGTAATCACACTTGTCGCACTATTCCGCTATGTGGTACCGTCGGCCGGCGCTCAGGCGCACCTTGACAAGCACTGGCTTCGGTAACCGGCGGGGGCTGGGCCGAGAGGAGGCGGGCTGCAATGAGACGATTTACCACATCACAGATGGGGGCTCGCTGATGGCTGCCCCGGCTGGCGTTCACATCCGTCGCGACGCATGGAGCCTGCCTCCTGGCGACCTCACCCTCGTGCACTACGCAAACGCGGTCAAGGTAATGAAAGAACGCCCTGCCACCAACCCTAGGAGCTGGTCGTATCAGGCAGCAATCCACGGCAGCTTAGTATTACCGGCGCTGGAACTGTGGAACCAGTGCAAGCACGGCAGTTGGTGGTTCGTGGCCTGGCACCGGATGTTCGTGTACTACTTCGAGCAGATCGTCCGTGCCGCCATCGAAGAGACGGCCGGCCCATCCGATTGGGCGCTCCCCTACTGGAACTATGGCCGCAACGGCGAATACGCCTCGCTGCCGCTGCCGTTCCGCAATCCGACCGAAAATGGAGTTCCGAACCCACTGTATGTGGCGCAGCGAGCACCGGGGATAAACAGCGGATCACGACTGCCGCCCGCGGTGACGACCGACGTGTTCGCGCTGTCACGCCCGCAGTTCACAGGAGCGACCGAATTCGGCGGCGGAGTGGCGCCGCCCGCTCCCCAGTTCTACAGCCAGACCGGGAGGCTCGAGCAGACACCACACAACGACGTCCACAATGCCGTCGGCAAAGGCGGCTGGATGGCTAACCCGTTCCTGGCGGCACAGGACCCCATCTTCTGGCTGCATCACTCGAACATCGACAGGATCTGGGCCATTTGGATCGCCGTGGGACACGTCGATCCCAGCGACAACGGCTGGCTCGGACAGCGATTCGAGTTCTACGACGCGGAAGGCAAGGAGGTCTCCAAGTCGTGTGCGGAAGTCCGCGATACCGTGGTTGACCTCAACTACACCTACGATCCACCGCCCGCCCCGTCCGCGCCTGCACCGCTACCAGCTGCAGTTAGACCACAGGTCATCGTGCTTCCGCCAACCTCACCAGAACCGCGAGTCGTCGGCGCCACAGCACAAGCTGTGACGCTCGTCGGAAACGCGGCGGACATACCCGTGGAAATCGACGAGCAGGCGCGACAGGACGTCCTCACGGCTTCGAGCGAGGCCGATCCGCGGCGCCTGTTCCTCAATGTCGAGGACATCGAGGGCGAGGTCAATCCAGGGAGCGTCTACGGCATCTACGTGAACCTGCCCGATACCCCCAGCCCGGCAGACCTGAGCGCTCACCACATTGGCAACGTGTCCTTCTTCGGCATCGAGCGGGCACGTGACCCCCAAGACGACGAACACCCCCACAACCTGCGTGTCAGCGTTGAGGTGGGCGAGCTGGTGAACGCTTTGAGCACGGAAGGCAGGTGGGACCTGGAACGGATGTACGTGTCGTTCCGGCCACTTTCCTTGATACCACCGGCGGACTCCCCGGAGCCTGCGGAGCCCGAGGGTGAGGACCCACCGGTGCACATCGGCCGGGTGAGTCTCTCCGTAGGCTGATGAGCACCGCCGGTGTGGTCTCGACCGGCGGTACGAAGAGCGGCGCGACGCCCGCCCGGCGACAGACCTTCAGGGGCATGGGCCGTCTCGCCGCTCGTCCAACCTTGGGTGTGGAGCTTGGCGTTGGCGTGACGTGGCTGGTGCTGCTAGTCGGACTGGCGGGTGAATCCGCAGGCAGCCCGACGTCGCCCAGTCGGGCGCTGTGGTGGTGCACGGCCTCCATGGCCGGCATGGCGCGCACTGTGGGCGGTGGAAGCACGAGCTCACTCGGGGCCTTCGCGGCAGGCATAGGGATGTGGGCGGCGATGGCAACGGCGATGATGCTCCCGAGCGCGATGCCCGCAGTCAGGCATGTGGCGGTCAACAGCCTCTATCGGCGACGGCGCCGGGCGGTCATCGAGTTCCTCGCGGTTTACCTCGGGGTGTGGATTGGATTTGGCGTGGCCGTACTGGCTGTGCTCGCCGTGTGGAGACCCGCCGAGGCAGTCGCCCTGCCGGCTGCCCTGCTGGTAGCGGTGCTGTGGCAGTTGACTCCAGGTAAGCGCCGTGCCCTGCGCAACTGCCACCGCAGCTGCGCACTGCCGCCATTTGGCTGGCGAGCGAGCGCCGGCGTAGCACG
Organism: Solirubrobacteraceae bacterium; assembly: GCA_036264155.1. Classification (GTDB taxonomy): domain Bacteria; phylum Actinomycetota; class Thermoleophilia; order Solirubrobacterales; family Solirubrobacteraceae; genus Palsa-744. The sequence goes on from DATARM010000075.1 coordinate 3,519, forward strand.
GTTCGGTTTGCGCAATGGCGGCGCCTGTGTCGCGTCGTGCTGGGCGCTGATGCTCACGATGGCTCTCGTCAGCTCGGGTCGGCTCCTGTGGATGGCCGTGCTCACGGGAGTCGTCCTCGGGGAGAAGCTGACCCTGAAGCCCAGGCGCGCGACGCGGCGCTCGGCTGTGGTGCTCGGAGCAGCTGCCGCTGGGGCCGGCGTGGCCGCGCTGGTGGGCTAGATCCCGGTCATTCCACCGTGAGCGTGGCTTGCCGCGACAGGAGGTGCTTCTTGCGCTGCGGTGCTTGCGATGCGTGTGCGAGATCAGGGAGCCAATCGATCGACCGTCCAGCTCCCGCCTGCGTCATGGCGGTAGCGCAGCCGGTCGTGGAGGCGATCGCTTCGCTGCTGCCAGAACTCATACGTCTCGGGGCTCACGCGAAACCCGCCCCAACCATCTGGCAACGGCAGCTCAGCCTCGCCATAGCGCTCCTGCAACTCGGCGACGCGCCGCTCGAGCTGCTCGCGGGCCTCGACGATCTGGCTCTGCGGCGAGGCCAGCG
>DATARM010000098.1:0-31890 GCA_036264155.1 Solirubrobacteraceae bacterium
GGCCTGCTGGGCGTGAAAGCAGACAAGCACATCCGCCACTTCGTTGATCGGCAGCATCGCCCTGGCCCCGGCCGCGTCCGTGTCAGCGCGACGAAGAAGCTGCTCTGCAAGATCCTGCTTGTTGGCCATTAAGCCGCCAGCTCTCTGCCCTCGGCCAGCGCCGCGTGGATCAGGCTCCCCCTCACATCCCGCCACTCCTTCACCCGGTACTCACTCGCGACGATCACGTCCGCGGCCAGCACCAGATCCCCCAGCACCCTACGCAGCCGCACCGACTCCAGGGCAGGATTCTCGACCTCCGGCTCGATCACCAAGAAGTCCAGATCGCTGTCCCGCGTCAGCTCCCCACGCGCAGCCGAGCCGAACAGGATCACCCGCGAGCTCGGCGGCGCCGCCTCTGACAACCGACGGCCAGCCTCCGCTATCACCGCATCGTCAAGCACGCGCTCACGATATCCGCTCCGGGGCACCCGCCCAGCCTGCGATCGCACGACTGGCCCAGATCCTGGCCCAAATCCCCCCGAGAACGCAAAACGCCCCGTACTAACGGGGCGCAAGCCTACTCCGGGACAGGGACTCGAACCCCAATCTCCCGGACCAGAACCGGGCGTCACTGCCAATTGGACTATCCCGGACAGTGTCTAGCGCTGAAGAATAGCCAATCCCTCGGCTGATCCTCGGGCTGTGGGACGACGCTTGCGCAGAGCGCTGGCGCTCAGATGCCGGCAGGGTGCCCGTTGGGCGCGAAGAAGGCCGTGATGGCCTCCTCGAGGCCCTGGTCGAGCACCAGCAGCACCTCGTCACCGGCTTCGATCATGGTGTCGTGCTTGGGCACGAAGCCCGTGCCGCCGCGCAGCACAGAGATGATCAGGCTGCCTTCCGGCAGCTCGATGTCGGCGACCTTCTCGCCGACTGTGGGGGCGTCGTCGGTGACCTCGAGCTCGATGATCTCCAGGCGCTCCTCTTCCAGCGCCAGCAGGTGCACGAGGCCGTAGCGGGGCACCTCGTGCTCGATCAGGCGCAGGATCAGGTCCGTTGCCGAGACCGCCGGCTGGATGCCGAGCAGTCTGAAGTGATCGTGGTTGCGGGGGTTGTTGACGCGGGCGATGATGCGGTCGCAGAGGTACTTCTCCTTGGCGACCTGGCAGACGAGGATGTTGTCCTCGTCGTCGCCCGTGACCGCGATCACGAGATCGGCGCGCTGGATGCCAGCGCGCTCCAGCACCCACAGCTCGGTCGCGTCGCCGTACTGCACGGCGTGCTCGAACTCCTCCTCCAAGATCAGGTAGCGGGGGCGGAACGACTCGACCAGGGTGACCTCGTGGTCCTTGGAGATCAGCTCTCGGGCGAGGTTGCGCCCGACCTTGCCAGCGCCGGCGATGATCGCGTACATGCCTACTCCCCTACCGGTGCGAGCGCGCGCTCGAAGCCCTCGATGGCGTGCTTGGTCGGCGAGATCGTCTCGAGACCCTGTTCGCCGTACCAGTCGGCGCGCGCGGGGTCCATCACGCGCACGATCGCCTTCTGCACGCCGAAGCGCTTCTGGGCGATCTGGGCGATCACGAGGTTGGTGTTGTCACCGGCGGTGGAGGCGATGAACACGTCTGCGCGCTCGATGCCGGCCTGGATCAACGCGTCGGTCTCGAGGGCCGTGCCGACGGTGAACTGCCCGTTGGCATCCTCCCAGCTCTTGCTCTGGCCGGCGTCGAGGCGCTCGTGGGAGAGCGGGTCGGCGTCGAGCACGGACACTTCATGACCGGAGGCGAGGGCCGACTTGGCGACCGCCGAGCCGACACGGCCGGCGCCGACGATCAGTACGAACATGGCATGGAGCTGTTTGACATAGCGCGGAGGTTAGACGATGGAGGCGTCATCCCGAGGGACCCGGCGTGCGCGCTCGCCTGCCGAGTCGCGGGCCGCGGGCGCGGTCACGATCACGCGGCAGGTGGCCTTGCGGATGACGTACTTGGTCACGTCTCCCACGAAGCCCTCCAGCGGCCCTCCCCGGCCCCCCAGCCGTGCCCCGCCGCGAATCAGGGACGGTTCCTCGGCGCCGAGGACAATCGCCTCCACGCCGCGCCTGCGAGCCTCGTCGACGATGGCATAGCCCGCCCGGCGGGTACGCACGGTGGCGGTGGCCACCTGCACGCCCGTGTACTCCTCCCCCACCGCCTTTGCCCTGGCAAGCACCTGGCGGGCGTGCTTGATCTGGGCCTCGGGCAGGCTCGCATCGAGCGGCAGCGACATCGGGATCACGAAGATCCACAGCGCCTCGATCGTGGCGTCGTCGATGGCCGCCTCGTCCGTTTGCTCGCCCGATACGAGCAGCGCGGCCGTCTGCACGATGTCGTCGTCGAGGTCGTTGCCGAACAGCGGCACGAGCACGGAGCCGTAGTCGCGCTCGGGAATCGGCTCGGCGCGGAGCACCTGCGGGGAGACGGTTACGCGCTTGAACAGCGAGGTTTCATCGGCCCGCCGGTAGATCACATACAGCGCTACGCCCATCGCCATCCAGCCAAGCCCCACGTAGCGGGCGGGCTGGTGCAGGACCATCAGCGCCACCCAGCCGGCGCCGGAGACGAGCGCGCCGAAGACGGCCGGCAGGGGCAGATCGCCGCCGCGGATGCGCAGCGACAGCGGCACCCGGTAGGGGCGGTCGCGCTCGGGCTCTGTGTAGCGCAGCCGGCAGATCGACAGGTGGGCGATGGTGAAGGCGAGCATCGCGCCGAAGGCATAGATCCCGACGAGGAAGTCGAGGTCCTCGGGTATGACCAGGCCGGCGGCGAGCAGCCCGGCGAGGATGATCAGCACATACGGGGTGGAGCGCTGGGGATGCAGGCGCCCGAGGCCGCTGGGGATCTGGCGGTTGGTCGAGAGCGAGTAGGCCAGGCGTGAGAGACCGAGCATTGCCGAGTTGGCAGCGGCCACGAGCGTGACCGTGGCGAGGAAGGCCACGAGGTAGCGCAGCCCCTGCTCGAGCCAGTGAGGGTGAACGTGCTTGACGATCCCGATCATGGGTGCGTTGAGGTAGCGGGTGGCGAGTTCTGTATGCGTGCCGTGCACGGGCAGCGCGGTAACGGCCACGAGCGCAATGCCCACGTACAGGACGACCACGGTGGCGGTCCCGCTTGCGACCATCTGCTTCAGGCCACGCCTGGAGATCCTGACCTCACCGGCAAGGCCGGAGGCGGACTCGAGGCTGGTGAAGGAGATCACGGCCACGGTCAGGGCAAACACGAGGTCCGACCATTTGGGGGCGCTTCCGAGGTGGATCGGGTCGACGAGCGTGTGGGGGTTGAAGAACAGGATCAGCCCGAGCACGACGATGAACCCCTGTAGTGCCAGGTCGCCGGCCACCAGGAAGCCGACCCTGCGCGCGCGACGCCCGCCGAAGCCGCGGATGTTGCTGAGGACGACCAGGGCGATGAAGGCGAAGGCCAAAAGCAGCGCCTCGTCGTGGTGGCCGAGCGGGCTCCAGAACACGCGCAGGTACTGCGTGGCCGAGTAGGCCGTGACCGCGACCAGGATCACGTAGTCGAGCAGGATCGCCCAGCCGGCGATGAAGCTCACGAGCTCGTTGAAGGCATAGCGGGCGAACACGGTGGAGCCGCCTCGGTCCTGGTGTAGCGAGGCGCCCTCCACGTAGGTCATGGCCGTCAGCGCGAACAGCAGCGCCGCGACCAGGAACACGAGCGGGGTCAGTCCGAGGGCGTGACCGGCGATCACGCCCAGCGAGAAGTAGATCGCGCTGGCGAGTGAGGAGTAGACGATCGTGAAGAGCATCGGCGAGCCGATGCTGCGGCGCACGATCACCCGCGAGCGGGCCGCCAGCTCCGCGGCTTGATGCGCGCTGCTGTGGCCCTCGCCTTTCTCCGTGGGCTCCCCGCCGTCGGGGGTGCTCATCGTCCGCGGCTCCTGCGCACCTCGAGATAGGCGCGGCCGGCGCCGGCCGCAATGAACAGGATGCCCAGCAGCATGCGCGGCGAGAGCACGCTCCCGCTGAGCGCTTGGCCGATCAGCGCGCAGCCGATCACCGCCATCGCCAGCGAGAGCACGAACGTGCCCATCCGGTGAGCCTGTCGCCCGTTCATCTCAACCTGAGCTTATTCCCGTGGCCGTGCAGTCCATCGCCGACCGGGCCGATGCGGGAGCTCACATCAGGTGATCAGCGGGATGATCAGGATCGCCACGATGGTCGCGACCTTGATCATCGGGTTGATCGCGGGCCCGGCCGTGTCCTTGAAGGGATCGCCGACGGTGTCGCCCGTGACGGAGGCGGCGTGCGCCTCAGAGCCCTTGCCCCCGAAGGCGCCGTCCTCGATGAGCTTCTTGGCGTTGTCCCAAGCGCCACCGCCCGCGGTCATCATCACGGCGAAGAAGAAGCCGACGACGATCACGCCGATCAACAGGCCGCCGAGCGCCTGCTGGTCGATCAGGCCGACGATCAGCGTCAGCAGGATCGGCAGCATCGACGGCAGGATCATCTCGCGCTGGGCCGTCTTGGTGACGATGTCCACGCACGTGGCGTAGTCGGGCTCTTCGGTGTAGTCCATGATCCCGGGGTGCTCGCGGAACTGGCGGCGCACCTCCTCGACGACCGCACCACCGGCGCGACCCACGGCCTCGATCGACATTGAGGCGAACAGGCAGACCATCAGACCGCCGAGCAGCAGTCCGATCAGGACGGGTGGTTCGTTGATGCCGAAGGAGATCGAGTGACCGATCTTGGTCTCGATTTCTTTCTGGAAGCCGGCGAACAACACCACAGCGGCCAGCACGGCCGAGCCGATGGCGTAACCCTTGGTCACGGCCTTGGTCGTGTTCCCGACTGCGTCGAGGCGGTCGGTGACCTTGCGCACCTCCTCGGGCAGGTCGGCCATCTCGGCGATCCCGCCGGCGTTGTCGGTGATCGGCCCGAACGCGTCGAGCGCGACGATCAACCCGGTCAGCGAAAGCAGCCCCATGACAGCCACGCCGATGCCGTAGATGCCGGTCACGCCGCCACCTGCGAGCTTCCACGCGCCGAGGATGCCGAGCACGATCACGATCGCCGGCAGCGCCGTAGCCTGCAGGCCCGAGGAGAAGCCCTGGATGATGTTCGTGGCGTGGCCCGTGATCGACGCCTTGGCCGTCTTCTTCACCGGCGAGAAGCGAGTCGAGGTGTAGTATTCCGTCAGTCCGAACAGCAGCGCCGTGACCGCGATTCCGATCAGCGAGCACAGGTACAGGTGCCACCATTTGGGCGTGTTCACAGCGCCACCGATGATCGGAGTGGCCTTGAAGGTCAGGTCACGCATCAGCCAGTAGGTGATCGGCGCGAAAGCCGCCGCCGCAATCACACCGGAGACGAGCAGGCCCTGCAGCAGGGCGCGCTCGACGTTGCCCGTCTTCGTGCGCACTGCGTAGGTGCCGATGATCGAGGCGATGATCGCCACGCCGCCGATCACCAGCGGGTAGAGCGCCACGCGGGTGGCCTCGTGGAAGGTCAGCACGCCGAGCAGGATCACCGCGACGGCTGTCACGGCGTAGGTCTCGAACAGGTCAGCTGCCATGCCGGCGCAGTCGCCCACGTTGTCGCCGACGTTGTCAGCGGTCGTGGCCGGGTTGCGCGGGTCGTCCTCGGGTATGCCCGCCTCGACCTTGCCCACGAGGTCGGCGCCGACGTCGGCCGCCTTGGTGAAGATCCCGCCGCCAAGCCTGGCGAACACCGAGATCAGCGAGCCTCCGAAGCCGAGGCCGATCAGCGCGTCAACAGCCGTCTTGGGGCTGTCGCCGAAGAACGATGTGAGCGCGCCGTAGTAGCCGGCCACGCCCAGCAGCGCCAGGCCGACCACCAGCAGGCCGGTGATCGCCCCGCCGCGGAAGGCAACCTGCAGCGCCGGGGACACGCCCGAGCGTGCAGCCTCGGCGACCCGCGCGTTGGAGCGCACGGACACGTTCATGCCGATGTAGCCGGTCGAGCCCGACAGCAGCCCGCCGATGGCGAAGCCGCCAGCCACCGCGATGTTCTGGATGAAGATCAGGGCCACGAACAGGACCGCGCCCACGACCGCGATCGTCGCGTACTGGCGGTTCAGGTAGGCGCGTGCCCCCTGCTGCACGGCGAGCGAGATGCTCTGCATCTTCTCGTTGCCCGGTGAAAGCGCCAGAAGTGAGCGCGTGGTCAGCAGGCCGTAAGCCACAGCGCACGCTGCGCAAACGAGGGCGACGACGACCCCATGGTTCGTCAGAAAGCTGCTCAACAGAAATCCTCCGCGGTCTGATTTGCGTGCCGCGCGAGGATCGCGCGCGCACATTTGCCGGCCAGGTCGCTCAGCACGAGCGTTTACCCGGTGCAAACGCGGGCGGAGTGTATCGTGCCGGGCGGCAGAGTGCCCGCCGGAGCGCCCCGCCCGCGCGGCGTGCCCTTAGTCGATCACCGGCCTGGCACCCACAACCGGCCGCTCGACTCGGCCGGTCCGGGCCCTCCCGGACGCGAGCCCTCCTCTGGCTTGGATGCACTCGCTGGAGGCTGCTGGGCACTCGCTGGAGGCTGCTGGGCGCCCGCGGGAGGCTGCGGGGGCACGGTTCCGGACGCCGCCGGAGCGAGCTGAACCTCGCGGGCGTAGGCCATCTGCAGCCGCGAGAGCGCATCGCGCAGCGGCCCCAGCTCCTGTGGGGTGATCCGGCGCTCGAGGATCTCCAGCAGCGCCCTGGCGCCGTCGACCGCGTCGCGAACCTGCTCGAGATCGCGCTGCGGATCGGCGGCCGCCTCACCACCGTCCTTCGATGGCGCCCCCAGGCGCCGAGCGCCCACGTTCAAAAGCGACACCGCCGCCTGGCCGAGCATGTCCGTAGTGGTGATGCGGCTCAGTTCGGCCTCATATGCCTCCCGCAGTTCCTGCTCGGTCGGCTCCGTGCCTGCCCGCGGGCCCTGCGCCCCAGCGCCCGCGTCCTGGCCTGCCATGGGATCTGCGCTCAAACCGCCACCTCCTGAGAATAGGTTTGCCTCGTCTCGCTCACCGACGCCGCGAAGACCTCCTCGCGCGTTGCGCCCGCCTCGATCATCCGTCGCTGACGCTGGGCTCCATTGCGCTCGGGGAAGCTCGGCTCGATCCCAAGCTCGGCCCGCACCGGCGCCGTCCAGGCCGCCAGGCGCTCCAGCGCCGCTCGCGCCGGGTACTCCAGCGCGCTCTCCAGATCGATCAGCCGGCCGTCCATGCCGAAGCGGATCGCACGCCACATGTTCTCCTCGATCAGCCGTGGCGGATGCTCTACGAAGGGCACGTTCTCGTCGACGTCGCGCGCCGCTTGGGCGACGCAAGCCACCATCAGCGCCGCCAGCGCCTCGGACTCGCCCGCCGTCGCCTGCACATCGCAGATGCGTACCTCCACGGTCCCGAAGCTGAAGTGCGGGCGCACAGACCACCAAACCTGGGTGAACTCGACGATCGAGCGCGTGCGCATCAAGAACTCGATGTACTCGCGGTAGGCCGCCCAGCTGCCGAACGCGTCGGGGATCCCGCAGCGGGGGAAGCTCTTGGTGAAGCTCTGCGTACGCGCCGATTGCAGGCCCGTGTCGCGCCCGTCGAGGTAGGGCGAGTTGGTCGAGATCGCCAGCAGCAGCGGCAGCACAGGGCGCAGCCGGTCGCACACGCGCACGGCGCGGTCGAGGTCGCGCACGCCCAGGTGCACGTGCAGGCTGAACGTGTTGTTGCGCCAGGCCACGTATTTCAGCCCGTCCTCCACCCGGCGGTAGTGCTCTGTGTCGATGATCGGCTGCTCGCGGTAGTCCGCCCACGGGTGCGTGCCCGTGGCCCCGAGCGCCACGCCGCGTGCCTCGGCCAGGGCGAACAGCGCACGGCGGCGCTCACGCTGTTTGCCGAGGGCGTCCTCGAGGTCGACCCCGGCACCGGAGATGATCTCGATCTCCGAGGAGATCAGCTCGCCCGCCACCGCGCCCTCGAGTGCGGGCACCTTGGCCGCGGCGTCGCGCAGCTCCTCGAAGCGAGGGGCCAGTTCGAGCGTTTCGGGGTCGAGGATCGAGAACTCCTCCTCCACTCCGACCGTCAAGTCGGGTGCCTCGGCGAACGTCGCGGCCGCTTGGTCTAGATCCAGGCTGGTCATCTCTTGCTCATCTGCGCTGCCAGGTGTACGTGTTCAGTGTGACGCGCCCGCGGCGGTCTCAGGCCCTCAGGTCAGATAGAAGTACAGCGCGTAGAGCAGATCGACCGCCGGACTCGATGTGTGGACGGTCACCTCGGGCGGCACGTCGAGCAGCGACTCGGAGTAGTTGAAGATGATCTTCACGCCGGCCTCCACCAGCTCGTCGGCGAGGCCCTGGGCCGCGTGGGTAGGAACGGCCAGCACGCCCACCACGATGTCCTCGTCCTCCACCACCTGGCGCAGCTCGCCGATGTGGCGCACGGCCTGGTTTCCCACCTGGCTGGCGACCTTGGCCTCGTCGGAGTCGAAGATCGCCACCACGCGAAAGCCGTGGTCGGCGAAGATTTCCGAGGAGGCGATCGCCTTGCCGAGGTGCCCCGCCCCGATCAGCGCGATGTTGTGCTGGCCGGCGGTGCGCAGGATCTTGCGGATCTGCGACACGAGCGCCTCGACGTTGTAGCCCACGCCACGCTTACCGAACTTGCCGAAGCCCGAGAGGTCACGGCGGATCTGGGTCGAGTTGACGTGCGTGTAGTCGGAGAGCTCCTGTGAGGAGATCGTCTCCTTGCCCATCTTCTTTGCCTGTGTGAGCACCTGCAGGTAGCGCGAAAGACGGGCCGCCACCCCCAGGGAAAGGCGCTCTGTGGAGTGGCCGGGACCCTCGCGGTCAGCCTCCAAAGCGCTCGCTGCCGGTTCTCCGTAGCTCATTGCCGTGACTCTAGTCGCTCGCGCACCAGCGCCTCCTCGACGAAGTACTCGCACAGCTCCTCGCCGTCGATGGCGAGCACGGGGATGCGCTCGAAGTAGGCGCGGTGCAGCGCCTCGTCGGCGGTGATGTCCCGCTCGAGCAGCTCGAAGTCGAGCTCGCCCTGGAGCGCATGCAAGACCCGGAGCGCCTCCTCGCACAGGTGGCATTCGGGCTTGGAGTAGAGCGTGAGCACTCTCACGCGCGGCGTTCCCCCGTCGCATAGGCGTCGAGGGCCAGGTAGTCGGGATAGGGCAGTTGCTCGCCGAAGCGTGCGGCGCTCGCGATCATCGCCGCGTTGTCCGTGCAAAGGCGCCGCGCGGGCACGTGCAGCGAGACGTCCAGCTCGTGCAGGCGCCGGCGCAGCTCGCCGTTGGCCGCTACCCCGCCCCCCACAGCCAGGCGCTCCAGCCGGGTGCGCTCCAGGCCGCGCTGCACGCGCGCGAGCAGGCTGTCGATGATCGCGGCCTGGTAGGAGGCCGCGAGGTCGGCCGCTCGAGTGCTCGCTTCGGCCTCGGAGAGGTCCCTCAGCGTGTACAGCAGCGCCGTCTTCAGACCTGCGAAGGAGAAGTCGAGGCCCTGAGCGAAGGCTCTATGGCGGGCGCCGCGCCCACCACGTGCGCTGTCGGCGGCCGAGCCCGGGAACGGGAAGGCGCCGGGGTCGCCGTCACGAGCGAGGCGTTCCAGTGCGGCGCCGCCGGGATAGCCGAGGCCGAGCATCCGCGCGCCCTTGTCGAAGGCCTCGCCCGCGGCATCGTCGAGCGTGCGCCCCAGTACCTCGAAGCCGTCGTGCTCGCTGACGTGGACGAGCAGCGTGTGCCCACCGCTGGCGATCAGGCACAGGAAGGGCGGCTCGAACGGGACTTCGCTCTCCGCCTCCTCGCCCTGCAGGAAGTTGGCCGCCACATGCCCCTGCAGGTGATCGACCGCCGCGAAGGGCAGCTCGCGCGCAGCAGCCAGGGCCTTGGCCGTCGAGAGCCCTACGAGCAGCGCACCGACGAGGCCCGGCCCCTGGGTGGCGGCCACCAGCTCCACCTGATCGAGCGTCGCACCGGCCTGCTCCAGCGCCTGCCCGACCACGGCGTTGATGATCTCGAGGTGCTGGCGGGAGGCGATCTCGGGTACCACGCCGCCGAAACGCTCGTGCGCGTCCTGGGAGGCGATCACGTTCGAGCGGATGCGACCGTCGAAGTCCACGACCGCGGCGCACGTGTCGTCGCAACTGCTCTCGATCGCGAGGACCAAGACTAGAGGCCCGCCCGCCCATCGGGGTTGGGCACGTCGTCCAGCGATCCCTCGAGCGTGGCCGGCGTGCGCCACATCACGAGCGCGTCCTCGCCGTTGTCCTGGTAGTAGCGCCGGCGCATGCCCGCGGCGCGAAAGCCCTCGCGCTCGTAGAGGTGGATGGCGACGCGGTTGGAGGGGCGCACCTCGAGCGTGAAGCGCGCGTGGGGGTCGTCCACCTGCTCATACAGCTCTGCCAGCAGCGCCGAGGCGAGGCCCTTGCGCTGGTGGGCGCTGTCGACGGCGACGTTCATCACGTGCCAGACCGTGTCGTAGCGCGAGCAGATCAGGTAGGCGAGCAGACGCCCCTCCGACACCGCCGCCAGGCAGATGCCCGACTGCTTGGAGAGCTCGAGCACGAACATGGCAAGCGACCACGGCGTGGGGAACACCCGCCGCTCGATTGCCGCCACCTGCGGGAGATCGGGGTAGCTCAAGCGGCGGATCTCCACGGCCGGCGAATGCTCGGTGTCAGATTGGACGAGTGGTCGCTCGCTCATGCTCCCCCACCTCCCGCGGCCGCGGCGCCTTGGAGGGAGAGCTCGGCGTCGGGGCGGCGCCGGTAGTCCGGCAGCACGCCCACGAGCTCGCCGGCTGGGACCGCGAACCCCAATGCGCACACTGCCGCCGCGCTCACACGATGCAGCGGCGAGGAGGCCTCCGGCACGCGCACGCCTGGTATGTCGAGATGGGCGCGGTAGCGGATGGCGCCGTCGCCCACAGCCAGCCAATCGCCGCACGGCCCATTGAGCTGCACCCGTGCGCCCGCGATCACGTCAGCGAGCAACTCGGGGGCGAGCGCCGCGGCGGTAACGAGCTCGACGGTCGCGCTGTGCTCCCCGTCACCGCCCGCGTAGGCGGCCGCAAACGCCTCGCCGCGACGCGCGTCGATCACGGACAGCATGGCCTGCACGTCGCGTTCAGACTCCAGCGCCGGAACGGCGAGGGCCTGCAAACTCGAGACGCCCACGAGCTCGGCGCCCAGCGACTGGGCGAGGCCGCGCGCCGTCGCGATTCCCACGCGCAGGCCCGTGAAGGTCCCGGGGCCGACGCCCACGGCGATGCGTCCGATCGCATCCCAGCCGACGGCGGAGCCGTCGAGCAGCTCACGGGCCATCGCCAAGAGACGGGTCGCGTGGCCAGGATGGGCTCCGGCCGGCGGATCGTCGCGCAGCTCGCTCACCCGACCGTCGGAGAGGCGCAGGGCCACAGCGCTCGAAGCCGTGGCGGTATCGAGGCCGAGGACGTTCACCCCGCCGCTCCCGTCGCGGTCTGCGGGACGAGCTCGTCGATCTCGATGCGGCGTCGATCTGAGCCGGCGTGGGCGAGCGTGATGCGCAGGCACGCACCCGCGAGCTCGGGCACGTCCTCCTCGGGCCACTCGACGAAGGCGATCCGCTCGGGGCCGAGGTAGTCGGCGAGCAGTTCCGGCTCCTCGTGCTCGAGGCCGGCGAGGCGGTAGAGGTCGAGGTGCGAGACGGTCAGCTCGCCTGCCTGGTAGCGATGGGCGATGCTGAAAGTGGGACTGGTCACGGGGTCGCTCACACCCAGCGCCCGGGCGGCGCCGCGCACGAGCGTGGTCTTACCCGATCCGAGCTCGCCACGCACGAGCACCACATCGCCACCCCGCAGCGTGCCCGCCAGCTCCGCACCCAGCGATTCTGTCTCGGCGGGACCGTTGGTTTCGACGCTGCGCAGGGCCACCCCGAGAGCCTAAAGCCTGTCCGTCGCTTTCTCGGACCCAGGCTGGGCCGTTAAATGGACCGGCCCGCGGGAGAATGGGTCGCGGGCCGGTCACCTACTCCTGGAGGGATGGAGACAAGGTCCCTATCGGCAGCGTCCGTTGGCGACTTTAGTCCCTGGCCACAATTTTTCGACGTTTTCACAGAAGGTGGCCTTTTGCGGGGCTTTTGCCAGCCCATAGAGCGTCCAGAAATGTCCAGGAACGCTAGAAGAGGCCGAGTTGGTCGACCTCGGCCTGCTCCTGGACGTCGCCCGGCGCCTGCGTCTCGGCGGGCGACTGGACCTCGGGGAGATCGAGCGCCGGTTGCTGCTCGGGTGCGCCCTGCGCCAGCAGCTCGGGCAGGCGTGAGAAGTCCTCGCGTAGCGTCTCGAGCATCCGCGGTGTGTACAGCGCAGCGGCGGGGTGGTAGATCGGGTACAGGCGCACCGTTCGCGCGCCCAGCAGGAGCTCCTGGGGCTGGCCGTGAAGGCGCGAGATGCCCGTGGGGTCGCCGCGCAGGAGCTTGGTGGAGAAGTTGCCCAGCGTGCAGATCACAGTCGGCTCGATCAGCTCGACCTGGCGCAGCAGGTACTCCTTGCAGTTCTCGATCTCGACCGGAAGCGGGTCGCGGTTACCGGGGGGCCTGCACTTGAGCACGTTCGCAATAAACACATCTGTACGCAAAAGTCCAATCTCCTCGAGCAACGTCCCGAGCAGCTTGCCGGCGCGCCCCACGAACGGGACCCCCTGCTCGTCCTCGCTGGCGCCCGGGGCCTCCCCCACGAACATCAGCTCGGCGTCGGCGTTGCCGGCTCCGAACACAACCGTCTTGCGCGTAGCCGCGAGCTCGGGGCAGCGCACGCACCCGCGGGCTTGTACGAACACCTCCTTGAGCGCCTCGCGCCGCTCGGCTGCTGAGCGCTCGTTGTCCCCGGCTGCCACGCCCGGCATGCTAGTTCCTCGCCCGTGAGCGATGATCTGCCGATGGCATCTGAAGCGGAGCTCGCCGTGCTCGCGCCGTTCGCGGGCGTGGTCGTGGCCCTCCCCCACGCCTGTGGCGAGACCGTGAGCGCAGGGGCGCCGCTTGTGGTGCTCGAGGCGATGAAGATGGAGCACGAGGTGCTGTCCGAGGCCGACGGCGTGGTGGGCGAGCTGTCGGTGGCGCTCGGAGACGCGGTCGAGGAGGGCCAGCTGCTGACGACGGTGAGCCCGCGGCAGGGGACGGCTTCGGCGCCGGCAGGCGAGCGCCGGAGCACGTCCGATAAGGGCGAGCGCGAGGATCTGAAGGCCGTACGCGAGCGCCACGAGGTCGGCCTCGACGCAGCGCGCCCGGAGGCCGTAGGGCGCCGCCACGAGCAAGGGCGGCGTACCGCCAGGGAGAACCTCGCCGAACTGCTCGACCCGGGGAGCTTCGTGGAGTACGGGCCGCTGCTGTTCGCGGCCCAGGAGCAGCGACGCACCAAGGAGGAGCTGATCGCGCGCACCCCCGCCGACGGCCTCGTGGGTGGGCTCGGCGCGGTAGATGGGCTTCCGTGTGTGGCCATGTCCTACGACTACACGGTCCTGGCGGGCACGCAGGGCATGCGCAACCACCTCAAGAAGGACCGCCTGTTCGACATCGCCGAGCGCCGGCGGCTGCCCGTGGTGCTGTTCGCCGAGGGTGGCGGCGGGCGCCCGGGTGACGTGGACATGCCGATCATCGCCGGCCTGGACTGCCGTGCCTTCGAGCTGTTCGCCTCGCTCAGCGGCCTGGTGCCGCTCGTGGGGATCGTCTCGGGCTACTGCTTCGCGGGCAACGCCGCGCTGCTCGGCTGCTGCGACGTGGTGATCGCCACCGAGAGCTCGAGCATCGGCATGGGCGGCCCGGCGATGATCGAGGGCGGTGGCCTCGGCTCCTACCACCCGACAGAGGTTGGGCCGATCGACGTACAGCACGCAAACGGCGTGGTCGACGTGCGGGTGGCCGACGAACGCGAGGCGGTGGCCGCGGCCAAGCGCTACCTCTCCTACTTCGCCGGCCCCCACGAGCCGGGACCGTGCGCCGATCAGGAGCTGCTGCGCGGGCTGATTCCGCAGGAGCGCAAGCGCATCTACGAGGTCCGGCGCGTCGTGGAGACGCTGTGCGACGAGGGCTCGGTGCTCGAACTGCGCGACGGCTTCGGCGCGGGCATGTTGACGGCGCTCGCACGCGTGGAAGGCCGTGCGCTGGGTGTTGTGGCCAACGACCCGAAGCATCTCGGGGGAGCGATTGACGCCGATAGCGCCGACAAGGCCGCGCGCTTCATGGGGCTGTGCGACGCCTTCGGACTGCCTGTTCTGTTCCTCTGCGACACGCCCGGCTTCATGGTCGGGCCGGCGAGCGAGCGCACGGCCACGGTGCGTCACTTCGCGCGGCTGTTCCTCGCGGGCGCCAACCTCACGGTGCCGATGGGCACGATCGTGCTGCGCAAGGGCTATGGCCTGGGCGCCCAGGCAATGGCGGGCGGCGGCTTCAAGGCCGGCCAGTTCACCGTTGCGTGGCCCACGTCGGAGTTCGGGGCGATGGGCCTCGAGGGGGCGGTGCGGCTGGGCATGCGCCGCGAGCTCGACGCAATCGAGGACGAGGAGGAGCGCGAGCGGGTCTTCCAGGCCACGGTCGCCGCCGCCTACGAGCGCGGGCGCGGCCTGAGCATGGCCGCCTACGGGGAGATCGACGACGTGATCGACCCTGCCGACTCCCGGCGCTGGGTGGCCACGCTGTTCGAGGAGACCGGCGGCGGCTGGCGCGATCACCCTGGCAAGCGCCGCCCCTACGTCGACTCCTGGTGAGGAGGGGCTCGCCTGTGTGAACCTGCGCACACAGCGCCAAGTACGTTTGACGGAGCGGTAAACCGCTGTATCATCGAGTTCAGGCCGTCACCGAGCTGGATCGGGATGGACCTGAGAGAGTCCCGCCTGACATCTGAAGTCGCGCCGGTATCCGAAGGGAACTGGACCGAAGCCGATGAGCACCACACCAACCACCTCGCGCTGCGCATGAAGACCGTGCGCACAGTCGAGGGCCTGCGGGCTCTGCTCGCCTCCGCTCGCCGCGAGGAGCTGGCGATCGGGCTGGTGCCAACGATGGGCGCGCTGCACGCGGGCCATCTGTCGCTTATCCGCCACGCGCGCCGCCAGTGCGATCGGGTGGTGGTCTCGCTGTTCGTCAACCCCTCCCAGTTCAACGAGCGCGCCGACCTGGAGCGCTATCCCCGCGACGAGGCGCGCGACGCCGAGCTGGCCGAGGCAGCGGGCGCAGACATCCTGTTCGCACCACCCGTGGAGGAGGTCTACCCCCAGGGATTCGCCACGGCCGTCGAGGTCATGGGCGTGACGGAGCGCCTCGAGGGCACGTCCCGTGGCAGCGAGCACTTCCGCGGCGTCACCACGGTGGTGACCAAGCTGCTGTGCATGGTGCTGCCCGACGTGGCCTACTTCGGCCAGAAGGATGCCCAGCAGCTCGTCGTGATCCGGCGCCTGGTGCGGGATCTGAACCTGCCGGTGCAGGTCGAGGCGCGACCGACGGTGCGCGAGCCGGATGGTCTGGCGATGTCCTCACGCAACGCCCTGCTGAGCGCTCAGGAGCGCGAGCGTGCATTGGCCCTGCCCGCGGCGCTCGAGGCCGCTGTCGACGTCGTCGCCACGGGCGAGAGCTCCGCTGCCGTGATCGAGGCGAGCTCCCGCGAGGCGCTGAGCACCCGTGGGATCGACCCCGAGTACGTGGCGCTGGTCGATCCCGAAACGCTGGAGCCCCTGGCAGAGCTCAGTGACACGGCGCTGTTGGCGCTCGCGGCCCGCGTGGGCACCACACGCCTGATCGACAACGCGATCCTTCGAGCGCACTCCCCCACCGACCCCGCTCCCCGGCCCCCAGGAAAGGCGATCTCCACATGCAGCGTGTGATGCTCAAGTCAAAGATCCACCGAGCCACGGTCACCGATTGCGATCTGCATTACGTCGGCTCGATCACGATCGACCCCGAGCTGCTCGAGGCGGCGGACATCCTCGACCACGAGCAGGTGCATGTCGTCGATGTCGACAACGGGGCGCGCTTTGAGACCTACACGATCCCCGGCGAGCGTGGATCGGGCGCGATGTGCGTGAACGGCGCTGCGGCCAGGCTCGTGCACCGTGGGGACACGATCATCGTCATCTCCTACGGCCAGTACTCACAGGCCGAGCTCGAGCATTACGAGCCCCGCGTCGTTCACGTCGAGGCGCAGACGAACCACATCATCACGATCGACGACGAGGTGGCGACTCTGCTCTCGTGAGCGAGCCCGGCCGCCACCCCCATCCGCCGTCAACCACCGCCGCAGAGAGGAAACTCACCATGTCCAGCCACCAGCCCGTCCGGACTCCCTCAGATCCCGGCCGCCTGCCGATGACGCTGCCGCTGTTGATGGAGAAGAAGCGCCTGGGCGAACCGATCGTGATGGTCACCGCCTACGACTACCCGAGTGCTCGCGCGGCGGAGGCCGGCGGCGTCGATCTGGTGCTGGTGGGTGATTCGGCCGCGACCACCGTGCTCGGCTACAACGCCACCACGCCGGTGGTGCTCGACGACATGCTTGTGCTCGCCCGTGCGGTACGCCGCGGCCTGCGCACGCCGCTGCTGATCGGCGATCTGCCCTTCGGCTCGTATGAGGTCTCAGACGAGCAGGCGATCACCACGGCCATGCGGATGGTCAAGGAGGCCGGGTGTGAGGCCGTGAAGCTCGAGGGCGGCGGCGAGGCATCCGTGCGCCGTGCGAGGGCGATCGTCGGCGCGGGGATCCCAGTGATGGGCCACGTCGGGCTCACCCCACAGACGGCCACGGCGCTGGGAGGATGGAAGGCACAGGGCCGCTCGGCCACCAAGGCAGCCAAGATCGCCGCTGAGGCGCTTGCGCTCCAGGAGGCGGGCTGTTTTGCGCTGGTGTTCGAGGCGATCCCCTCGGCTGTCACGGACGAGCTGATGGGGCTGCTGGAGATACCCGTGATCGGGATCGGCGCCGGCTCGGGGACCGACGGGCAGGTGCTCGTCTTCCACGACCTGCTGGGCATCCGCGACGGCCTGGGAGCACGCTTCGTCAAGCGCTACGCCAACCTCCAGCAGGAGATGAACGACGGCGTGGCCGCCTATGCGGCCGACGTGCGCGCCCAGCGCTATCCCGGTCCCGAGCACACCTACTCGATCGACCCCACGGAGCTCGCCGAGCTGCATGACCTGCTGCACCCGGCCGCCTGAGCGAGACCGACTGCGCCGTTAGGGGTACTCCACGCGCTTGAGCACGCGCGCGGGTGCGCCGGCGGCGATCGAGAAGGGCTCGATGCTCTTGGTGACCACGCTGTTGGCGCCGATCACGCAACGCTCACCGATGCTCACGCCGCTGGTCACGACCACGTTGGCGCCGAGCCAGCAGTTCGCTCCGATCGTGGTCGGCCCCTTGCTCTCGAACCCCTGCCAGGTGATCGGCTTGTCCGGGTCGTCGAAGCGATGGCTGGCGTCGGAGACGAAGCAGCCATTGGCGAGCATGCAGTTCTCGCCGATCTCCACCAGCTGCTCGGCGGCGATCATGACCCCTTTGTTGAGGAACGTGCCCGCACCGATCCGCACGCGCGCTGTTCCCGGAGCCGTGATCCACACCCCCGGCTCGAGCAGGGTCCCTGCCCCGATCTGAAGCCGGTCCTCGAGTAGCGCCTGCAGCACGTTGCCGTGCACGGGCCAGCGCACGAACGCCTCGCGCTGCATGAGCTCCCAGTGGATGCGCCCGCGGTTCCAGGGCAGCGAGCTCTGCTCATACCAGCGCCACTTCTGTGCCCACAGCCGGGCCCGGCGCGCGGTCTCGCCCATCAGGTTCTCAGGCTGCGACCTTGGGCCGGCGCCTGCGTGGCGGCGGCTTCTTCGCCGCCTTGGCGCCCCCGGCGGCCTTCGCCTCGGGCAGCAGCTCGACGAGGAAGCGCCCCGTGTGCGAGCCGGGCTCGGCGGCAACCTCCTCGGGGGTGCCCACGGCGATCGCCATTCCCCCCTCCTCGCCGCCCTCCGGCCCCATGTCGATCAGCCTGTCGGCCGACTTGATCACGTCGAGGTTGTGCTCGATCACTACCACGCTGTTGCCGGCGTCGACGAGGCGCTGGAGCACCTCGAGCAGGCGCTGCACGTCAGCGAAGTGCAGGCCCGTGGTGGGCTCGTCGAGGATGTAGAGGGTCCGTCCGGTGGCGATCTTCGAGAGCTCGGTGGCGAGCTTCACCCGCTGCGCCTCGCCGCCCGAGAGCGTCGTGGCGGGCTGGCCGAGGCGTACGTATCCGAGGCCAACGGCGTCGAGCGTCTCCAGACGCCGGCGAACCTTGGGGATGTGCTCGAAGAAGGACAGAGCCTCCTCGACGGGCATGTTGAGCACGTCGGCGATGCTCCTGCCCTTGAAGTGCACTTCGAGGGTCTCGCGGTTGTAGCGCTTGCCGTGGCACTGCTCGCAGGGGACGTAGACGTCGGGCAGGAAGTGCATCTCGATCTTGATCTGACCGTCGCCGCGGCAGACCTCGCAGCGCCCACCCTTGACGTTGAAGCTGAAGCGGCCGGGCTTGTAGCCGCGGGCCCGTGCCTCCTGGGTCTTCGAGAAAAGGTCGCGGATCACGTCGAACAGGCCGGTATAAGTGGCCGGGTTCGAGCGCGGCGTACGCCCGATCGGCGACTGGTCGACGGCGATGATCTTGTCGAGCTGGTCGAGGCCGTGGATCGCGCGATGCGCCCCTGGGCGCTTGCGCGCACGGTGCAGGCGGCTGGAGACGGCCTTGTAGAGGACGTCGTTCACGAGCGTCGACTTGCCCGAGCCAGAGACGCCGGTGACGCATGCGAGCACGCCGAGCGGGACGTGCACGTCGATGTCGCGCAGGTTGTGCTGGGTCGCGCCCACGATCTCCACATAGCCGTTCGGGGTGCGCCGCTTGGCCGGGACCTCGACGGTGCGGGTTCCCGCCAGGAACTGCCCGGTGAGCGAGCGCTTGACGCGCTGAACCTCCTTGGCCGTTCCCTGGGCGACGATCCGCCCGCCGTGTTCGCCCGCGCCGGGACCCATGTCGACGAGGTGGTCGGCCGCGCGCATCGTCTGCTCGTCGTGCTCGACCACGATCACCGTATTGCCGAGGTCGCGCAGCCGCTCGAGCGTGGCGATCAGCTTGGAGTTGTCGCGCTGGTGCAAGCCGATCGAGGGCTCGTCGAGGATGTAGAGCACGCCGACCAGCGAGGAGCCGATCTGCGTGGCCAGGCGGATGCGCTGCGCCTCGCCGCCCGAGAGTGTCGCGGCGGCACGATCCATCGACAGGTAGCCGATTCCAACGTTCTCCAGGAACTGCAGTCGCTCCTGGATCTCGCGCAGGATCAGGCGCGCCACGTGACGGTCGGTCTCCGACAGCTCGACCTCCTCCAGCCACTCGAGCGCACGCCTCGCCGAGAGTGCACAGAAGTCCTCGATTCGCGTCCCCGCCACGAGCACGGCACGTGACTCCGGGCGTAGTCTCGCCCCGCCGCAGGCCGGACAGGGTCGCAGCGACATGAACTCCTCGATCTTCTCGCGCGTCCACTCAGAGTCGGTCTCGCGGTAGCGGCGCTGGAGGTTGGCGATGATGCCCTCGAAGCGAGTTGCGTAAGAGCGCCTGCGACCGTAGCGATTGCGGTAGCTCACCTGCACGGGCTCGCCACCAGTGCCGTGCAGGAACACCGCGCGCTGGGAGTCGAGCAGCTCGTCCCAAGGGGCGTCGAGGTCGATGTCGAACATCTCCGCCAGCGCCTCGGTCATCTGCTCGTAGTAGTTGGATGCGCTGCTGGCCCACGGGGCGATCGCGCCTTCGCCGATCGACAGCGAAGGGTCGGGCACCACCAGCTCGGGGTCGATCTCCATCTGCGAGCCGAGGCCTGTGCAGCGGTCGCATGCCCCGTGCGGGGAGTTGAACGAGAAGATCCGCGGCTCGAGCTCCACCAGCGAAGGGCCGTGCTCGGGACAGGCGAAGCGCTCGGAGAAGGTGAACACGGTGCCTGGATCGGGCGTCACGCCTGGCACGATCTGCCCCGAGGGAGCGCGCGTGCCCTTGGCCCCCGTCGAGTGCTCAGCCTCCTCGAGCTCGCGCGCCGAGCCGACGATCTCGATCTCCACGAGCCCTTCGGCTAGTCCGACGGCGGTCTCGATCGAGTCGGCCAGTCGCTTGCGCACGTCGTGACGCATCACCAGGCGGTCGACGACAACCGAGATGTCGTGCTTGTAGCGCTTGTCCAGCACGATCGATTCCTCGAGCATGCGCACGCGGTCATCGATCTTCACGCGCGCAAAGCCATCTGCGCGCAGCTCCTCGAGCAGCTTGCCGTACTCCCCCTTGCGCCCCCTGACCACAGGCGCGAGCACCATGAAGCGCGAGCCCTCGGCCAGCTCCATCACCTGGTCGATGATCTGCTCGGCCGACTGCCCGACGATCGGGCGCCCGCAGATCGGGCAGTGCGGCTTGCCCACCCGCGACCACAGCAGGCGCAGGTAGTCGTAGATCTCGGTGACCGTCCCCACCGTCGAGCGGGGGTTGCGCGAGGTTGTCTTCTGATCGATCGAGATCGCCGGCGAGAGCCCCTCGATCGAGTCCACGTCGGGCTTGTCCATCTGCCCCAGGAACTGGCGGGCGTACGCCGACAGCGACTCCACATAGCGGCGCTGTCCCTCCGCGTAGATCGTGTCGAAGGCAAGGCTCGACTTGCCCGAACCCGAGAGACCCGTGATCACCACGAGCGCGTCCCTGGGCAGGCTCAGGGAGATGTCTTTGAGGTTGTGCTCGCGCGCTCCCGAGACGACGATCTGGTTACCGGCTGGCATGCCCGGTCATTCTATGACGGCGAACAGACGTTCGGGTCCTATGCCCAGTAGGACTATGTAAGTAGGAAGTAGTGCTAACTTGGTAGGAATGAAGACGACGGTATCGGAGAAGGGTCAGGTGACCGTGCCGAAGCCGCTGCGCGAGCGCCTCGACATCCGGCCGGGCGACGAGCTCGACTTCAGCACCGAGGGCGGGAGGCTCATCGCACTCAAGGCGATGTCTGAGGATCCGGTCGACGCCGTGTACTGGAGTGTTGATCTCGGCCGGCCCACTGACGAGATCATCAAAGAGCTTCGCGGCAACGCTGAGCTCGCTTGATCACAGCGGTCGATACGAGCGTACTGCTCGACGTCATCGGCGGCGACCCGACATTTGGTCCCAGCTCCGCAGTTGGGCTACGTCGCTGCCTGCAAGAGGGTCAGTTGGTCGCGTGCGAGGTGGTGTGGGCAGAGTGCGCAGCTGGACTACCCGACACCGAGACGACATTGGATCGGTTCGCCACGCTGCGGGTCAGCTACCGGACTCTGGACGCGGAGACAGCACTGACGGCCGGTCGAATGTGGAGCTCCTATCGAAGCCGGTGTGGGACACGAGAGCGGGTGATCGCCGCCTTGCTGATCGGAGCTCATGCGCTCCTCCAAGCGGACCGCCTGCTGACACGCGACCGTGGCTTCTACCGCAGCTACTTCAACGGCCTGGAGATCATCGACCCAAGCGAGAGCGCGGCGTAGGTCGAAGCGAGCGACCGAGGACGCCCCCTCGCGCCGGCCAGCGTCGTCCTGGTCAGCCCTCGATGGCTGCGTAGACCTCGTCTATGAGCTTCAGCCGGTCGGGCAGCTGGAAGTTCTCGGCGAGGTAGCGCTCGGTATCGGTGCGCGACTCTCCGTTGAGAGCCATGTTCAGGGCGATCAGGCGGGCTCCGTCAAGGTCCGCGGGCGCCGCGGGCGGTGCCTGTTCGGGCGCGACCTGCACGGGCACCGGGATCTGCTGCTGGGCCGGGGGCGGCGCGGCGAGCGCGTCGTCGAGCTCGGCCTCGAAGTTGCCGTTGCTGTGCTCGGGCTGGGGCAGGTTGCGACCGGAGGCCGCGTCGTAGAGCTCGCTCATCCCCGACTCGACCGCGGCGAGGTCGGCCGCGAGGCGGCTGGCTCCCGAGCGTAGGCTGTCCACCAGGCCGCTCACCTCGCCATCCATCGAGTTCACCCGCTCGAGCAGCGTGGCAGCGACCTGGGCCACGCTGGCAACGTGGGCGCGGGCCTTCTCGACGGCCTCTTCACGCGTCTGTTCGGCGTCACGGTCGGCCGCTTCCCGCACCTGGCGTGCGCCCTCCAGCGCCTGGCGCTCGATTTCGGCGGCGGCCGTCTCGGTCGCCTCGAGGATGCTCTGCACCTGGTTGCCGGCGGTGGAGGCGAGCGATACGTCCGATCCGCCGCCGATCGCTGCTCGCTGGAGCTCATCGAACTCCGCGGCAAGGGCCCGCAGATGGGCATCGACTGCCGTCGGGTCGTATCCCCGTCGTCCGACCGGGAAATCCCTGCGTTCGATTGCCTGGCGATCGAACTCCACGGCGCGCATCCTAGGCGATGTCGCCCGTCGGAGCATCGCCAGCGGAGACAGGGCTCGCGGGAGCCTCCTGGGCGCGTATCTCCTGGAGGTCCCGACGGAGCTCGCGCAGCTCGTCACGCAGCTGCGCCGCGTACTCGAACCGCAGGTCCTCCGCGGCCGCCAGCATCTCCTCCTCGATCTCCACCACCATCCGCTCCAGCTCGTGCTGGGGCATCTCCTTGGCGCCGCCGCGCTTGCCCGTGCGCCGTTTGCGCCCTCGCGGGACCTTGGACTCCCCCTGCAGGAACTCGGCGATGTCGGATATGCCCTTGACGATCGTGGCCGCCGTAATGCCGTGCTCGATGTTGTAGGCGAGCTGGATCTCGCGGCGGCGATCGGTCTCGGAGATCGCCGCACGCATCGCCCGGGTCTCCTTGTCGGCGTACATCAGCACCTTGCCGTCGACGTTGCGCGCGGCCCGGCCGATCGTCTGGATCAGCGAGGTCTCCCCCCGCAGGAACCCCTCCTTGTCGGCATCGAGGATCGCTACCAGCGAGACCTCTGGTAGGTCCAGACCCTCACGCAGCAGGTTCACACCTACGAGCACGTCGTACTCGCCGAGGCGCAGGTCGCGGATGATCTGGATGCGCTCGAGCGTGTCGATCTCGGAGTGCAGGTAGCGCGTCTTGAAGCCCATCTCCAGCAGGTACTGGGATAGGTCCTCGCTCATCTTCTTGGTCAGCGTCGTCACGAGCACGCGCTCGTTGCGATCCACCCTCACCCGCACTTCGTTCATGAGGTCGTCGATCTGGTTCTTGGTCTCGCGCACCTCGACGGCCGGATCGACGATCCCTGTCGGGCGCACGATCTGCTCGACGATCCGCGTCGATTGGGTGCGCTCGTATTCGCCGGGTGTGGCCGAGACGAACAGCAGCTGGGGCGTGATCGAGAGGAACTCCTGGAAGGTCTGTGGACGGTTGTCCATCGCGCTCGGCAGCCTGAACCCGTAGTCGACGAGCGTCTGCTTGCGCGAGCGGTCGCCCTCGTACATGCCGCCGATCTGCGGCACCGTCTGGTGGGACTCGTCGATGAAGCACACGAAGTCCTTGGGGAAGTAGTCGATCAGGCAGTAGGGCCGCGACCCGGGAGCGCGCCCGTCGAGGATGCGCGAGTAGTTCTCGATCCCCGAGCAGAAGCCCACCTCGCGCAGCATCTCCATGTCGTACTGGGTGCGTTGGCGCAGGCGGTGGGACTCCAGCTGCTTGCCTTCTGACTCGAGCTGCTCGCAGCGCTCGTTCAGCTCACGCCCGATCTCGGCCACGCCCGCCTCGATCGTGCCCTCCTTGACGTTGTAGTGCGTAGCCGGCCAGATCGCCACGTGCTCGAGATCGTCGGCGATCAACTCGCCCGTGAGCGGATCGAAGTGCTGCAGCCGTTCGACTTCCTCGCCGAACATCGTGGCCCGGAACGCCGTCTCTGCATATGCAGGGAACACCTCGAGCGTATCGCCGCGCACGCGAAAGCTGCCGCGCGAGAGCACGCTGTCGTTGCGCGTGTACTGGATCGAGACGAGTTTGCGCAGCAGCTGGTCACGATCGACCTCCTCCCCGCGCCTGAGGATCTGCATGTTCATCTCATAGGTCTCAGGCGAGCCGAGGCCATAGATGCAGGAGACGGAGGCGACCACGATCACATCGCGCCGGGCGAACACGGCAGCAGTTGCCGCATGGCGCAGGCGATCCACCTCTTGGTTGATCGCCGAGTCCTTCTCGATGTAGAGATCCCTGCTCGGTACGTAGGCCTCGGGCTGGTAGTAGTCGTAGTAGGAGACGAAATACTCCACCGCGTTGTCCGGGAAGAAGGTCCGAAACTCGTTGCACAGCTGCGCGGCCAGCGTCTTGTTGTGGGCGATCACGAGCGTTGGACGCTGGACCGCCTCGATCACCCCCGCCATCGTCATCGTCTTACCGGTCCCAGTGGCGCCGAGAAGCGTCTGAAAGCGCTCTCCAGCCACGATTCCCTCGGAAATCGAATCGATCGCCTGCGGCTGATCGGCTGTCGGCGTGAAGATGGAATCGAGCTTGAAGTCGGGCATACGGGGCGGGGGACCACGTTAGCGCCCAGGTGAGATGTGTCCTTCTTGCACACGCAACCGACGAGCCGGGTAACCGACTCTGAGGTGCCCGCGATCACAATTCTTCACGTCCCTGCGACTACGATTCGCTCATTCAGAATCCGGCCGTCTCTAGGAATCCATCGTCGCGGGGGCGTCAGCATTCTTCACCTTCACGGACTCCAGACCGCCCAGCAGACAGCTCCACCCCGGCGCTCCAGGGCGACGGGGGCACCCCAACCGGGCACGCTCACCCAGGCCTGCCCGGCCGGCTCCTCCTGCCCGAGCTCGCCGACAGGGCCGCCGTCCCTCGCCGCGCGCCTGTTCATGGCGCGCGCCGGTGGAGCGCTCGCGCTGGCCGACGTCCGCTACCTGCGCACGGTCGCTCCCCTGGTGAGGATGCAGCTGAAGCGCTGGGAGCTGAGGGCCGAGGCGATCGACGATCCCGCGCTGCGCACCCTCGCGCTGGCCAAGCTGCACGACGAGGGCTTCAACGCCGAGGTCGCCGCGATGGTGGTGACGAGCGTTTCGCGCATCCACCGCGCCCGGGCCGTGGAGGCGATCGTGGCCCTGGAGGTCCTGTTCGACTACCTCGACGGGCTGACCGAGGCCCCGGCGGGACGCGGACTGCGCGACGGACACCAGCTGTTCAGAGCCCTCACCGACGCCGTCGCGCTCGACACGTCTCCGCGCGGTGGCTACTACCGCCACCACGGACAGTCCGAGGACAGCTACCTCGAGGAGCTGATCGCCGCCGTGAGAGGCTCGCTGGCGAGCCTGCCGGCCGCAGGCCTGGTTGGCGAGGCGCTGGTGCGCTGCGCCTCGCGCTGCGCTGAGGCCCAGCTGCGCAGCCACGCGATCCCCCGCTGCGGACCCGCTCAGGCCGAACGCTGGGCTCAGGTCGCGGCGGTGGGCTCGTCGCTCGGCTGGCGGGAGTTCCTCGCGGGCGCCGCCTCATCGGTGCTCGCGATGCACGCTTTGATCGCGGCCGCCGGCGATCCCCGCACGACGCACGAGCACGCGCTCGCGATCGATGCGGTCTACCTGCCCATCTGTGTGATGCCGAGCATCCTCGACAGCATCGTCGACCACGCTCAGGACCTCCGCAGCGGCAGCCCGAGCTTCGTGAGCCACTACCCCGACGCGGCCACGCTGGCCCGGCGGTTGGATGCCGTCGCCGAGTACGTGGTGGCGAGGGCGCGCATGACCCCTGGCGGGACCCACCACGCGATGATCCTCGCGGGCATCGTCGCCTACTACGCCACCAACCCACTGGCCGACAGCGAGCTCGGACGCCCGGTCAACAGGCGCCTGCGTCACCGCCTACAGCCGGCGATCGCGCCGGCGCTCCTGACATTGCATGCCTGGCGGCTGCTGCGCGGACTCCGAAATCGGCGGGAGAGCAGCCGAGCACGTTCGCGTGACCCCTCGAGATCGAGCATCCACCCCACGAACCCGTGATCGACGCCACCCACCGCTCCGAGGCACGCCACGTCGCGATCATCAGCGACGGCAGCCGCCGGTGGGCGCGCTCCCGCGAGCTGTCGGTCCGGGATGGCCATGCGGCCGCCGCAGCCACCGTCACCGCCCGCGCTCTCGATGCTGTCGAGATGGGAATCGAGGAGCTCACGGTGTACGCCTTCTCGACCGAGAACTGGGCCCGTTCCCCGACCGAGATCGAGGCGCTGGTCGAGGTCATCGCGGCGCAGCTCGCAGCTGACACGGAGACGCTTCACGCCCACGGCGTGCGCATCCGCTGGCTCGGAACCCAGGAGGGCGTCCCTGACGTGCTCGTCAGGCAGTTGCGCTCCTCGGAGACGACCACCGAGGGCAATCGGCGCATGACGCTGTTCATCGCGTTCAACTACGGCGGACGGGCGGAGATCCTGAACGCAGCCATTCGCTTCGAGGGAACAACCGAGGAGGAGTTCCGCCGCTGCCTGCACCTCCCTGAGATGCACGATCCCGAGCTCGTCATCCGCACGGGCCGCGAGCAGCGGTTGTCGAACTACCTGTTGTGGCAGGCGGCCTACTCGGAGCTGGTGTTCCGCCAGGAGCTCTGGCCCGACTTCACCCGCGAGGCGTTCATGCACGCGCTCGACGAGTACACCGACCGACAGCGACGCTTCGGCGGTCGATGACGGCCGCGCAGCGCGCCCTCCCGCCCGGCCCGTCGCTGTGGCCGGCGCTGCAAACCCTGCTGTTCTGGCGTCGACTCGACCCATTCCTGCGAGCATGCGCGCGCAAGCACGGACCGACGTTCACGCTTCACATCTTCCCGTGGGGGACGACCGTGGTCCTGTCCGACCCGGACTCGCTCAGGGCGGTCCTCACGGGCAGCCCCGAGGTGTGGAGGGCGGGCGAGTCCTACGAGCTGCTCGCCCCGCTGATCGGGGAGCGCTCCGTGGTGGTGCTCGACGGCGAGGAGCATCTACGGGTGCGCAGGAAGCTCCTGGCCCCCTTCCACGGCGACATGGTCGCCCGCTACCAGCAGCTGATCGAGACGATCGCCCTCGAGGAGGTCGAGCGCTGGCCGCTGAGCACGCCGATCTCGTTGCTCGAGCGAATGGGCGCGATCACGCTGGAGGTGATGCTGCGCACGGTGATTGGAGCCGAGGACCCCCAGCGCCTGCGGGAGCTGCGCAGCGCCCTCGCCGAGGCGGTCCGCCTGAAGCCCCTGGTGCTGCTGATGTGGGTGTACGAGCCGCTGACGCGAATCGGTCCGTGGCGGGCCTACAACCGGCGACTCGAACGCGCCCGTGCGCTGCTCCGCGACGAGATCGCACGCCGGCGAGCCGACGCCGCCGTCGGCGAGCGCACCGACGTGCTGTCCGCGCTCGTGCTCGAGAACGAGCTGGATGACGAGGAGCTGCTCGACCAGCTCGCGACCCTGCTGCTCGCCGGCCACGACACCTCGGCGACCGCGCTCACGTGGACGCTCGAGCGGCTGCTGCGCTATCCAGCGGCGCTGGCACGAGCCAGAAGCGACGATCTCTACCTCGACGCGGTCGTCAAGGAGTCGCTGCGCCTACGCCCGGTGCTACCGGCGATCACCAGGCGGGCAGTCGAGCCGGTCGAGATCGCCGGCTATGAGCTGCCTGCCGGCACCACCGTGATGCCCTGCATCCGGCTGGCGCATCTCGCTGGCGAGCGGTTTCCCGATCCGTACTCCTTTCGGCCCGAGCGCTTCCTCGAAGGACCGGTCGAGAGCTACACATGGATCCCGTTCGGGGGCGGCACGCGCCGCTGTATCGGTGCGTCGTTCGCCGCGTTTCAGATGCGCACCGTGCTGCGCACGATCCTTCAGAACGCCGAGCTGCGCGCCGATCGCCCCGCCGCGGAGCGCGTAGCCAACGAGCACATCACGCTCGTACCCGGACGGGGATGCCGTGCGATCAAGCTGGCGCCTCGTGCGTCGGGACGGCTCCCAGGCGCTATGCCAGCCCCAGCTCGCGCGGATACTGGCTGCGATATGCCTGCTGTGAGCTGAGCACGCGGCGAACGTATTCGCGGGTCTCCGGAAACGGGATCGTGTCCTCGCTCAGGCTCGTGCCGCCTGCGCGGGCGTGAGCGACCCATTGATCGACGTTGGTCAGGCCGGCGTTGTAGGCCGCAACCGCGAGCAGCTCGTTGCCTTCGTAGTGGTCGAGCAAATAGCGCAGGTAGTAGCTGCCGTAGGCGAGGTTCACCTTCGGGGTGGCAAGGTCGCTGGCCGTGAAGCGAAACCCGCCAGAGAGATGGGCGAGGTAGTAGGCCGTCGCGGGCAGGATCTGCATCAGCCCCTCGGCGCCGGCCGAGGACGGCCGCGGTTCGAATTTCGACTCGGCGTAGATCACAGCGGCGATCAGCGCCGGATCGAGATGCTTGGCGGCGGCCTGTTCGCGGATGATGCTCGCGTCGGCCAGCGGCAATCCTGCGTGGTGTACCTGGCGCAGCCCGAATATCACCACGGCGGCACAGACCAGCACGACGGCGATCGCCACGAGCGTTCCGAGTAGGCGCTGCCTCATCGCTTGAGCTTGGCAAGCACCGCCGACAGCTCCAGCTCCAGGTCGGCCACGCTGCCGTCGTTGTGCACGACGAAGCTCGCCCGCTCGGCCTTCTCCTGCTGCGAGAGCTGGCGCGCGGCGCGCTCGTCTACCAGCTCGTGTCCACGGGAGGCCGCGCGTGAACGGCGCACCTCCTCGTCGGAGACGATTGCGATGGTCGCGTCGTAAAGGTCCTGCAGACCCGCCTCGAACAGCAATGGGACCTCGACGACGGCGGCGCGGGGCGCGGGTGTCCGAGTCCGAGCCTGCTCCAGCCAGCTGGCCACGCGGGCGCCCACGAGCGGCCACACCTGACCCTCGAGCCAGGCACGGTCCTCGGGCGTGGCGAAGGCGCGGCGGGCGACGGCTCCGCGGTCGACGATCCCCCCGGGCGCCACCTCGGGGCCAAAGCGCGCGAGCACCGCGTCGCGCAGCTGATCGCCTTCGTAGAGCTCATGGACCACGGCGTCGCTCGAGATCACATCGGCGCCGAGGCGAGCCAGCGCCGCGAGCGCGGTCGACTTGCCCGCGCCCAGGCCGCCGGTCAGCCCGACGAAGGGCACCGCAGCCTCCACCATCTCGGTCCCGCTCAGTCCGGGTCAGTCCTGCTGCGCGGACTCGGAGGCGAGCTCGGGCTCGGCCTCCTCGACCGCGGCGACCGGCTCAGCCGGCGCGGACTCGGCCGTGTCGACTGCGCGCGTGACGCTGTCGTCCTCGACCTCGGCCGGCACCTCGACAGCTGCCTCGGCGACAGGCTCCGGCGTCTGCTCGACCTCGGGCGCGGCGGCTGCCTCGGGCGCCGACTCGACCTCAGGCGCAGCCACCTCAGCGGCTGCCGCCTCGGGAGCCGAGTCGGCCTCGCCGTAAGCCTGCTCGCCATCCTCGGCGGGCGGAAGTGGCGCGCGCTCGGGCTCACCCGGACGCGAGACGGGGAGGATCTGATCCTCGACACGCTTGGCCGACAGCGACAGGCGCCTGCGCTCGGAGTCGATCTCGAGGATCTTCACGCGAATCTCATCGCCCGGGTGGACGATCTCGCGCGGGCTCTCGACGTGGTGGGGCGCCAACTCCGAGATGTGGACGAGCCCCTCGACGCCATCGAGGATCTCGACGAAGGCTCCGAACGTGACGACCTTGGTGACCTTGCCCTCGAGCTCGTCACCGACGTTGTAGGTGTCGACGATCCGCTGCCATGGGTCCTCCTGGGTCTGCTTGAGACCGAGGGAGATGCGCTGGCGGTCGCGGTCGATGTCGAGCACCTTGACCTTGACGGTGTCGCCGATGTTGAGGATCTCGCTGGGGTGGTTCACATGCGACCACGAAAGCTCTGAGATGTGGATCAGCCCGTCGATCCCATCGAGGTCCACGAAGGCCCCGAAGTCCACGATGTTGGAGATCTGTCCCTCGACCACGAGGCCGGGCTGGAGGCGGTCGAGGATCTGCTGGCGAACCTCCTTGCGCTCCTCCTCGAGCACCGCGCGGCGCGAGAGCACGACGTTGTTTCGCGAGCGGTTGAGCTCGATGACCTTGGTCTCGATCTTGGTGCCCATGTACTCGTCGAGGTTGGGCACGCGGCGGATGTCCACCAGCGAGGCGGGCAGGAAGCCGCGCACGCCGAGGTCGATGATCAGACCGCCCTTGACGACCTCGATGACCGTGCCCTCGACTGGCTCGCCGGACTCGGCGGCGGTTTCGATGCGGCGCCAGGCCTTCTCGAAGCGGGCGCGCTTCTTGGACATGATCAGGCGGCCGTCCTGATCCTCCTTGGTCATGACGATGGCGTCGACCTCCTCGCCGAGGTGGACCTCCTCGTTCGGGTCGACGGCCTTGCGAATCGAAAGCTCGTTTGCGGGGATGACCCCCTCGGACTTGTAGCCGATGTCGACGAGGACCTCGTCCTTGTCGATGCGGACGACGTGGCCGGTGACGACCTCGCCCTCCTCGATGGGTCGGAAGGTGGCGTCGTAGTTGGGGACGATCTGGCCGTCGATTTCGAGCAACAGGCCGTTTGAGCCGTCGACGACGCGGGCCGCGGGATTCTCCATCAGGGTTTGCACCGGGCGAAGCGTAGCGCAGCCGTATCATTGCCGGGCACATGCCTGTTCGAGCGACGAAGCGGGGAGCGCAAAGAACCCGTTTGGAGCGCGACTGCGACGTGCTCATATGCGGGGCCAGCTTTGCTGGTCTGGCTGTTGCACGCGAGCTCGCTGGAAGTGGCGCAAGTGTGCTCGTGATCGACCGCTACGAGATCGGCGAGCGGCAGACCTCCGCCTGCGGGATCCCCACGCTGTGGCTCCAAGCGCTCGATCTCATGCCTTCGCTGCGCCAGAGCTTCGACGAGCTCGTCGTGCACACGCCCTATCGGACATCGCGCTGGCAGCTGCCGTGGTCGTTCTCGACGTTCGACTACCGCGAGCTGTGCGCTCTGCTGTGGGGACAGTCCGATTCGCCGGAGGTGGAGTTCGAGACGGCGACGGTCACCGGCCGCAGCGGCTTCACCGTGCAGACCGACCGCGGCGAGCTGCGCGCACCGCTGATCGTCGACGCGCTCGGCTGGCGACGCACGCTGTCGAACGCCACCCCGATCCAGCCGCCGAAGGCACGCCTGTCGCGGGGCCTCGAGGTCCATCACGGCGGCGCGGGCGAGGAGATGGAGCTGTGGATCGACCCCGCCTACATCCGAGCCGGATACGGCTGGAGCTTCCCCGCGGCCGATGAGCTGCGTGTCGGTGTGGGCTCGTTCTGGCCCGCGCATCACGTCAAGGAGCCCACCGTGCGCCTCGCCCACGACCTGGGCCTGCCCCCCGACGGCTACCAGGGGAACTGGATACCCCACCAGCTGCGCCGCGCGGTCGAGGATGGCGTGTTCTTCACGGGCGACTCGGCCGGGCACTGTCTCCCACTCACCGCCGAGGGAATCCGCACGGCGCTGTACTTCGGGCTGGCCTGCGGTCGTGAGCTGCGCCCGGTCGTGGAAGGACGCAGCACCCGCCAGCAGGCACTCGCCCGCTACGGCGCGTTCTCGGACTCCCACGCACGCAAGTTCGCCTCGCTGCTGGCTGTGCAGCGCGCGATCGGGCAGCTGACGCCGAGCCGCGCGACCACAGCGCTCGTCCACGCATTCGAGTCGCGCCGGATCTCGGCCTGGGCGTTCACGCACTACCTCGACATCGCGCCACCCTCGTTCGTGGGCACGGGATCGAGCCGTGGCATCGTCTCCGAGCGGATCCCGCTCGACGCAGCAGCCTGAGCGAAGCGGCCGACGCTACGCGACCCGGCGCAGACGCGGCGCACCAGCTCGCGCCTGCGCGAGCGCCAGCCCAGCGGCCTGCACCGCGCTCGCGTAGGAGACCTCGGACAGCAGCCCCGGCGCGGCGACCATGTCGCCGGCGAGGAACACACCGCCGCCGCGATCGACCGCCGGGCGGTCCTGCCAGCTCGTGCCGGGCATGTCCAC
>DATARM010000181.1:0-15993 GCA_036264155.1 Solirubrobacteraceae bacterium
AGGTGAGCACGGTGGCGGCGAAGGTGCTCGACGTCGACACGCTCGTTCACGTCAACACCTCCCAGTCGGACGTCGGCGTGATCGTGCACGCGCCGTCGAATGACATCCCAGCAATTGCCAGCGAGCTGGCGGCCAAGGGAATCCACGTGACGCTCGCCGACGATGCGGGCGTGCCGAGCCTCCAGCGGGTGCAGAGCATCCATGCGTTGGGCGACCAACTGCTGCCCGAAGTACCAGGTTCGAAGCTGCTGCGCTGGGTGCGCACACGGGGGACGCTGCGCTCACAGGCACGTGCGCTGGGGCTGCATCACCGCTTCTACTTCCTGCAGCCACGTGGTGGCTTGTCGGTGGGGCAGTTGGTATTGGCGCGGACCGCCGGTGCCACGCCCGTGCGCGGCACCATGAGGATCAGCGCGACCGGGCCTCTGCCTCAGCGGACGATGCGCGCTGGTGACGTGCTGGTGGTGGAGCTCGACGGCTCATCCGCCTCGGTGGCGGGACTCGAACGCATCGTCGCGTGGCTGGGCTCCGAGCGACTGGGCGCAGAGCCGCTCGGCTGGCTGTTCCGTTCGCCCGCCATCAGGGCCAACAGCAGCGGTGAACGTGCCAACAGCGCTGCACCGACGACCAGCAGCAGCAGCGATGCCGACAGCGGCACGCCGCTCAGCGGCGTCTGACCGAACTGCTCGCCCAGCAGTAGCGGTGCCAGCACCACCGGTACCACCGTCTGGGTCACGAACACCACCGGCGCCACCTGGATGGCTGGGCGTGACTGCAGCGCGCTCATCTCGCTGAGCACCCCGACGCCTGAGGCGGCCGCGGTCGACAGCGCCCACAGCCCAGCCGCGAGCAGGTGATGGTCGGAGAGGTCGTCGGAGGCGAGCTTGGTCGCCACTCCGCTCCAGCCGAACGCCAGTCCGGCCCCGATCATCGTGATCTCGGCACGCGAGTGCCCGAGCGCGCGCAGCAGGTAGGGCAGCAGGCTGGCAACGCCGAGGCTCACGAGCACGAGCGTGATCGTTAGCTCCTCGGAGGTGTGGTGGGTGCTGCGCGGCGGCGCGAACACGCCGGCGCCGATCACGCCCAACACGATCGCGCTCATCGCCATGTACTCGTAGCGGCCGGCGTGCTCGTTCAGCATGCGCTCGGCTAGGAACATCAGCACGAGCAGGCCCGCGGCGAGCGCCGGCTGGACGACGACCAGGGGGGCGAGCAGCAGGGCCACCACCTGCAGCGGCCAGCCGAGAATCGACAGGCCCGTTCCGAGCAGCCAGCGGGCACGCCTGATCAGCCCCCACACGAGCGCCAGACGCAGGTGCTCGGAGTGAGGAGCCTCCTTGGCGTCCATCGCCTGAAGGGCGATCCCTAGGCTGTAGAGCGTCGAAGCCCCTACCGCCGCTCCGATTCCCAGCACCAGATCGACCATGTCTACCCCCGATCATCGCACTCCCGCTCGCAAGATCGCGGGCGCGCTGGGCGCCGGCACGCTGATCGGCTACATGCTCCCGGGGCTTGCCGGGGCGTGGCCGGCAATACGAGGACCGTTCGGCGTCGAGGACCGAACGGCCAGCGGCCGTGGCTTCGCCTTGACCTTCGACGACGGCCCGCACGCGCAGGGGACGCCGGCCGTGCTCGAGATCCTCAGCCGGGAGAACGTGCAGGCGACCTTCTTCCTGGTGGGCGAGCAGCTGCTACGCAACCACGGTCTTGGACGCGAGATCGTCGATCGTGGTCACGAGGTCGCCCTGCACTGCCATCGCCACCGCAATCTGCTGCGCCTGGGCCCGTCCCAGGTGCGCGACGACATCGCTCGCGCGCAGGCGATCATCGAGGACCACACAGGCCGCTCCCCGCAGCTCTACCGCCCGCCATATGGCGTGCTCAACGCCGCTGCGCTGTGCATCGCGCGCCAGCGGGGTTGGCGCACAATGCTGTGGAGCGAGTGGGGGCGCGACTGGGAAGCGCGCGCGACTCCCGGGTCGATCGCCGAGCGAGTGAGCGCCAGCGCGGAAGAGGGAGCGGTGCTGCTGCTGCACGATGCCGACGACTACTCCTCGCCCAGCTCGTGGCGCAGAACAGCCGCTGCGTTGCCGCTGGTTCTACATACGCTTGCCGAGCGCGGTCTAGAGCCCACCGCTCTTTGAGCTCGAGGCGCTGCGTCGTCGAATCAGGCGCGTTTGCCGCTTCGCGATCTGCGACGGTGGCTAACATCGACTGCTTGAGCACCGCCGTTTCGATCGACCCGGGGGGGACGACCGGCTCGATCCCCGCCATAGACGCCCGCCCGCTCGCACCCCCACGCTCCCGCTGGTGGGTTGAGGTCGTGGCGATCGTGTGGCTGTTGTGGATCTACGACGCGGTCAACAACCTCGCCCCCCTGCGCCTGAGCACAGCTCTCGGCAACGCCCGCAACCTCCTGCATTTCGAGCAGACGCTCGGCATAGCACCCGAGCACGCGCTCGACCGCTGGTTGGCGGGACATCACACGCTCGGGCTGGTGCTCTCCGACTACTACGACAACGCTCACTTCCTCGTCACGCTCTCGCTGCTTGCATGGCTGTGGTGGCGGAGGGCCGATATCTACCGCCCGTTGCGCAACTCCCTCGTGCTGGTCAACCTGCTGGCCTTCATCGCCTTCTGGCGCTTTCCCGTCGCGCCTCCACGCATGCTCCCCGGCTTCACCGACGTGGTCGCCTCCACGCATGCGATCGGCTCGTGGCACACGGGAGCCCTGGCCTCGCACGCCAACGAGCTCGCTGCGATGCCTTCGCTGCACATCTCCTGGGCCGTGTGGTGCACGGTGGCGGTCTGGCGGATGAGCGAGCGCCTGTGGGCGCGTGCGCTGGGAGTGCTCTACCCGTGCCTGACCGCCATGGCGGTGCTTGCCACGGGCAACCACTTCGTCTTGGACATGGTGGGGGGCCTGGTGGCGATCGCGCTCTCGCTGGCGATAGTGGGGCTGTGGGGGCGCTTCGCGGCGCGTCGCGACGGTGACGCTACGCCGGTCGTGCGTAAACCCTGGATTCTCGGAAAATCCTACAATTCCGCGTACCGCATGTCACAAAGTTGTTACGAAGTCAAAGACAAGCTAAACTAGCCGCGCCGTCGAAGACAGTTGAGGGACCGCTCCGATGGCCCCGTCGCATCACAGCGCGGGGGAAATATCTCGTCTGTAGGGTGGCCCTACGCACATGCCTGAATTTCACGCAAACGCGGATCTAAGCTGCCTGCCCGGCACCGGGTTGGGATACCTGTGCGCGCAGTCCCCCGGCCCCACGAGCTGACGTGACCTTCCTTCGCTATCTCGACGTGTGCCTTGTGCTCGCGACGGCCCCGTTTGTCCTGGCCGGCGGGATGCCGGAGCTCGGCTACGTCATCGGCGCAGGCGCTTGGATCCTGACCCGCGCAGGGGTCGCCCTGGCCCACGAGCAGGCGCGCCGCGCCGGCGACTCGCGGGTCAAAGCCGGTCTGCACGTGGCGGGGATGATGGGACGCATCTGGATCGTGGCGGCGGCTGTGATCCTCGCCCGTTATGCAGGTAGCAAGGACGACGGGATCATGGCTGCCGGGCTGCTGCTTGCTGCCTTCACCGTCTACCTCGTGATGTCGTTCATCACTCGCGACAGCCCATTCCAGGGTGGACGGCCCTCGCAGGGCACACCGAGCACGTCATGAGCGCCGCAGTCGACACTCCAGGGCCGGCGCTGAGCCCGGCCGGTGATGGCCCTCGCCGTGGCCTCAGCAACAAGCAGAAGCTGCTGATCGCGCTCTGCATATGGATCGGCGGCATGGTCGTGCTGTTCGTGATCTTCGGCAGCGGCGGGCGAAACAACGCCTACCAGCCGCAGAACGAGTTCAAGCTCGACAACTGGGTGCATCTCGGGATCTTCTCGATCAACAAGGCAGTCCTCTACCTGTTCCTCGCCGCGATCGCCACGTGTGTGAGCATGATCTACGTCGCCAACCGGATGCAGGCTCGTCCCAACAAGGTCCAGACGGCCGTCGAGACGCTCTACCAGCTGATGCGCGACAACATCACCGGCGGCAACCTCGACGAGAAGATGGCCAAGCGCTGGTTCCCCTTCATCGGGACCCTGTTCCTGTTCATCATGTTCTCCAACCTCGTCGGCTACATCCCGCTGCCGACCAACACCGAGCACAAGATCAACATCCTCGGGCTGCACATCCCCTCCTTCTCGCTGTATGCGGCGACCGCCAATCTCTCGATCCCATTGGTCCTCGCCCTGCTCGTCTTCATCTCCTACACCGTCGAAGGCATTCGCGCCAAGGGTCCGATCGGCTATCTGAAAGGACTCGTTCCCGGGGGCGTGACTGGCGGCATGGCGGTGTTCATCTTCGGCCTCGAGCTCCTATCGAACGTGATGCGGCTGATGTCGCTGTCGATTCGTCTGTTCGCGAACATCCTGGCCGGGCACCTGATCATCCTGTTCATGGCCGGAGCGCTCGCGGTGATCCTTGGGGTCTCCGCGTTGGCCTGGTTCACGATCCCGTTCGGCATCCTGCTGTTCGCCTTCGAGGTCGGCCTGGTTGCCGCACTGCAGGCGTTCATCTTTGCCACCCTCACAGCTATCTACCTCGGCGGCGCCGTCGCCGAAGACCACTAAAGGAGCCAACTGTCGTGCACATAGCCCTAATCACCATCTTTGCCGTGGCCGAAGAAACGGCCAAGGCCGGCAAGTCGATCGGCCTCGGCGTGGGAGGCGGTCTCGGCGCGGTAGGCGCCGGTGTCGGCATCGGCATCATCTTCGGCAAGGCGATCGAAGCGATCACCCGCCAGCCGGAGATGCGCGACGAGATCACGCAGCTGCAGTGGCTGGGCTTCGCCCTGACTGAGGCCTGCTTCTTCTACGGGCTGGTGGCCGGACTGCTCGCCGCCTTCATCGTCTGACGCGATGCTGGGCTCGATCGCAACCATCCCCGGCGCGGGCGTTCAGGTGATCGCCTCCAGCGGCGGCTTCCTGATCGAACCGGGCATCGGCCTGATGGTGTGGACGCTGCTGGTCTTCGCCGCCACCATGGTCCTGCTGTCCAAGCTGGCGTTCCCGCGCATCAGCGATGCGCTCGGGCGTCGCCAGGCCGCGATCGAAGACTCGATCGACACCGCCGAGCGTACCCGCGCGGAAGCCGACCAGATCCTCTCCGAATATCGCGAGCGGCTGAAGGAGGCCCGTGAGCAGGCGGATGAGATCGTCCAGCGTGCCCGTCAGGCGGCCGAGGCGCACGAGCGCGAGGCCAAAGACCAAGGGCAGGAGATGCTGGCCGAGGCTGCGCGGAAAGCCGAGCGTGACATCGAGGCTGCCACGAAACGGGCACTCGACGACATCCGCAAGGAGGTCGCCGACCTGACGATCATGGCCACCGAGAAGGTCACACGCAAGGTTCTCACGGACGCCGATCAGCGCCGTCTGGTCGAGGAGGCGCTGAGCG
Source organism: Solirubrobacteraceae bacterium (assembly GCA_036264155.1). GTDB lineage: Bacteria > Actinomycetota > Thermoleophilia > Solirubrobacterales > Solirubrobacteraceae > Palsa-744. The sequence continues at coordinate 5,449 of DATARM010000181.1, forward strand.
AGCTGGACTTCTCGACTATCTCCTCCGGGGCTACGCAGAACTGATGGAGGAGCTCGCTCAGGTCTATGCGCGCTCGCTGTTCGAGGTCGCACGCGAGCACGGCAAGCTGGACGCGCTGCATGAGCAGCTCGCGCAGTTCGCCGACGCTCTGCACGAGCGCCGCGAGCTGGCGGTGTTCTTCTTCTCGCCCTACTTCTCCACCAAGGAGAAGCAGGAGGCGCTCGGCTCGCTGCTCGAAGACGCTGACGAGACATTGCTGAACTTCCTCGCCCTGCTCATCGAGAACCACCGCATGCCCGTGATCTTCCGCATCCGCGACGAGTACGAGCGCTTGTGGGATGAGGAGAACCGCACATTGCCGGTGGAGATCACCAGCGCGATCGAGCTCGACCAGGCGACCACCGAGAGCCTGGGCAAGACGATTGGCGAGCGTGCCGGGCGCAAGGTAACGCTGGCGGCGCGCGTGGACCCCGACATCCTGGGCGGCATCGTGCTCAGGGTGGGCAACTCGATTCTCGATGCCTCAATTCGCAACCGACTGGAGCAGCTGCGCAGGCACGTTGCCCAAGGAGCCTCTTAGAGGCGCCACCCAGCCGCAGGCCGGTGAGCCAGGCGGGCGGCCCTCTATCCCCAATTAGGAGAAAGACATGCAGATCAACCCTGACGAGATCACCAGCATCCTGAAGAGCCGCATCGAGGGACTCGACAGCGGAACGGCTGAGCTGACAGAGGTCGGCACCGTTCTGTCGGTGGCCGACGGCATCGCCCGTCTGCACGGCCTGGAGAACTGCATGTCCTTCGAGATGCTCGAGTTCCCCCACGGCGTTACCGGCCTGGCGCTCAACCTCGAGTCCGACAACGTTGGTGCGGTGCTGTTCGGCGAGTGGGAGCGCATATCCGAGGGTGACACCGTCAAGCGCACGGGATCACTGCTCGAGATCCCCGTCGGCGAGCAGATGCTGGGTCGGATCGTCGACCCGCTCGGGCGTCCGCTCGACGGCAAGGGCGACATCGCCGTCTCGGAGACCCGCCCGGCCGAGTTCAAGGCGCCCGGCGTGGTTCAGCGCCAGCCCGTTACCGAGCCGATGCAGACAGGGCTGAAGGCGATCGACGCGATGATCCCGATCGGCCGTGGTCAGCGCGAGCTCATCATCGGCGACCGCCAGACCGGCAAGACGGCGATCGCGATCGACACGATCATCAACAACAAGGACACCGGCGTGGTGTCGATCTACGTGGCCATCGGCCAGCGCATGTCGACGGTCGTGGCGCTGGCGCAGACGCTCGACGAGCATGGCGCGCTGGACAACACGATCATCGTCGCCGCTCCCGCCGACGAGGCCGCGCCGATCAAGTTCATGGCGCCCTACGCGGGCTGCGCGATGGGCGAGTACTTCCTCTACGACGGCAAGCACGCGTTGTGCGTCTACGACGACCTCACCAAGCACGCCTACGCCTACCGGCAGATGTCGCTGCTGCTGCGCCGTCCGCCCGGGCGCGAGGCCTACCCTGGCGACGTCTTCTACCTGCACTCGCGCCTGCTCGAGCGTGCGGTCAAGCTCAACGACGAGCTCGGCGGCGGCTCGCTCACGGCGCTGCCCGTGATCGAGACACAGGCCGGCGACGTCTCGGCCTACATCCCGACGAACGTGATCTCGATCACCGACGGGCAGATCTTCCTCGAGTCGGCGCTGTTCAACTCAGGAGTACGTCCCGCCATCAACGTCGGCATCTCGGTCTCGCGCGTCGGCGGAAACGCCCAGATCGGCCCGATGAAGAAAGTCGCCGGACGCATCAAGCTCGAGCTCTCCCAGTACCGCGACCTCGAGGCTTTCGCACAGTTCGGCTCCGACCTCGACGCCGACACGCAGCGCACGCTGGCCCGCGGTGAGCGCCTGGTGACGACGCTCAACCAGCACGAGCGCGCACCCCTCGCCGTGGAGGATCAGGTGGTGCAGATCTTCGCCGCCACCAACGGCTTCCTCGATCGGCTGAATGTCGAGCGGGTCACCGAGTTCCTGGCGAGCCTGATCGAACGGATGCACGCCCAGCACAGCGACGTTCGCGAGAAGATCGCCGGCGGCGACTGGTCGGAGGGGACCCAGAGCGCGGTGCGCGACGCCGTCGAGGCGTTCGCTCAGGACTTCGGCTACGACCTCGACGAGGAGGGCCAGCCGTTGGAGGACGACGAGCCTCGCAAGACATCGACACCGGCGCAGGAGGCACAGGCAGCGGCCTAGCACCGCCTGCCGGGAGACACCATGGCATCTCAGCGCGACGTCAAGAACAAGATCACCTCGGTGAAGAACATCCAGAAGATCACCCGTGCCATGGAGATGGTCGCCGCTGCGCGTCTGCGCCGTGCCGAGCAGCGGATCGATGCCCTACGTCCCTACGCCGACGCCCTGCGGCGGATGACGCGCCAGGCCGCCAAGGCCGCCGGCGCCGAGGCCTCGCGCCTGCCGCTGCTGCGCGAGCACGACTCAGAGGACCGCGTGGGAGTGCTGCTCATCACCGGCGATCGCGGACTCGCGGGGGGCTTCAACTCGCAGATCATCCGCGCGGGCGTGCGCATGGCCGGGGAGCTGAACGAGCAGGGGAAGCAGAGCTCCTGGTATGCGACCGGCAGGCGTGGCGTGTCCTCGCTCGGCTTCCGTGGCTACGAGCTCAGCGGCAGCTACACCGGCTTCACCGACCGACCCTCCTATGCCGATGCGCGCACGATCGCCGACGACCTGATCCAGGCCTACGTCGACGGTGAGCTCGACCGCGTGGAGATGGTCTACAACTCATACGTCTCCCCACTCACGCAGAAGGTGACCCACGAGCGGCTGTTGCCGCTCTCCCATGCCACGATCGCCGGCGAGGAGGACGAGGACGCACAGGACGCCGGCGGCGAGGAGGCGAGTGGGCCGAAAGCGCTAGTCAACTACGAGCCCGACCCCGAGGAGATCCTCAAGCGACTCGTGCCCGACTACATCGAGATATCGATCTACCGGGCGCTGGTCGAGTCGACCGCGGGCTTCTTCGGCGCTCAGATGACGGCCATGCGCAGCGCGTCGGAGAACGCTGGGGAAATCATCACCGACTACACGCTGCAGATGAACCGTGCCCGCCAGGCCGAGATCACCCAGGAGATCATGGAGGTAGTAGCCGGCGCCGAGGGCCTGAGCTAGGACGATCGCATGCCTGCGCGATACTGCGTCCTCGATCGCTCGTGTGCAAAGCACACTTCGCTCACTGCGTCCTTGTCTCGCTTGCCCTGCGACCGTCCTAGACGCTTAGCTTCAGACACGAACAAAACTTTGTACAGATGATTAGGAGATCACAGAGCTAATGTCAGCCCCCACCACAGAGCCAGCAGGGACAACGTCCGCCAACGGCGAGGCCAAGCAGAACGTCGGGCGCATCGAGGAGATCCAGGGCGTCGTCATCGAGGCCGTCTTCCCCGACCGACTGCCCGAGATCAACCACGCGATCACGGTCGCCCGCACGGCCGCCAACCGCGAGGGGGAGGCCCCCGGGATCAGCGCTGGATCAGAGGAGCAGCTGCTCGTGTGCGAGGTCCAGCAGCACCTCGGCGATGACCGCGTGCGCGCGGTGGCTATGGACACGACCGACGGGCTTGCCCGCGGCGTGGAGGTCATCGACACCGGCGCCCCGATCTCGGTGCCGGTCGGCCAGGCGACGCTCGGGCGGATCTTCAACCTGCTCGGCGAGCCGATCGACCTCGGCGCCGAGCTGCCCGCGGACGTCGAGCGCCGCTCCATCCACCAGGAGGCCCCGCGCGTCGAGGACCTGACCCCGACGACCGAGATGTTCGAGACGGGCATCAAGGTCATCGACCTGCTCGCTCCCTACGCCAAGGGCGGCAAGGTCGGGCTGTTCGGGGGCGCCGGCGTGGGCAAGACGGTGCTGATCCAGGAGCTCATCCACAACCTCGCCAAGGAGCACGGCGGGCTATCGGCCTTCTGCGGCGTGGGCGAGCGCTCACGCGAGGGCAACGACCTGTGGCTGGAGATGAAGGAGTCGGGCGTGCTCGACAAGACGATGCTCGTCTTCGGGCAGATGAACGAGCCGCCCGGAGCCCGTATGCGCGTGGCGCTGTCAGGACTGACGATGGCCGAACACTTCCGTGACGAGGGTCAGGACGTGCTGCTGTTCATCGATAACATCTTCCGCTTCGTCCAGGCGGGCTCCGAGGTCTCGGCGCTGCTCGGGCGGATGCCCTCCCAGGTGGGCTACCAGCCCACACTGGAGACCGAGATGGGCCAGCTGCAGGAGCGGATCACCTCGACCAAGCGCGGTTCGGTCACGTCTGTGCAGGCCATCTACGTGCCCGCCGACGACTACACGGACCCGGCTCCGGCATCCGTGTTCGCCCACCTCAACGCCACCACGGCGCTGTCGCGGTCGATCTCCGAAAAAGGCATCTACCCGGCAGTCGACCCGCTGGACTCGACTTCCACCATCCTCAAGGCGGACATCGTCGGGGAGGACCACTTCCGGGTTGCCAACCGCGTCAAGGAGATCCTGCAGCGCTACAAGGAGCTCCAGGACATCATTGCGATCCTCGGTATCGACGAGCTCTCCGACGAGGACAAGCTCACCGTTCAGCGCGCCCGCAAGATCGAGCGCTTCCTCTCCCAGCCGTTCTTCGTGGCCGAACAGTTCACGGGCACGCCCGGCGCCTACGTGCCGATCGCGGAGACCATCCGCGGTTTCGAGGAGATCATCGAGGGCAAGCACGACGAGGTGCCCGAGAACGCGTTCTTCTTGAAGGGCACGATCGACCAGGTCGTCGAGGCCGCAAAGAAGTAATGGCCCGCACCAAGTTTCAGGCGGAGGTCCTCACACCCGAGGGCGAGGTCTTCTCCGAGGAGGTGGAGATGCTCTCCACGCGCACCTCTGTGGGCTCGATTGGGATCCTCGCCGGCCATGAGCCGGTGCTGGCTCTGCTCGAACCAACCGAGCTGCGCCTGTATCGCTCCGAGTCGGAGATCGTGCGCTTCGTCCAGGCCGAGGGCTACCTGCAGTTCGCCGACGACCGCGCGCTGGTGCTTGTCGAGGAGGCGATCGATCCCGATTCGCTAGACCGCTCCGAGTTCGAAGGCCGGCTCGCCGAGGCGCGCTCGGCCGCAGAGCGCGCCGAGGAGGGCACCGAGGAGAAGGCGCGAGCCCTTCGGGACACCCGCCGCTATGAGGCGTTCCTGGCGGTTGGCCAGTAGCGCCCCTGGCTGCCCCGCGCGAGACGTTCGCCGGGCGACTGCACCCCTTGAACGCATCGTCTCCTTGCACCACCCACTAGCCTTCTGCGACTCATGAGCGCAGCCCGCGAACCAATCGGAGTCATCGGCACCGGCTACGTCGGCCTGGTTACCGCGGCCGGCTTCGCCGAGCTGGGAAGCGAGGTGTGGTGCATCGACATCGACGAGGAGAAGATCGCCCGCCTGCAGCGCGGAGAGGTGCCGATCTACGAGCCGGGCCTGGAGGAGGTGCTCGCCGCCCACCGCTCCCAGCTGCACTTCTCAAGCGATATCGCCGAGGCGCTCGAGCATGCCCGGCTGCTGTTCGTGGCAGTCGGCACGCCGCCGACCTACTCTGGCGATGCGGACCTCGCCGCGGTGCACGCGGTCGTCGACGCGATCCCGCCGTCTCGGGACCACGCGCTGGTGATGAAGTCGACGGTGCCCTGTGGGACCGGCGCGAGCATCCAGCGGATATTCGGCGAGCGCGGCAAGGGGGGGATGGCCTACGTCTCCTGCCCGGAGTTCCTCAAGGAGGGCTCCGCGCTGAAGGACTTCCGCAACCCCGACAGGGTCGTCGTCGGAGACAGTGGCGACTGGGCCGGCGAGGCGGTGCTGGAGCTCTATGCGCCGCTGAACGCGCCGGTCGTGCGCACCGACATCGCCAGCGCGGAGATGATCAAGCTCGCCGCCAACGCCTTCCTCGCGACCAAGATCTCATTCATCAACGAGATCGCCAACGTCTGTGAGGAGACCGGCGCGGACGTGATCGAGGTCGCTCGCGGCGTCGGCCTGGACGACCGGATTGGCCCCAAGTTCCTGCAGGCGGGGATCGGCTACGGCGGCTCCTGCTTCACCAAGGACGTGAGCGCGCTGAAGCTGCTCGCTGCCAACTCCGGCTACCACTTCCAGCTGCTCAACGCCGTCACCGAGGTCAACGAGCTGCAGAAGCGTCGCGTCGTCTCCAAGCTCCAGCGCCACATCGGCCCGCTTGCTGGCAAGCGCGTGGCGATGCTGGGGCTGGCCTTCAAGCCCGAGACCGACGACATGCGCGGCGCCTCTTCGCTTGTGCTGGCCAGCCGCCTGCGGGCGGAGGGCGCGATCGTGACGAGCTATGACCCGATCGCCGAGCACGAGGCACGGGCGCTGATGCCGGAGCTGAACTACTGCGACTCGGCGGCGGCGGCGATCGCGGGCGCCGATGCCGTCGTACTCGTCACCGAGTGGCGTGAGTTCCTCGAGCTCGACTGGACGGCGGTCGCCGCCGCCATGCAGGGGAACGTGGTGATCGACGGACGCAACGCGCTGGACCCTCTGGCGGTGCGTGCGGCGGGGCTCATCTACGAGGGGATTGGGAGGCGGTGAGCCCATCCAGGCGGTGATCCTCGTCGGGGGGCAGGGCACACGTCTGCGACCGCTCACCTCCAAGGTCCCCAAGCCGGTCGTGCAGCTCGTCGATCGGCCGTTCATCTCCTTCATGCTCGAGTGGCTGCTGAGCCACGGCATCGACGACGTGATCATGTCCTGCGGCTTCCTCGCCGACAGCGTGCGCGACGTGCTCGGAGACGGCTCGCAGCTGGGCATTCGCCTGCGGTTCGTCGAGGAGCCCGAGCCACGCGGGACAGCGGGGGCGCTCAAGCTCGCCGAGCCGATGCTCGACGAGCGCTTCCTGATGCTCAACGGCGACGTCCTCACAGACATCGACCTCACGGCCCAGATCGCCCAGCACGAGCGGACGGGCGCCCGCGGGACGCTCGCGCTGGTGCCGGTGGACGATCCCAGCGCCTACGGCGTGGTGGTGCTCGATCCGGAGCACGCCGTGAAGGACTTCGTCGAGAAGCCAGAGCCTGGCGAGGTCGACAGCAACCTGATCAGCGCCGGCGCCTATGTGCTCGAGCGCGAGATCCTCGAGTTGGTGGAGCCCAACAAGAACGTCTCGATCGAGCGCCACGTGTGGCCGGCGCTTGTGGGCAACGGCCTCTACGGCTTCCCCTCGGAGTGCTACTGGCTCGACATCGGCACGCCCGCCCGCTACCTGCAAGGAACGTTCGACATCATCGAGGGCAACGTCCAGACGGCCGTTCAGCAGCGCCTCGGTAGCGACTGGCTCGCGATCGACGACGGCGCGCAGGTACAGGGGCGAGTGATACCTCCGGCGGTGCTCGAGCGTGGCGTTCACATCGGCGAGGGCGCCCACGTGGGCAGCCTGGTGGTACTGGGCGAGAGAGTCTCGATCGGCCCCGGTAGCGTCGTCGAGCGGGCAGTGATCCTCGCCGGCAGCCAGATCGGGGCCGGATGCGAGCTGCGCGACTGTATTCTCGCCGGCGACTGTCGCATCGGAGCGAGGACCAAGATCTCGGGCGGCGCGGTGCTCGGGGAGGGCGTGGGCGTGGGGGCGGACAACGTCATCACCCGCGGGGCGCGTATCTTCCCTGGAGTGCAATTGCCAGACCGGGCGATCGAGTTCTAGGACACAGGAGGCGAGAGCAGATGAGCGACAGCGGCGCGACCGCTACACCGATTGCCGAGGGGGAGCTCTCGCGCGCTGCGATCGCCAGGGTTGATCCCACCGGTCAGCTGAGCGACGTGCTCGCCCTGCCCGACCATTTGCGCGACGCCCTGTGGCGCGTGGAGTCGGCGATCATGCAGGACTGGGACACCACGGCGGGCCTGGTCGTGGCTGGAATGGGCGGCTCGGCGATCGGCGGCGCGCTGGCGCGCGCTGCGCTCGGCGATCACGCCTCGCGACCGATCTTCGTCACCCGCGCTTACGGCATCCCCACCTGGACCACGCCCGACACGATGGTCCTGTGCGCCAGCTACTCGGGCGAGACCGAGGAGACACTCGCCTGCTACGAGTCCGCCGGAGCGCTCGGCGCCAAGCGCACGGTTGTGACGACCGGTGGACGCCTGGCTGAGATGGCGCGCGCCGACGGCGTGCCCGTGATCCCGCTTCCCGGTGGCTTTCAGCCGCGCGCCGCCGTCGCCTACATGATCGTGGCCGCACTCGAGGTCGCCGCGCTCTGTGGCGCCGGACCGCGTCTGACCTCGGAGATCGACGTGGCCGCCTCGCACATCGAGCAGCTGGTCGCCGAGTGGGGACCGGATGCTCCCGAGGGCTCGCTGGCCAAGGAAGTCGCCCGCGGCTTGCTTGGCTCGACGCCGGTGATCGCCGGAGCCGGGCTGACCACGCCGATCGCCTACCGCTGGAAGACCCAGATCAACGAGAACGCCAAGCAGCCCGCCTTCTGGCACGAACTTCCCGAGCTCGATCACAACGAGATCGTCGGCTGGGAGGGTGCGGGTGACGTGGGGCGCTTCTCGGCCGTGTTCCTCGACGACTCCGACGCCCATCCGCGAGTCAAGGAGCGGATGGACATAACCGAGCGGCTAATCGCCGGCAACGCCGTTGCGAGCTTCCGTGTGGAGACGCGGGGGCAGACGGCGATCGAGCGCGTGATCTCGCTGGTTCTGCTCGGCGACCTGGTCTCGATCTACCTCGCCACCCTGCGTGGGGTCGATCCCGGGCCGGTGAAGGTGATCGACGAGCTCAAGGACGCCCTCGCCAAACGCTGAGCCGCTGTCAGCCGTGTGATAGCGTCGAGCGCGGCCGAGGAGCGCTGCGACGGGTTCGATCCGCCACGCTCGGCCTCTCTGTAGCAAGGGCGCTCACCTGACCGGACAGGAGGACTTGCCATGTCCACGATGACACCCACCGCCACGCGCACCGACACGGACTTCAAGGTCGCCGACCTATCGCTTGCCGACTTCGGTCGCAAGGAGATGACCCTCGCCGAGCACGAGATGCCCGGTCTCATGTCGATCCGCCGCGAGTACTCGGACGCGCAGCCGCTGAAGGGCGCGCGCGTCACGGGATCGCTGCACATGACGATCCAGACGGCCGTGCTGATCGAGACGCTCACAGCGCTCGGCGCCGAGGTGCGCTGGTGCAGCTGCAACATCTTCTCCACCCAGGACCACGCCGCGGCAGCAGTCGCAGTCGGCCCCGAGGGCACACCCGAGGAGCCCCGCGGAGTGCCCGTGTTCGCGTGGAAGGGCGAGACGCTCGAGGAGTACTGGTGGTGCACAGAGCAGGTGCTCGTATGGCCCGAGGGTGAGGACGGCTCGACCGGTCCGAACATGATCCTCGACGACGGCGGCGACGCCACTCTGCTCGTGCACAAGGGCACCGAGTACGAGAAGGCGGGCGTGGTCCCCGACCCCTCGACAGCAGAGTCCGAGGAGCACGAGGTGATCTTGTCGGTATTGACGCGCACGCTGGGCGAGGACCCACAGCGCTGGACGAAGATCGGCCAAGGCATCAAAGGCGTCACCGAGGAGACCACAACGGGCGTTCACCGTCTGTATGAGATGGTCGAGACCGGCGAGCTGTTGTTCCCGGCGATCAACGTCAACGACTCGGTGACCAAGTCCAAGTTCGACAACCTCTACGGCTGTCGCCACTCGCTGATCGACGGGATCAACCGCGCCACCGACGTGATGATCGGCGGCAAGGTCGCAGTGGTGTGCGGCTTCGGCGACGTGGGCAAGGGCTGCGCCGAATCGCTGCGCGGCCAGGGCGCACGCGTGATCATCACCGAGATCGACCCGATCTGCGCGCTGCAGGCAGCGATGCAGGGCTATGAGGTCAAGACGCTCGAGGACGTGATCGAGACAGGCGACATCTTCATCACCACCACGGGCAACAAGGACATCATCAAGGCCGCTGACATGGCCCGCATGAAGCACCAGGCGGTGGTGGGCAACATCGGCCACTTCGACAACGAGATCGACATCGCCGGTCTCACCCGGACACCGGGCATCGAGCGCGTGAACATCAAGCCCCAGGTCGACAAGTGGGTCTTCCCCGACGGCCACGCGATCATCATGCTCTCCGAGGGGCGGCTGTTGAACCTGGGCAACGCCACGGGGCACCCGAGCTTCGTGATGAGCAACTCGTTCTCCAACCAGACGATTGCCCAGATCGAGCTCTTCACCAAGAACGACGAGTACGAGAAGCGGGTCTATGTGCTGCCCAAGCACCTCGACGAGAAGGTCGCGCGCCTGCACCTCGACGCGCTCGGCGTGAAGCTGACGAAGCTCACCGACGAGCAGGCCGCCTACATCGGCGTGCCCGTCGAGGGCCCATACAAGCCCGATCACTATCGCTACTAGATGAAGGCGATGGTTCTTGCAGCCGGGCTGGGGACCCGGCTGCGCCCGCTGACGTACGAGATCACCAAGCCGATGGTGCCGGTGCTCGATCGGCCGGTGATGGAGCACATCCTCGACCTGCTCG
>DATARM010000008.1:0-2256 GCA_036264155.1 Solirubrobacteraceae bacterium
GTGGTGCTGCTGATCGTGAGCGCTGCGCTCGTGCTGATCGTGACCGTGGGGGGCTGGAAGGTGCTCGAGGGCGCCATTCCCGTGCAGATCGGATACATCGCCGTCTACCTGCTGCTGGCGTTCTTCGCCGCGCGCTGGAACCGCGGTGTGCTGCCCGTCGCAGCCGCGCTCGCGGTCCTGCTCGGGATCTTCGCGCTCGTGGCCGGGCCGGCCTGGTTCGACCGCAACAAATCCGGCTTTGCCGAACCCGCGCTGAGTGCCGGCCTGCTGGGACTGCTGACGCTGCTGATCGTGCCCGTGCAGATCCTGCTCGTGGCGTTTGCCATGCGTGGCTTCAACCAGGGTTGGAACGTCGAGCTCGAGCGCCGCGACCCGGGCGCACGCGGCGAGATCTACGACGCCCCTCCCCACCCGGCCTGAGCAGGCCGATATCCTCGCCTGAGCGACCATCTTGCGGCGGTGGCGGAACGGTAGACGCGGGGGCCTCAAAAGCCCCTGTCCGAAAGGGCGTGTGGGTTCGACTCCCACCCGCCGCACCAATCACCCGTGGCCGATCAGCTCCATCAACTGCGCGGCGAGCGCCGGGCGCGCCACCAGGATCCCCCATGGCAGGATCCCATTGGGCGCGAGCTCGAGCACCTGCAGCCCGGCCCGTTCGCACACGAGCGCACCCGCTGCGATGTCCCACTGCTTGACCGAGCGCTCGAAGTAGGCGTCGTAGCGCCCGGCCGCCGTCCAGGCCAGATCGAGCGCAGCGCTGCCAAAGCGGCGGATGTCTCGCACTCGGGGAATCACTCGTGCGAGCACCTCTGCCTGGGCGCCGCGGACCTCGGCGTCGTAGGCCAGGCCCGTGGCCACCATCGCCTGCGACAGCGACACGCCGCCTCCGCCGCTCTCCCCCGCGTGCCTTCCGGTCGATCCGCCGGCGTCCTCGTGGACCAGCTCGAGCGTCCCACTCGCGGCCAACAGCTGCGCCCCACCGTCTCTCGTGGCAATGAACAGCTCGTCGCGATTCGGGTCGTACACGGCACCCGCCAGCGTCCCCCGCTCGTCACGCACAGCCACGCTCACGCACCACTGCGGAATCCCGAACAGGAAGTTCACCGTCCCATCCAGCGGGTCCACCACCCAGCTGAGGCCACTCGTGCCCTCGTGGCTGCCGCCCTCCTCGCCCACGAACCCGTCGTCGGGGCGACGTGTGCCCAGCAGCTCGCGGATCGCCTGCTCGGAGGCCAGGTCCGCTTCGCTGACGAGATCCGTGGGGGTGCTCTTGGAGCTCACCCGGTGCTCGCCGCCGCGGCGTACGCGCTCGATCAGCAGCCCACCGGCCATCCTGGCGGCGTCCACCGCCACCTCGAGCAGTCGCTCCTGCTCGCTCACGCGAACGCTGCCGGGCGCTGCTCGGCCCAGGGGCGCTCGGCCTCCAACTGAGCTGCAAGCGAGAGCAGGGTGCCCTCATCATTGGCGCGCCCAACCAGCTGCACCGCACGGGGCAGACCGTCGGACCCGAAGCCCGCCGGCACCGATGCGGCCGGCTGGCCTGTCACGTTCCAGATCCCGTTGTAGGGGACCCAGCCCGCGACCGTGTTGAGCGTCCACAGCGCGCCGCGGTCCTGGAGCTGCCCGATCCGCGGTGGCATCGCAGCCGTGGCCGGCGTGAGCAGCACGTCGTGGTCCTCGAGCACCTGGTTCAGCCGCTGTGAGAGCGCCGCCTCCCCGGCCAGCGCGCGCTCCAGCAGCGCCGGAGGAATCAGCCCACCGAGCCTCGCTATCCCCCGCGTGCGTCGTTCCAGGCGCTCGGGGTGTGGCAGCGCCGCCGCGTCGTCGTGGGCGCCGCGCAGATAGCGAGTGAGCAGCGCCGGGATCGAGTCAGCGCCGTAGTCGGGGTCGCGCTCGCTCACCTCGTGTCCAAGCGAGCGCAGCAGCTCGACCGTATCGCGCAGCGCCCGCTCGGCGTCGCCGTCGAGCTTGGAGATCACGCCCAGAGGGACCCGGGTGGAGTAGGCGATGCGCAACCGCCCCGGCGGTGTCTCGGCGGACTGCGCAAACCGCACCGCTGGGGCCGGCGCGCTGTCGTGGTCGGTGTCGGTGGTGCCCGCGGCCACGTCGTAGAACAGCGCCGAGTCGGCCACGCTGCGCGTCAGCACCCCGTTCACCGACAGGCCGTGCCACCCGCGGGCCCGAGGCGCCATCGACACGCGTCCCCGCTGGGGCTTCAGGCCGAACAGGCCGCACCAGGCGGCCGGTATGCGGATC
>DATARM010000067.1:0-17485 GCA_036264155.1 Solirubrobacteraceae bacterium
GTGGGGCTGAACCTCTACGACGTGATGTCCGTCGACCGCGATCGCCTGCGCACCCGCCGCGGCAAACGCGCGCGCGCGGAGCGCTCGCCCGCCGTGGCTTCGCCCGCGGGCGAGGGGGCGGAGTCGTGGAGCCCTGAGCGCCACCGCGTGATCTCGGGTGAGGAGGTGCTGGAGCTGCTACCCGCGCTGGCCGCCCGCGAGCCCACCAGCGGCTATCTCTTCTACGACTGCCAGACCGACGACGTGCGCCTGGTGCTCACGGTCCTTGGCGAGGCCGAGCGCTTCGGCGCCGTGTGCGCCAACCGCCTCGACGTCACCGGTCTGCTCGAGCGCGACGGCCACACCGACGGCGTGGAGGTGCTCGACGTGGAGAGCGGCGAGCGCTTCCAGGTGCGCGCCGCCAACGTCATCAACGCGACCGGTGTGTGGGCTGATGAGCTGCGCCCGCACGAGCTGCACGAGGAGGCCGAGCTGCCGCGCATCAGGCCAAGCCGCGGCACTCACGTCACGATCCGCCATCAGGATCTCCCGCTGGTGGGCGGCGCGATCGTGCCGGCGGGGCGCGGGCGCTCGATCTTCGCGCTGCCCTGGCTGGGCCACACGCTCGTGGGCACCACCGACAACGACTACGAGGGGCCGCTCGCGCACATCAAGCCCGCGAACGAGGACGTCGACTACCTGCTCGACGCCGTCAACGGCTTCTTCGGCACCACGCTCGGGCCGGGCGAGCTGACGGGGGCCTTTGCCGGCGTGCGCCCCCTGATCTCCACCGGAGATCCCAAGAAGTCGGTCGACATCTCGCGCAAGGCCGAGCTGTATGAGACCTCCTCGGGGATGATCACGATCACCGGCGGCAAGCTCACCACCTGGCGGCGGATGGCCAAGATGACAGTCGACCGCCTGGTCGAGCGCGACGCGCGCGACGCCCCCTGCAGGACCCACGAAGTGCCCCTCGGGCAGGCCATCGACGCCAAGGAGCTGCCCCGTGTGGAGGGGGTGCCCGAGGGCTCCTATCTTCAGCTCGCCTCGCGCTACGGGCATGCCGCCCACGACGTGCTGGCGCTCGCCGGCGAGCGTGGGGAGCTGGCCCAGGCGATCGTTGCCGGGCTCCCCGATCTGCTCGCCGAGGTGGCGCTGGCCGCCCGCCACGAGCAGGCGCGCTCGATCGGCGACGTGCTGCTGCGCAGGACCAGGCTCGGCCTGCTGGCCGCCCGCGAGCTGGTCGCCCAGCACGAGACCGGAGACGGGGGGGGCCCGGTTCGCCTGGTCGCAGACGTGCTCGCCCGCGAGCTTGGCTGGAGCGAGGTGCGCCGCGAGGCCGAGCAGGAGCGCTTCGCCGACGAGGCCGATGCCGAGGGGATCCTCGCCGAAGTCGAGCGTCCCTCCAGCGTCGGGGATGAGACCTCGCCACCGCTGCCCACCGCGATGCCGTGAGCGCCCCGGCTCACGTCCTTTACGCACGCGATCTGCGGATCGAGCTCGGTGCTCGCCCGCTGCTGATGGGGATCGTCAACGCCTCGCCCGACTCCTTCAGCGACGGGGGGATGTACCGGGGGCTCGACGCCCAGCTGGCGCTCGCCGACGAGCTGATCGCCGCGGGCGCCGACATCCTCGACATCGGCGGCGAGTCCGCCTCGACCGGGCGCCCGCCCGTGGCTGTGCAGGAGGAGATCGAGATCGTGGCGCCGCTGGTGGAGCGCGTGGTGGACGAGCTCGGAGCCATCGTCTCGGTCGACACCTACAAGCCGGCAGTGGCCGAGGCCGCGATCGTAGCCGGGGCGAGGATCGTCAACGACGTGAGCGCCCTGCGCGACGTGGGGCTGGCCGAGGTGTGCGTCCGCAGCGGGGCCGCGCTGGTGCTCATGCACACCCGCGCCGCGCCGCGCGAGCGCCTGCAGGACCCCGACCTCTACGGCGATGTCGTCAGCGAGGTCGTCGACTTCCTCGACGAGCGGATGCAGACGGCGATCGCCCACGGGGTATCCGCCGAGCAGCTGATCCTCGACCCCGGCCCCGACTTCGCCAAGACGCCCGCCCAGACCATTCGCCTGCTCACCGAGCTCGAGCGCCTGCACGCGCTGGGACGCCCGCTGCTGCTTGCCATCTCGCGCAAGGACTTCATCGGCGCGCTCACCGGCCGTGCGCCCCGTGAGCGCCAGGCCGGCACGCTGGCCGCGCTCGCCCACGGCATCGAGCATGGAGGCCACATCTTCCGCGTGCACGATGTCGCCGCTGCCGCCGACTTCATCGCCGTGCGCGCTGCGCTCGAGGGCGAGCTCGAGCCGAGCAGGGATCTCGCTCTGAGTGAGGAAATCCGCTACAGCCGCTAGGCTGAAGCTCAACCACGGGTGCCGACCGCTGTCCAACGCGGCCGGACGCCAACCGCCCCTCCACGAAGAAAGAAGGAACAACATGGCTGTACTCGAGCGCTCCGAGCTGGAGGCAAGTCCTCTATCCGACCTCCACGCGATCGCCAACGAGGTGGGCCTCGACGGCTTCAGGCGACTGCGCAAGGCCGAGCTCATAAACGCGATCCTCGGCGAACCGGTCGAGGCCACGGGCAAGTCCGACTCCGACGGCGAAGGTGAGGGCGACGAGGACCGGTCCGCTCGCACACGCCGGCGCAGGGCACCCCGCTCACGCCGCTCCGCCGGCTCCAGCCCGAGCGACGGCGCCGCCGGCGAGGACGAGGACGCCTCCGAGAGCTCCGAGCCCAAGGCGTCCGAGACCGGCACGAGCAGGCGTGGACGCAGCAGGAGCTCGCGCTCAGGCGCCAAGGACTCTCCCCGCAAGACCGAGGAGCGCAGCGAGGAGCCGAGCACGGGCGAGGCCGCGCGCATCGCCGCCGGCGTCGTCGAGGTGCTGGGCAACGGATCGGCCTTCCTGCGCGTCGACCCGCCCGAACCCTCCGACGACGACGTCTACATCTCCGCCGCGCAGGTTCGCCGCTGCGAGCTCGCCTCGGGCGACCGCGTAACCGGTCCGGTGCGCACACCCCGTCGCTCCGAGCGCTACCCGTCGCTGGTCCGCATCGACACGATCAACGGCGCCTCCGCCGACGCCGTCTCAGAGGGCGCCCGCTACGAGGATCTGCCCGTGTCCTGGCCGAGCGAGCGCCTGGCGCTCGACTCCAAGGACCCCACGCTCGAGGCGATCGAGTGGCTGACGCCCCTCGGGCGCGGCTCGCGCGCGCTGATCGTCGGCTCGCGCCACTCGGGCAAGACCGACACGCTGCGCCGCCTGCTCGAGGCCGTCAGCGGCCGCGAGGAGCTCGAGGTCAGCGTGGTGCTCGCCGGCGTGCGTCCGGAGGAGATCCAGGACTGGCAGGAGGGCCCCCTGGCACCGCTGGCAGCGCTCAGCTTCGCCGCCTCGGCCGACTCCCAGGGCCAGGCCGTCGAGCGGGCCGTCGAGGCCGCCAAGCGCGTGGCCACCCGCGGCGGACACGCACTGCTCCTGATCGACAGCCTCGACGGGCTCAACCCGCACGTCGCGCGCAAGGCACTCGCGGCCGCCCGCAACCTGCGCGAGTCCGGATCGCTGACGATCATCGCCACCGCCTCCCACGCCTTCGGCGGCGAGACAACCGTCATCGCCCTCGACGCCGCCCTGGCCTCCACCGGACGCCAGCCCATCCTCGACCTGATCAACAGCTCCACCCTGAAGCTGGAGCTGCTCGTCGGCGAGGACGGAGCCAAGGCCGTCACCAAGGCCCGCGCAGCGGCGGTGGAGGCGGCTTCCTAGGGTCGCTGATACGCGACCCGGCCCCATGAGGGCTCGGGCGCGAGCTCGATCGGCTCGCCGCTGCTGGGGATGGCGGGGTCGGCGGGCTGCACGTAGGCGAAGGTGGCGCTCTGCTCGTCGTAGCTGACGCTGAGCTCGCCCTCCTTGACGCGCTGGTCCAGCCAGGCGCCGCGGAAGACGAGGCGGCGCAGCCAGTGCACGAGCGAGCGCTCGGCGGGGCCCACGAGCTCTGGCCAGCAGTCGTTGACGTGCTCGCCCAGCTCTGAGGCCGGCTCGATGATCTCCCCGTTGACGGCGAGGTTGACGAGGTCTTCGAGCTCCTCCTCGCCGAGGCGACCGCCGACGAACCCGAGCTTGAGGGCTGCCTGCTCGCAGCGCTCGGAGAAGTCGACCTCGTTGAACGTAAAGCGCAGCTCGCCGTATTCGAGCACGAAATGCTCGCCTGAATCGTAGTTTTCGCGTCGCGCTGTTTCCATGGCAAATGCCGGTTGGGGTCTCCGGCGTCGGGATCATACGTGGCAGTCCTGCATTTGCCGCTGCTGTGCATGGGATTTTGCATCGGAGTAGACCGGGGGCACCGCTCGACGCTGGGAGCTTCAAGACCGGGCGCTATACGCTGCGCTGCATGGCACGCCTATCGCAACACGGGCTGCGTCGTGTCCTTGGCACGAGCGCGCTGTTCTCGACCGCCTACGGCAACGTGGGCTCCTCGATCTACTACGCGCTGGGACTGGTTGCCTCCTACGCGCTCGGTCTCACGCCGGTCGTCTTCCTGATCACCGGCGTGATCTTCTACCTGACGGCAGCCACCTACGCCGAGGCCACCGCGATGTACCCCGAGGCGGGGGGCTCCTCGAGCTTCGCGCGTCACGCGTTCAACGAGTTCTGGTCGTTCTTCGCCGCCTGGGCGCAGATGCTCAACTACACGATCACGATCGCCATCTCGGCGTTCTTCGTGCCCCACTACCTCGGCGGGCTGTTCTGGCCTGCCCTGCAGCACGGCCCGGGCGATGTGGTGTTCGGGGTCGGCGTCGTGGCGCTGCTGTCGTTGGTGAACGTCGTCGGGGTCAAGGAGGCCGCGGGTCTGAACATCGTGCTCGCGATCACCGATCTCGCCACCCAGTTGCTGCTCGTCGGTGTGGGCATCCTGCTGGTGCTCTCGCCGCACGTGCTCATCAA
This sequence comes from Solirubrobacteraceae bacterium, assembly GCA_036264155.1. GTDB lineage: Bacteria > Actinomycetota > Thermoleophilia > Solirubrobacterales > Solirubrobacteraceae > Palsa-744. Next base: position 4,921 of record DATARM010000067.1, read on the forward strand.
CAACGTGCACCTCGGCATCGCCCCCAGTTGGGAAAACTTCCTGGTTGCGATCCCTGTCGGGATGATCGCCTATACGGGCATCGAGACGATCTCCAACATGGCCGAGGAGGCCCGTGACGAGACGAAGACGATCCCCAAGGCCATCAGGGCGGTCGTGGCCGCCGTGTTCGCCATCTACGCCGCCCTGCCCATGGTCGCGCTCTCGGCGCTGCCGGTCCACCGCTTGGCCAATGGGAGCTACACGACGCTGCTAGGTACCTCAGAGGCCAAAGGCGGCTTCGCGGGCGATCCGGTGCTGGGAATCGTCAAGCACCTGCATCTCGGAGCGCTGCAGTCGGCGGGGGAGATCTACGTCGGGATCCTCGCCGCCACGATCCTCTTCATCGCCGCCAACGCCGGCATCATCGGCGCCTCGCGCTTGGTCTACTCGATGGGCCTGCACCGCCAGGTCCCCGACCGTCTCAGCCGTCTGCATCCGCGCTTCTCCACGCCCTGGATCGGGATCCTGCTGTTCGGTGGCGTCGCCTGCCTGACGATCATCCCCGGCAAGGCCGAATTCCTCGGCAACATGTACGCGTTCGGGGCGATGCTGTCTTTCACCATCGCCCATCTGTCGGTCATTCGCCTGCGCATCAAGGAGCCCGATCGGCCGCGTCCCTACCGCGGTCCGGGGACCTTGCGCGTCGCGGGACGGCCGCTGCCGGTCTTCGCGCTGCTGGGGATCATGGGCACCGGTCTGGCGTTCGTGACCGTGACGATCCTGCATCTCGACGTTGCCGCCGCGGGCGTCTTCTGGCTCGCGATCGGGATGGCGCTGTATGTGGCCTACCGCAAGCAGCAGAACCTGGATCTGCGCACGACCACCCGCGTGCCCCGCCACGAGCGGCCCGCCGATTTCGAGGAGCTCGAGTACAAGACCGCGCTGGTGCCCATCTTCGGCGACGACGTGAGCGCGAGTGCCCTGATCAGCGCTGCCAAGCTGATCGGCGCGGAGGGCGTGGTGTATGCGATCTACGTGCTGCCGGTGCCTAGTCAGCTGTCGCTGGAGTCGGGTCTGGAGGAGGAGGAGGCGCATGGGCGCTCGGTGCTCGAGAGCGCGCGCATCCAGGCCAGGCGGGCGGGGATCAAGATCCACACGGGGCTGATCCGTACCCGCAATCCCGGCTCGGCCCTGGTCGAGGAAGCCGAACGGGTGGGCTGTGACGTGATCTACTGGTCGACCATCCACGCTCCGCTGGGCGAGCAGCGGATCGGGCCCACGGCGGTCTACCTGCTGAGCAAGCGCCCCTGCCGGGTGATCATCGAGACCGAGACCTCGCCCAGCACAGGAAGCGAGCGCGTCGCCGTACCGGCCTGAGCGGCGTCGCAGACAATCCGGTCGCGGCTCGGACGATGCAGCATGATGCTTCTCATATGAGGATCCCTTCCTCCCCGCTGCTGCTCGCCTCCGAGCGACCGTCGCGCGCGGCCGGTGTCCTGTGCATGTTCGCGAGCGTGGCGCTTGCCACGGCGCTCGTCTATCCGCTCAAGCAGATCACCCCGGTGCTCTCGCTCGGCGTGCTCTACGTCCCCGCCGTGCTGCTGCTCTCGACGTTCTGGGGGCTGTCCTTCGGGGTTGCGACCAGCGTGCTGAGCGCGGCCGCCTTCAACTTCTTCCATCTGCCACCCGGCGGGGATTTCACGCTCGCCGACGAACGCGACTGGGTGGCGCTGCTCGCGTTCGTCGCCGTCGCCGTGGCGACAGGCTTGCTGGGGGAGCTCGCGCGCGTCCGCAGCCGCGAGGCCGATCAGCGTCGTCAGGAGGCCGATCTGGCGGCTGAGCTCGCGCGGCTACTGCTCGGTGGCGAGGATCTGGACGCTGCGCTCGAGCTTGCCGGAAGTCGCATCGCGGAAAGCTTTGGCGTGGACTCCGCGCGCATTGCGGCGGTCTCCGCCCAGACGCATGGGGACTCACTCTCCTTCGCTCTACGCAGCGAGGGCAGGAGCCTCGGCAGCCTGGACGTCAGCGGCCCGCTTCCCGCCGGCGAGCGCACCCGTCTGGCCGCGCGGGTCGTCCCCTCGCTCGAGTCGATCCTCGCCGCCGCCCTGCATCGCTCCGATCTGCAGGCTGAGGTCGTTGAGACCGCCGCGCTGCGGCGCAGCGACGAGCTCAAGACCGCGGTCCTGCGTTCCGTCTCCCACGATCTGCGCACACCATTGACAGCCATCCTGATGGCGGCCACCGCCCTCGATTCCGAGCACCCTTCGAGCGAGAACGTCGCTGACGTGCGTGAGCAGGTCATCGATGCCGGCACGCGCCTATGGCGGTTGGTGGAGAAGCTTCTCGACCTGTCGATCCTGCAGGCCGGTCGGGCCGAGCCGCGCGAGGTCTGGTACTCGATCGACGAGGTGCTGCAAGAGGCGCTCGAGCAGGTGGGTGGTGAGGCGGGCGCCTTCAAGCTCTCGGTCGAGCGGGAGATGCCACTGCTGCAGGGCGATCCGGCTCAGCTCGAGCGGGCCTTCGTGAACGTGCTCGAGAACGCTGCACGCTATTCGGCGGGCAAGCCTGTCACGGTCCGTGCCCGGGCCGTCCGCGACCGGATCCGGGTGCTGATCGCAGACCAGGGACCGGGCCTGCCAGCGGGCGAGCGGGAGCGCATCTTCCTGCCCTTCTACCGCGCGCCGGGCGATGTGAGCCACCATGTGGGCTCAGGGCTGGGCCTGGCCATTACGCGGGGTTTCCTCGAGCTCAATGGCGGCCGGATCGGAGTCGAGTCGATGCTCGGGCAGGGCACGACGTTCGTCGTCGAGTTCCCCCTGCGCGAACGTTCGCAGGAGCAGGCCGCGAGCGTCCCCGGCGCCGAGGCGGCGGCCGGCTGATGGCCCAAGAGCGCATCCTCATCTGCGACGACGACCCGCAGATTCGCCGCGCGTTGAACCTGATCCTGCGTGAGGCCGGCTATGAGGTGCTGATCGCCGCGAGCGCCGAGGAGGCCCTCGATCAGGCCGCGCTCACCGGCCCGCATCTGGCGATAGTGGATCTGGTGCTGCCCGATCGGCATGGGATCGAGCTGTGTCGGAGCTTGCGCGAATGGAGCGAGCTGCCGATCCTGATCCTCTCCGCGATCGGCGACGAGCAGACCAAGATCGACGCGCTCGATCACGGCGCCGACGACTACGTCACCAAGCCGTTCGGCCCCGGCGAGCTGGTTGCCCGCGTAAAGGCGGCGCTGCGGCGTGCGGGCCGCGACGCGAGCGAGCCGCGGATCGAGGCCGGCGGCTTGGTGCTCGACATGGCCGCCCATGCGGTGTGGGTGAACGGGGAGGAGGTGCACCTCACACCGACGGAGTTCTCGCTGCTGCGCGTGCTGGTGCTCAACCGGGGACTGCTGATGACCCACCGCCAGCTGCTGAGCGAGGTGTGGGGCTCGGAGTACGCGGATGCGACGCCGGTGCTGCGCACGCACATCGCCAACCTGCGAAGCAAGCTGCAGCGAGGAGAGCAGGAGCCGCGCCTGATTCGCACCGACTCGGGTATCGGCTATCGCTTCAGCGCCTGAGGAGCCGGATCTTTACAAGTTCTGAATGCCGCCGAGCGCTTTCTTGATGTGAGCTTGACGCCCCGGAGCCTAGTCTGGGCTCTGTGGAGAACCTCGCCTGTGCTGCCTGGGACGGGCGCTGAGTGGCGCGTCTAAGTGAGCACGGGTTGCGCCGCACCGTCGGTGTTCCCGGCCTGTTCGCCACCGCCTACGGCAACGTTGGCTCCTCGATCTACTACGCCCTCGGGCTGGTCGCCGCGCACGCGCTCGGCCTCACGCCGCTCGTGTTCGTGTTCGCCGGGGGGCTGTTCGCCCTCACCGCCAAAACCTATGCCGAGGGCGCGGCCATGTTTCCCGAAGCCGGCGGCTCCTCCTCGTTCGCTCGCCATGCCTTCGACGACGTCGTCTCGTTCTTCGCCGGCTGGGCGCTGAGCCTCGACTACATCCTCACGATCGCCATCTCGGCGTTCTTCGTGCCGCACTACCTGAGCGCGTTCCCCGGGCTTGGTGCGCTGAAGCACAACCCGGACGACATCATCGGCGGTTTGATCGTGGTGGCGTTGCTGGCTGCGCTGAACATCCGCGGTCTCGGCGAGTCGGCCAAGCTCAACTTCGTCCTCGCGATCCTCGACCTGAGCACGCAGGTGCTGCTCGTGGGCCTTGGCGCGGTGCTGGTGCTCAACCCTTCGCTGCTGATCCACCAGGTTCACCTGGGGACGGTCCCCACGTGGACCGAACTGATCTTCGCGCTGTCGCTGGCGATGCTTGCCTATACGGGCATCGAGACCGTGGCCAACATGGCCGAGGAGTCCCGCGATCCCGGTAGGCAGGTGCCGAAGGCCGTGAACCTCGTGGTGCTCGCGGTGCTCGGGGTCTACGCAGGCATCTCCGTGGTGGCCCTGTCTGCGCTGCCGGTGGTGCACCACGCCGCTGGCTACGTCCCCGAACTGCACGCCAGCTACAAGCACGCGGGCTACGCGACCCAGCTCGGCAAGTTCTTCGAAAACGACCCTGTGCTGGGCATCATCGAACACCTCGGGCTGCATGGCACGGTCCTGAAACTGGCGAAGTACTACGTGGGCATCCTTGCCGCCACGATCCTGTTCATCGCGACCAACGCCGGGATGATCGGCATCTCGCGCCTGTCCTGGTCGCTGGCCGAGCATCGCCAGCTGCCCTCGCTGTTCTCCCAGCTGCACCCGAAGTTCCGCACGCCGTGGTTCACCCTCGTGTTCTTCTCGATCCTTGCCGCGGCTCTGATCCTCTACGGGAACACCGAAGTGCTGGGCAACCTCTACTCGTTCGGGGCGATGCTCTCCTTCACGACCGCTCACGCCGCCGTGGTTGCGCTGCGGGTCAAAGACCCCGACCGCGAGCGCCCCTACCGTGCGCCCCTGGGGCTGCGTATCCGCGGCTATGTGATCCCGATGACGGCCGTCATCGGCGGCATCGGCACGTTCGCGGCGTGGATCGCCGTGGTGGATCTGCACGCCGAGGCTCGCACCGTCGGCATCCCCTGGATGATCCTCGGGATGGGTGGCTACTTCCTGTACCGCAAGCGCCAGGGTCTGCACCCCAAAGCCCACTACCGGATCCCGCGCCCGGAACGCCCTGCCGACTTCGAGGAGCTCGAGTACAAGACGGCGCTGGTGCCGATCTTCGGCGATGACGTGAGCGCCACGGCGCTGAGCAGCGCAGCCAAGCTGATCGGCTCGGAGGGCGTGGTGTATGCCATCTACGTGCTGCCCGTGCCGAGTCAGCTGTCGCTCGAGTCGGGCCTGGAGGAGGAGGAGGCGCACGGACGCTCTGTGCTCGAGAGCGCCCGAATCCAGGCCAGGCGCGCTGGAATCAAGATCCACACGGGGCTGATCCGCACCCGCAACCCCGGCTCGGCCCTGGTCGAGGAAGCCGAACGTGTGGGTTGCGACGTGATCTACTGGTCGGCCATCCACGCCCCCGCCGGTGAGCAGCGGATCGGTCCCACGGCCGCCTACCTGCTCAGCAAGCGCCCCTGCCGGGTGATCATCGAGACCGAGAACCGAGCTGAGCCTGGGCGGGAGCCGATCCCCGCCTGAGACCCGCTAGCCGAGTGCGGAGCGCAGCGCCTCTTCCAGCTGGGCGTGCTTGAACTCATAGCCCAGCACCAGCGGCTTGGCCGGCACCACGCGTGCGCCCGTGGTCACCATCTCCGCCATCTCGCCGAAGAGCACGCGCAGCGCGAGCGCCGGTACGGGCGCGAATGCGGGACGGTGCAGAACCTTGCCCAGCACGCTGGAGAACTCGCTGTTGGTGACGGGCTCGGGCGCCGTCGCGTTGATCGCCCCGCTGAAGCGATCATCGGTGAGCGCCGCGAGCATCATTCCCACCACGTCGGCGGTGTGGATCCAGGACATGTACTGGCGGCCGCCCGCCACGGGCCCGCCGATACCGAGGCGAAACGGCGGGAGCATCTTGGCCAGCGCCCCGCCCCAGCTGTCGAGCACGATTCCTGTCCGGACCTGGACCGTGCGCAGACCCAGCTCCTCGGCACGGCGCGCCTCGTTCTCCCACTCGACGCAGATCTCCGCCAGGAAGTCAGTGCCCGGCGGTGCCTCCTCGTCGAGCGGCTCGGCGCCGCGGGGGCCGTAGTAGCCGATTGCCGATGAGCTGATCAGGACCCGGGGGCGCTCCCCGGCCGCGCGCAGGCCCTCGAGCAGGTTGCGCGTGCCCGTCACGCGGCTGGCCTCGATCGCCTGCTTGGCCTCAGAGCTCCAGCGCTGCGCCACCGGCTCGCCCGCGAGGTGGATCACCGCGTCACGGCCCTCCAGGGCGGCGAGCGGCGCCGGTTCGCCGATCAGGTCCCACGCCAGCGCCTCGACATCGCCGAGCTTCTGGCGTGCCCGTGCCGGGTCGCGCGTGAGGACGCTCACCTCGGCGCCGTCCGCGCGCAGGGCCTTGACCAGCTGCTGGCCGATCAGCCCGGTCGCTCCGGTGACGACTACGCGCGTCGCGCTCACACCCTTCCGTCGCTCATGACGCCCCGCGGCGCGATGGCCGTGTCGCCGTGGGCGTAGCCGACCTCCTGGCCGGCGAGCGCGGTCCCGTCGCGACGGGCCTCCTCGGCGACGGCGGCCGCCACGGCCGGCGCGACGTCGCGGTTGAAGACCGAGGGGATGATGTAGTCCTCGCGCAGCTCGCTCTCGTCGACGATCGCCGCGATCGCGCGCGCGGCCGCCATCTTCATCTCCTCCGTGATCGTCGGTGCGCGGACGTCGAGCGCGCCGCGGAAGATGCCGGGGAAGCAGAGCACGTTGTTGATCTGGTTGGGGTAGTCCGAGCGCCCCGTGGCCATGATGCGCACGTACGGGGCCGCCTCCTCGGGGTTGACCTCGGGGTTGGGGTTGGCCATCGCGAAGACCATCGCGTCGGAGTTCATCCGCGCCAGCGCCTCGGGCGGCAGCGCACGGGCGCCCGAGACCCCGATCAGCAGGTCGGCGCCGTCGATCACGTCGGCCGGCGCGCCGTCGCGGCAGTCGGGGTTGGTCGACTCGGCGAACCAGCGCTTGACTGTGTTCATCGACCCGTCGAGGTAATCGGCGCGCTTGACGTGGAGGGCGCCGCGGGAGTCGGCCCCGACGATGTGACGTACGCCGCCCTCGAGCAGGATCTTGGTGACGGCGATCCCGGCCGCGCCGAGGCCGATCACGAGCACGCTGAGGTCCTCCAGGCGCTTGCCCGTGAGCTTGACCGCGTTCAGCAGCGCCGCCATCACCACCACGGCGGTGCCGTGCTGGTCGTCGTGGAAGATCGGGATGTCGAGCTTGTCCTTCAAGCGGTCCTCGATCTCGAAGCAGCGCGGCGCCGAGATGTCCTCGAGGTTGATGCCGCCGAACCCGGGGGCGATGCGCTTGATCGTCTCGACGATCTCATCCGTGTCCTTCGTGTCGAGGCAGATCGGGAACGCGTCAACGCCCGCGAACTCCTTGAACAGGCAGCACTTGCCCTCCATCACGGGCATCGCTGCCCGCGGGCCGATGTCGCCGAGGCCGAGCACCGCCGTGCCGTCGGAGACCACAGCCACCGTGTTGCGCTTGATCGTGTACTGGAAGGCGCGCTCTTCGTCGTCTGCGATCGCCAGGCAGACGCGCGCCACACCCGGTGTGTAGGCCATCGAGAGATCGTCGCGGGTCTTCAGCGGGTGCTTGTTGTGCTGCTCGATCTTGCCGCCCACGTGCAGCAGGAAGGTGCGGTCGATCGTGTCGATGACCTCGGCGCCGGCGACGGCGTTGATCGCCGCGATTATGCGCTCCCAGTGCTCGCGCCCGGAGGCGTCGACCACGATGTCGCGCAGGCTGGCGCTGCCGTCCACCTCGACCAGGTCGACCGCGCCGACCATCCCACCGGCCTCGCCGATCGTGCTGGTGACCTCGCCGAGGATGCCCTGCGTGTCCTCCAGCTTTACGCGGATGGTGAGGCGGTACTGCGCGCTTGGGGTGGCGCTCACGGGGCAATGCTCCTTGCTTGTTGGCGGGAGGGGATGTTAGGAGGTATCCGCCGCCGGCACTTCTACGTCTTTGCGAGGTCCGGCGGGCGAGGGCGCGCGTGTGCTCATAGAGTGCTCGGGGCATGGCGGTCAAGGCCACACCCGACGCGGCGGCAAGCCAGCGCCTGTTCCTAATCGACGGGCCGAGCCTCGTCTACCGCGCCTTCTATGCGCTGCCCGAGTCGATCGCCACATCGACCGGGGTGCCGACCAATGCGATCTTCGGGTTCGCCTCGATGCTGGTCAAGATCGTCACCGAGTACGGGGTGTGCCCGACGGTGGTCGCCTGGGACGCGGGCACCTCGGGGCGCAGCGAGCTGTTCTCCGAGTACAAGGCCCAACGGCGCTCGCGCCCGGACCTGCTCAAGCAGCAGTGGCCCGCGATGGAACCGTTGGTCGAGGCCTTCGGCTATCGCAACGTGCGGGTGGAGGGATTCGAGGCCGACGACGTGATCGCCTCGCTGGCGGAGCGCGCGCTGCAGGCGACCCCGCCCGTGCCCGTGATGATCGTCACCGGCGACCGCGACATCTTCCAGCTGATCGACGAGGGGGGCCTGGTCAAGGTGATGGCGACCTCGCGTGGCATCACCGACACCAAGATCTACGACCGCCAGGCCGTGATCGACCGCTACGGCATCCCACCCGAGCTGGTCCCCGACTTCTATGGCCTGAAGGGCGACACCTCGGACAACATCCCCGGGATCCCGGGGATCGGCGACAAGACGGCCAGCGACCTGATCCAGAGCTTCGGCACGCTCGAGCAGGTGCTCGCGAGCGTCGAGGAGGTCAAAGGCGCGAAGCGCAAACAGAACCTGATCGAGCACGCCGAGGACGCGCGCATCTCCAAGCAGCTCGCCACCGTCCAGCGCGACGTCGAGGTCGAGGTGGACATCGCAGCCGAGGCTGCACGCGAGCCCGATCGCTCGCGGGTACGCGAGATGTTCCGCGAGTACGAGCTGCGCGACCCCCTGCGGCGCCTGGAGGAGGCACTGGGCGACCCCGATGTCGCCGCCCCGGCCTCCGCTGCCGAGGTGAGGCTCACCGCGCGCGTGCGCGCGGGCGCGCCGGGCGACATCGCGACGCTGGGCACCGGCGAGGTTGAGCTGCACGTGGTCGCCCACGAGAACGAGGCGCCCGAGGGCGCGCTGTTCGCCGAGGGCTCGCCGTGGCGCTTTGCCGTGGCCGCCGACGGCGAGGTGATCGCCGGCGACTGCACGGGACCCGAGGAGGTGGTGCGCGCGTGCGCCGATCGACCCGTTGTCGCCCACGACGCCAAGTCGCTGGGCCTGGTGGCGCCGGGCCTCGCCCACGACACGCTGCTCGGCGCCTATCTGCTCGAGCCCGCCCGCCGCGGCTACCCGTTTGCGGAGCTGTGCGAAGAGCGGGGCTTCGCCACCGATATCGAGGACCAGGCCGCTGCCGAGGCCGTCCTGCTGAGCGCCCTCGCCGACTGGCAGCGCGAGCAGATCGCCGAGCGCGGCCTGGAGCAGCTGATGTGCGAGGTCGAGCTCCCGCTGGTGGCCGTGCTGCGCGAGATGGAGCTGCTCGGCGTGCGCTTGAACCTGGAGCGCCTGGCCGCGATCACCGAGCGTGTGCGCGCGGAGATCGACGGACTCGAACGCGACATCTTCATGCTCGCCGGCGAGGAGTTCCTGATCTCCTCGCCCCAGCAGCTGGGGGAGATCCTGTTCGAGAAGCTGGGGCTCTCGCGCAAGCGCCGCGGCAAGACCGGGTTCTCGACCGACGCCCGCGTGCTGCAGGCGATCCGCTCAGAGCACGAGATCATCCCCAGGATCGAGCGCTGGCGCGAGCTCTCGACGCTGATCAAGACCTACCTCGACGTGCTCCCCGCACTCGTCGATGAGCGCTCGCGCATCCACACGACCTTCCTGCAGGCGGTGGCCCAGACGGGGCGCCTGTCGAGCACCAACCCGAACATGCAGAACGTCCCCATCCGCACCCCGCTCGGGCGCGAGATCCGCGGCTGCTTCGAGGCCGAGGAGGGCAGCATGCTGATCTCCGCCGACTACTCGCAGATCGAGCTTCGGGTGCTGGCCAACGCGGCCGAGGAGCAGGTGCTGATGGAGATCTTCGAGCGCGGCGAGGACGTGCACACGGCGACCGCCTCACGCGTGTTCGGGGTGGAGGCCGACGCGATCGACCCAGGCATGCGCTCGAAGGCGAAGATGATCAACTACGGCATCGTCTACGGGCTCTCCGACTTCGGCCTGGCCGACCGTCTGAACATCCCGCGCGCCGAGGCCAAGGAGTTCATCGACGCCTACCTCGAGCGCTTCCCCCGCGTGGCCGCGTTCATGGCTGAGACGATCGAGGCCGCCAAGGAGGCGGGCGACGTGCAGACCCTGTGGGGCCGGCGCCGCCAGATCCCCGAGCTGCGAGCGCGCAACTACCAGGTGCGCACGCTCGGCGAGCGCCTTGCCGTCAACACCGTGATCCAGGGCACAGCGGCCGACATCCTCAAGCTGGCGATGGTGCGCTGCCACAGCGCCCTGGCCGAGTCCGGCCTGCAGACCAAGCTGCTGCTGACGATCCACGACGAGCTGCTGTTCGAAGGCCCGCCGGGGGAGCTCGAGACGGCGATGGAGCTGATCGAGCGCGAGATGGTCGGCGTGTGGGGCGAGCGCCAGCCGCCGCTGGCGGTCGACATCGGCGCTGGGCGCACCTGGCTGGAGGCCAAGTGAGCGCTGTCCAGGCTCAGCCGAGGGCGCTGCGAAAGCCCTCGCGCCAGCTGGGGTACGCGGGAGCCCAGCCGAGATCCTGCTTGGCGAGCGCGTTCGAGGCGCCCTGGGCCGAGGTCATGAGCTGCATGCCGTAGCTGCCCGCGATCGGGCGGGCCAGCCACGCGGGAACGCGCAGGGGCCGGGGGGCGCCGAGTGCCTCGGCCAGTGCCGGCAACCACTCCGAGACGGGCGCGGGATCGTCATCGACGATGTTGTACGCCCCGGGCCCGCCGGTGATGAGCGCCGCGACCGTTGCTGCAGCCGCATCGTCGACGTGGACGAACGACCACACGCCCGCGCCGCTTCCCACGATCGGCATGCGGCGTCGCTCCAGGTCCTCGCTGACGGTGCCGTCGGCTGAGAAGGAGCTGCCGGGACCGTAGAAGTAGCCGTAGCGCAGCGTCACGCCCCCGACCTTCTCGACGGCTTGCTCGAGTGCGGCGAGCGCGCGGGCGGAGCGCCTGAACTGCTTGGGCGAATCGACATACAGCGGGTCCTGCTCGACGTGCAGGGCGCTGGACGGTCGTGGCGCGTAGGCGAAGGCGATGCTCTGGGCGAGGATGCGGGTGACGCCCGCCTCTTGCGCGGCGTCCACGAGGATGCGGGTGCCCTCGCTGCGCAGCCGATCGTTGGTCTCGAAGTCCTTGACGATCGTGCGCGGGTTGATGCGGCGGGGCAGAGCGGTCAGCTGATGGATCACCGCGTCTGGACGGGCTGCGCTCACCACGGCGCGCACCGCCGGTGCGTCGAGGGCGTCGGCGATCACGGGTTGCGCACCGGCCGCGCGCAGCTCCTCGACCTTCGCCGGCGAGCGCGTCATCCCCGTGACCTCGTGGCCCGCCGCGATCAGCTGTGGGAGCAGGCGACGCCCGATCACCCCGCTGGCCCCCGCTACGAACACCCTCATCGGCCCACCTCGCGTGCTGCCTCGCGCCACAGCCAGGCGAGCAGCACGGTGGCGGCGGCCAGCGAGAAGAAGTTGAAGTAGCCCGTCCAGGGCGGGTGCGCCTTGGCGACGTCGAGCAGGTGGTTGAGGCTGTGCAGGGCGTACTGGATCGTCGTGATCGCCAGGACCGGCACGCGCCAGGCGGGTCTGCGGAGCGCCACGAGCAGGCCAATGCCTATCGCCGCATAGAACGTCGAGACGTCGCGGATGTAGTGGCCATTGTAGGTGCCGTAGGGGCCAACGGCCGTGAAGAAGCCGTGCGGGGCAACTGCCATGAACAGCGCCAGGAAGAGCTGCACGAGAGCGAACGCCACGAGCCCGGCGAGCAGCGTCGAGGGGGCTTGGCGCGCGAGCACGGTCGCTGAGGGCTGCTGCGGGCCGGCGATCACCCCATCAACCATACGGTCACGGCGGCGCTTGCGGGAGGTCCAGTCAGGCAGGTTGTGCGGAGACCAATCCGGCTCTACCCGTATGGGCCTTGGGTACCTCGAGCGTCTCAGCGAGCGCCTCGGCGAGGAGCCGCGCGCCCTGCTCGATGGCGGGCTCGGAGAGGTTCCCGAAGCCGAGCACGACACCGGGCGCTCCGCCGGCCGAGCAGCGGTGCCAGGCGAGCCCCTCCATGCCCACGCCACGCGCGGCGGCGGCGGCCAGCAGGCGCGACTCGCTCACCTCCTCGGGTAGCGTCACCAGCTCATAGAGCCCCGCGGCTGCGCCTTCGGTTCGTCCCTGCGGCAGCCAGCGCGCGAGCGCCGCCAGCAGGGCCTCGCGGCGCTGCTGGTAGCGGAGGCGCATGCGGCGCATGTGGCGATCGAGCTCGCCACGGGCGATGAAGTCGCAC
>DATARM010000131.1:0-23344 GCA_036264155.1 Solirubrobacteraceae bacterium
GCAGGGGGGTGGGGGACAGCGAACGGGAGATCGCCCGCCAAGAGGTTGCAGACCGCATCGGCGGGCAGCTCTCAGACGAGCAGCACCATGCGCTTGAGACGATCACCGGCAATGAGCGTGCAGCAGTCTTGATCGGCCCAGCCGGGACAGGGAAGGGGGTTGTGATCGACGCGGCGGCGCGTGCGGAGCAGCTCAGCGGCCGGGAGACGCTCGGGGTCGCGGTGTCCTGGTCGACAGCCGAGCGTCTCGGGCGCGATAGCCCTGCGCTTGATGGTTCGACATTGGCGTTGGATGCGTTGGTCGCGCGGGTCGAGCATGGCCAGCTCCACATCGATGAGCACACCACGATCTACTTCGATGAGGCCGGGATGGCCGACAGCCACCGCCTTGAGAGGCTCACGGAGATGGTCGAGCGGACGGGTGCGAAGCTCGTCGCGATCGGCGACGGAGCACAGCTCCCATCGATCGGCGCTGGGGGCATGTTCGACCGGCTCACCGGCCTCGCTCCCTCGGCCCAGCTTTCCGATGTCAGACGGACCCTCGATCCGGGTGAGCAGCGGGCGTGGGCTGACCTACGCGCCGGACGCAGCGATAAGGCGATGGCTCACTACCACGCAAAGGGCCGCCTGCACATGAGCGACACCCGCGACCAGGCCCTCGAGCGCGCCGCCCAGGCATGGGCGAACCTCACCGAAACACACCCCCTGGAGCAGGTCGCGTTGATATCTGATGCCTCGAATAAGGAGATCCACCGTCTAAACGCCCGTGCACAGCACCTCCGCTCCCAACGAGGCGAACTCGGCGACCTCGAAGCCCCCGTTCCTGGTGTGCACTACGGCATCCGGGAGGGCGACCGGATCGCGATGATCGAGCAGTACCGCGAGCCCGGCAAGCCCAGGATCGAGAACGGCAGCCGCGGCCAGGTACTGGGTATCACAGAGGCTGGCGAGGCGCTCATCCAGTTCGACCAAACAGGCGAACAACGCACCCTCGTCGGGGAGCAGCTCGCACGCCTGCGGCTGGGTTATGCCCAGCACATCCACCGCGCGCAAGGCGCGACCGTCAACCGGACACTCGTGGTGACAGGCGGCTGGCAGACGAGCAAGGAGCCCGCCTACGTCGAGGCATCCCGAGCCCGGCACGGCACCAGCTGGTTCGTCTCCCGCGAAGACCTCGGCACCGAAGGCCAAGACCACCACCGCATCCAGCGCCTCGCCCATGCGATGAGCCAAAGCCACGCTCAAACCCCATCGCTCGCGCACCCCGAGCTCCCCGACCCCGCCTACGGACACGACTTCAACCACCCCATCGCACCCAGCCGCAACTGGCTCCCCGGCGCCGTGAAGGCCCTCAACCGCATCATCAACCCACCCGACCGAGACCCCGAGCGAACACGATGAGCCAAGACTTCAAGATCGTCCTCCCCGACCCCACCGCCCAACAGCTCTACGAGCTCGCCGCGCAACGCGACCAGCGGCCAGCCACCCTCGCAAGTCAAATGATCCAGAACGAAATCGCGCTAGCAGCCGATACCGGGCGCGTCCGAGCGCTCAAAGAGACACCCGCCATCACCAGGCACCCCGGCGCCGAGCGTGCGCCGTGGCTCGAGCCCTACGGCGGCGACCCAGAATGGCGCACCCGCATGTGGGGCTCCATCGTCGCCCTCCACGCCCGCTACCCCCGACACCTCCAATACCTCAAAAGCAGCTGGTGGAACGACCCCGCCACCACCGACGCCCTCTGCGCGCTCGCCACCTGGCGCCAAGAAATCGACGACACCAGCAACGACCCCCGCGACGAGCTCGCCTACCAACACCAACTCACCGACTACGCCAACACCCTCAAACAACAAGGCACCGACATCACCACCACCTGGAAACCCAGCACACCACCCGACGAGTGGCTGCCCCGCTAAGAGTTCGTTGTCTGGTTTGGGCAAGTTGTGGTCAATAACAGCATGGGATCGATGCCGCAGAGACAGTCTGAGTCTCCCAGGATGGGCTCTGCCAGTGCGCAACGCCCCCGCCGGCCTGTGCCACGTCTCGCCTTCAACCAGCAAGAAGCCGCCGAGGCGCTTGGTATATCCGTGGATCACTTCGAGCGGCATGTCAAGCCCGAGCTGGCTGTCGTCTACTCTGGCTCGCGCAAGCTCTATCCCAGGACAGTGCTCGAACGATGGCTAGAGCAGCACACGATCCGTAGGGGGCAACGTGTACCTTGAAAGTCATGCCCAAGGACACTAAGACCCGCTACCAGGGCGTCGTTGCTCGCCACAAGGCAGGGTGTGCCGTCGAGCTTGGAAAGCGCTGCAACTGCTCCCCTTCTTACTGGGGCAAGGTCTGGGACAAGGAGGCTGGCAAGGCCCGGCGGACAAAGTTCCTACCCACGCTCAGCGCAGCCTGCAATGCCCGTCACGATCTGGTGCGTGATGTCCGAACAGGCACCCTTCCCGCTAGCGAATCAATGCGGGTAGCGTTGGCCGTCGAGACATTCCTGCGTGCCGCGCGCTCCGGCGTCGCGCTCAACAAGCACGGACGCCGCTATAAGCCATCAGCGCTTCGCGACCTTGACGGAGCCTTGAATAACCACGCTGTCACGGCCTTCGGCACGAAGAAGCTCGGTGACGTTCGGCGCCGCCACGTGCAACAGCTCGTGGACGAGCTGACTCCACGACTCTCGGGAAGCAGCATTCGATCGGTCGTCAACGCGATCCGCTCCCTCTACCGATGGGCACAGGCCCGGGAAATCGTCTACCACGATCCTGCTGCGCTCGTCCAACTGCCGGCAATGGACTCCACGCCACGCGATCGGGTCGCAACCCCGGAAGAGATGGCACGACTCTTGACTCTCCTCGATGCCAAAGACGCTGTTCCTTTCGCTCTGGCCGCCTACTCAACGGCACGGCGTTCGGAGATCCGTCATGCCCTAGTCGAGGATGTCGACCTAGACTTGGGCGTCATCTACCTCGGAGTTGACGAGCATGGTCGTAAGTCGCGCGCAGCGATGCGCGCCGTGCCGATCGTCAAGCCGCTCTCGATCATCCTCCGTCGCCGTCTCCTCGAACGCGGTCGTCCGTCCGGCGAGGAGCTGCTTTGCCGTGGGCACAAGCCTGGAGGTCGAAACAGTGGATTGCTCTCCTTCGAGGCTCTGCAGACGAGAGCCGACGATACTTGGGAACCGAAGGACGAAAATGGCAAGCTCCTCCCGGCGAGGAAGCTCGCCGACCGAATCACGCCTCACGAGTGCCGACACACGTGCTCGACATGGTTGGACGCTGCTGGGGTCCGGCCTGTCGTGGTTTCTCGGCTGATGGGTCACTCAACCCCCGCTCGACAGGCAGGCGCGGCGCAGATTACCCAGGAGCGATACACCCACGTGCTCCCAGGAGACCTAGAGCTCGCGAGAGAACAGCTGGACGCTTACCTGGCCCCGGCCAGCGAAAAGCGCGCCTCGCGGTAACTTCGGTCACTTCCTCAGTCACTTTCAGGAAATGAGCCCACCAACACTGGCCAGAACCACGACTTAATGTGGTCTCCAAAACCGCAACGCCAGGTTCGATTCCTGGGTCCCCCGCTCAGGAAACGGCTCTACAGTGCGCTATTTGGCGCTGTAGAGGCAGATCCGACATCGTCCCTTCGCATAGGAACCCATCAAACGCAGCACGTGGGGATTTTCCTTCCCTAGGACGTTCCTCGAGAACCGTCCGAGGATGGGTTGGCGGTCGCTCGTGGGGGTCGATGAGGCCCTCTGCGCCTGCCCAGGCATCGACCCAAGGTCGTGCGGCTCATCGACATTGCCCCGCGGCTGGGGAAGGCCCGGGACGAGCTCGTCATCGAACGCTGGGCGCGAGGCATGCGTTGCTCCGGCACGACGCGCTGCCTGCAAGTCAGTTGTGTTGATCCGAGATGCGGGCTAGCGCGTATAGGGGGGATGCACTGCGAAATCCGACAGCGACGGGCGCAGGGCAGGGCCAGGGCGCGAGTATGGCTCCGCGGTCGTACATACGCAGCTACCGCTCTGCTCAGGGGCAGGGCTAACGCTGCAGTTCCGCCCCGGTCTCCCCATCGCCGGCGTCGCTGACCGCTCAGCCTGATTGCTTCCCCCGGATAAAGGGGGCCGGGTTAGGTTAGGCGGCGAGGTGGAGGCCGCCTGGGGTGCGTTCGACGCCGATTGAGATCGCGACGGCGTCGAGGAGGCCGGCGCCGATGAAGCGTGTGGATCGGCTGTCGAGGTCTAGGAGCGCGGCTGCTGCTTGTCGGCGGTTGAGGCGGTGTTGATCGCCTAGACGGACGAGTGCGTCGGCGAGCTTGGCTCGCTGCTGGGGTGTACGCCGAACCAGGCTGAAGGGCGATGAGGGAATGAGAACCTGGGCCGGATGGGCGATCCTCGCCGACGACCTCGACACCCTCGCCATCCGAGCGCGCTGAACCGCTCCCACCAGCCCACCAACCGGGCAACCATGAATCTGCCCGAAACGGCCGCGCCCGCCCGCACGCGGCCGTTTCAGTCCCCGGGTTTATCCGGGGGAAGTGATTGATTAGACGCCTCGGGTCCCGGGCGCTAAGGCCCGGGAACCCTCGGCGGCTGGCGGGCGTCGCTCTCGAGGACTCCCGCCGTACTCGCACTAGGACCATCTGTGGGGATGATTCGTGCAACCGGACATGATACAGGGCTTACGAGCCTAGGCGTTGACACCCTGGACTTTGACCCCAGGACTGCGGCATGTTCACCATGTGCGCGAGCAGCCGGACCCCGCCTTTGCAGCGCTCTTGAAGCGGCTGCGCGAGCAGCGGGGCATCACCCAGGAACAGTTGGCCTTCGATGCCGCCGTCACCGTGTCCGCGCTTTCGCGGATCGAACGCGGCCTCACCAGCCCCGGCTGGGCGACCGTCAGGCGCATTGCCAGGGCCCTTGGCCTAAGCATGGTCGAGTTGGCAGGCGAGCTCGAAGGAGGTGCGGCTGTCGGCGAGGACCGCTGAGGGCCCCATCCGGCTCGAGTCGCGTTCGTGCTGGTTAGCTCGTGGTCGTTCGGCGGCCGCTTCGCGTCAGCTCCGCCACGAGCATCTCGATCGAGCGCTTGAGCTGCGGGATGCTCGCCTGCTCGACCCGTGCCAGCCCAACGGAGCGGTTGAGCCAGCCGTTTATCTCGCGGTGGCTGCGGCCGTCGCGACGATGCAGTTCGCCCACCAGTCGACTGCGCTCCCGGCGCAGCTCCTCACGGCGCTCGAACGATGCAGCCGCAACCGGCTCGGGTGCCTGGGGGCGGCGGGCAGGGGAGGGGATTGGGCTCTGCGGGGAGCCGAACAGGGTCATCTGGGGCGCGAACTCAGCGCTCAGCGGAACGAACTCAGCTGTGGGAGAGGGCTCGCCGGAGAGTCGCTCGCGCGGCTCCTCCCAGCCCTCCTCCGGCTCGGTGCGACGCAGCACGTGGCGCAACTCTGTTTCGACTTCCGAGGCATGACTGCGCAGCGTCTGCTCGGCCGGTAGATACAGCCAACTCGGCTCCGGCAGCATGCCCGGGATGGTGCGAACGAAGCGCCCGACGATCTGGCGGAAGATCAGCGGCGTCTTGGCCGCCGTCGCATACACGCCCACGCGTAGCCGGGGGATGTCCACACCCTCAGAGACCATGTTCACGGCCACGATCCACGGCTCACGCGAGCTGCGGAAATCCGCCAGCTTGCGCGCTGCTCCCGTCTCGGTGTGGAGCACTACCACCGGTGCTCGCCCAGTGGCGTCGCCGATGAGCTTGGCTATCCGACGCGCGTGGGTGGCGTCGGCCGCCACCGCCAGGGCTCCAGCGTCGCGGTGTCCCTGCTCGCGCAGCGAGCGCAGCTTCTCATCGGCCTCGCGCAGGATTCTCGGTAGGCCGTCCGGGAGCTCGGTCGAGATCGCCGTGCGGTAGCGGCGGCTGGCCTCGCGGGCGGTGAGGACTGTCTCAAACGACGACTCGATCACGTCATCGCCACTGCGCCACGAGAGGCTGCCGTCAAACGTGACGAATGCAACAGGACGACAGATCCCGTCGGCGACTGCCTCCGAGTAGCTGTAGGAGACGTCCGGCACCACCACGCCGTCAGCGTCGTAGCGCACGCCCGGGATCGGCGTGGCGTCCGAGCGAAACGGCGTGCCTGACAGCAGAAGCCAGCGCGGAGCCGAGGCGAATGCCCTTTGGAAGCCCATCCCCCAAGCGAGCTCCTCGCCGAGGTGGTGGGCCTCGTCGACGACCACCAGCGTGTCTGGCGATACCTGTGCCGCCCAGGCGCCTGGATCGCTCGCAACGCGCGCATACGTGACCGCCACGCCGTCGAAGTCTGATGGCGGCTTGGCGCTGAGCGCGTCCGGTTGCAGCTGCACTCCCAGCGTTGCCGCCGCCGCGGCCCACTGGCGCGTGAGCGGCGTGGTGGGACACAGCACTGCGACCCGTCGAACCACACGCTTCGACATCAGACCACGGGCAAGCTCGAGCGCCGGGCGCGTCTTGCCCGCCCCCGGCGCTGCCGAGATCAGAAACGGGCCCTCGCTCCAGTCGCCTAGGAGGTCGAGCGCGCGGTGCTGCCACGCGCGCAGCGATGTCGAAGGAGAGTGCGTCAAAGAGCCCGGCATCCTTCTGGTTGGCGCGGACGGATCCCCGTTTACGGGGCGAGCGTGGCTTGGTTGTGCGGATCGCCGGTGAACAGGCTTCATTGCTTCCGTCGAAGAGGGGCGGGAATGTGCTAATCTCCATAAAACAGATCGACAATGTTATGAAGATCGACGTACACCAACATCTCTGGACCGAGCCACTAGTCGAGGCTCTCGCCTCGCGCCGTGAGCTCCCGTTCGTTCGTCGCGAGAACGGTTTGACCGTGCTCTACCTGGCAGGCGAGCGCCCGTACGTGATCGACCTGGCGGGCGAGGCACCGGCCGAGCGCACCATGCTCGTCGAGCTCGACGGGCTCGATCGGGCGCTGCTCTGCCTTTCCAGCCCGCTCGGCATCGAGAGGCTGCCACGATCTCATGCGCTCGACTTGATCGAGGCCTACCACGACGGCGCCCTCGCGCTCGACGAGCCGTTCGGTGTCTGGGCAGCGATAGCCCTGGACCGCGCGGACCCCGACGACGTCGATCGAGCGCTGGGGCGAGGCTGTGTCGGCCTCGGTCTACCCGCAGGCGCGCTTGCCTCCGTCGAGGCCCTGGCCGAGCTGCGTCCTGTGCTCGAGCGCCTCGAGCTGCGCGACGCGCCCCTGCTCGTGCACCCCGGCCCGGGACTGCCTGCCGAGAGCTCCCATCCAGCTTGGGAGGTCTCGCTGTCGGAGCCGCTGTGGTGGCCCGCCCTGACCACCTACGTCGCCGGCATGCACGCCGCTTGGCACGCCTTCCTCATCGCCGGGCGTCCCAGTCATCCGCGGCTGCGAGTCATCTTCACGATGCTGGCAGGCCTTGCGCCACTGCACAGCGAGCGGCTTGCCGCGCGCGGCGGCCCCGGCACCCACGCCCCCGATCCGCTCGTCTTCTACGACACCTCCTCCTACGGCGCCCAGGCGGTGAGGGCGATTGCCGACATCGTGGGTCCCGGGCAGCTCCTCTACGGCTCCGACCGCCCCATCGTCGAGCCCGGTGAGCTCGGCATGCCGCAGCTGCTCGACTGGGAGCCGGTTCTCGAGGGCACGCGCCGTGCCTTTGGCACCCAGCACCTGGCGGGTGTGAGATGAGCGCCGCCACCTCCCTCCGAGCCCGACCCACGCCCACTACGTCGGCGCCTAGCAGCGCGCCATCGCTGGCATCTGTGCCCCACCCACGCGGTCGAGACCTGTCCGGAGCGGAGCTCGAGCAGTTCGTCGGAGAGCTCGCCGATCGCCCCGAGCTGTGGATCGACTTGGTCAAGCACGATTCCACCCAGCGGGTCTACGAGGAGCTGCTGAGCGATGAGTACCTCACCGCGTGGCTGATCTGCTGGATGGACGATCACGACACGGGCTTTCACGACCACGACATCTCAGCGGGAGGAGTGGCGGTCGTCAGCGGCGCAGTGCGCGAGGAGCGCCTGACGATCGACGGGCCGCCTGCCAACCGGACCTTCACAGCTGGATCGAGCTTCCACTTCTCGCCTGCCGACATCCACCGTGTGCGCCACGCGGGCTCCGATCCGGCCGTCACGATCCACGTGTACTCGCCGCCTCTGTTGCGAATGGGCGCATATGCGATCGGTGAGGACGGCGTCCTCGTGCGCCACCCTCAGTCCTACCGTGAGGAGCTGCGCCCACAGTCGCCGCGCCCCTCAAAAAGCTAGACCTTCTTGGCGCCCTCTCGGACCTCCACACCCTGCTCGGAAGCGATCAGGATCGTGCTCACGAGCTCGGGAGCGAAGAGGCCGTGCTCGATCAACCCGGGTGTGCAGCTGAGCCTGTCGGACAGCTCACGCGGGTCCGCCACGGGGCCCAGGTAATCGGCGATCAGCCCGCCGTCGGGGCTGGTGGGCACATCGCGCAGTCGCGCCGGAGCAAGCGCCAGCAGGGTACGAGCCACGCCGAACTCCAGCAGCTCCACCGGGACCGGCGCGCTCAGCTCGTGTACGGCCTTCTCGGCTGAGGCGATCACAATGAACCGCCGTGCCGCCGAGGCCACGATCTTCTCGCGTGTGTGCGCCCCGCCGCCACCCTTCACCAACCAGCCGCGCGGGTCGATCTGATCGGCGCCGTCGATCGCAATGTCGAGCTCTCCGAGCTCGTCGAGCGACGCCACCCTCAGGCCAAGGGCTGCTGCTGCTGCCGCTGTCGCCGGGGAGGTGGCCACGCAGCGCAAGTCCCTGCAACCGCGCTCGGCGATGGCGGGCAGCAGGTGTGCGACCGTGGAGCCCGTGCCCAGGCCCACGCGCATCCCGTCCTCGATCAGCTCGGCCGAAGCCCTGGCCGCCGCAGCCTTCTGGCGCTCGCCAACGGCGTCATTGCTCAGTGGCGGTCGTTGCCGCCCAGTCGCACCAGAGGGCGCCATGGCGCGGACGTTACAGACCCTGACATCTCTCTGAGGCGCACCTCCTGCGCCGACGCCGGCTCCTGCAGCAGAAAGCCCTGACCGACCGCGCAGTCGAGCTCGCGCGCCAGCGCCAGCTGCCGGTTTGTTTCGATGCCCACGGCCACCGCCGTAAGGCCCGCCTCCTTGGCGAGAGCGATCGTGGCCGCGAACATCGCCCGCCGCTCCTTGTCGCGGTCGAAGCTCGACGTCAGAGCGCGATCGAGCTTGACCATGTCCAGGGGCACGTTCCTCGGGAGGCTCAACGAGAACTCGCCAGAGCCGAATTTGTCGAGCGCGATCGACACCCCGAGACGCTTCACGTCCCGCAGCGCCGCGCCAGCACGCTCAGGGTCGCGTTGCACGGCGTCCTCACTCACCTCGAGCCGTAGCGCGCGCCCCGGCAGACGGCAGTAGGCAAGCTCCTCGCGCACGCGCTCAGCCAGGTCCATCTCGGTCAGCTCGCGCGCCGATATGTTCACGGAGACGGGTATCGCGATCCCGCTGCGTCGCCAGATCTCTGCCTGCGCGCAGGCAGTGTGCAGGACCCAGTTGCCGATCTGGACGATCAACTCGCTTTCCTCAGCCGGGCCCAGGAACGTTGCCGGCAGCACATCGCCGCTGCTCGAGCCGTCGCCGCCCTTGGGACGCCAGCGCACCAGCGCCTCGCAGCCCACCGCACGCCCGCCTGCCAGTGGCAGGATCGGCTGGTAGGCGAGCAGGAGCTCGTGCTGTGGTAGCGCCTGGCGCAGGCGCCCCTCTATCTGCGAGTTGGTGTTGAGCTCGCGTCGCAGGCTGTCATCGAACAGCTCCAGGTGGCGCCCACCGCCGGCCTTGGCTCGATACATCGCCAGGTCGGCCTCGCGCAGCATCGCCTCTGGGTCCGCGTTGGGGCTGTGCGCGACCGCCACGCCCACGCTCGCCAGCATCGTCACTTCAGCCTTCTCGAGCCGGAACGGTCGCTGCAGCGACTCGAGCACCCGCCCGGCCAGAGCCATCGCCTCGCCGGCGCTCTCGATGTCCTCGGCCAGGATCACGAACTCGTCGCCGCCCAGCCGCGCCACCGTGTCGCTGTCGCGCATCAACTCAGCCAGACGCTCAGAGACACCAACGAGCAGTCGGTCGCCCACGCCGTGGCCGAGGTTGTCGTTGACCGCCTTGAACTTGTCGAGGTCGATGAACAGCATCGCCACCACTCCGTTGCTGCGATGTAGGCGCGAGAGCGCCTGGCAGGCGCGGTCCATCAGGAGCAGGCGGTTGGGGAGCTTGGTCAACGGGTCGTGCAGCGCCTGGCGCTCGAGCCACAGCCGATCGGTCACGTCCTTGACGGCGGCATACCAGGTGTCGCCGTCGCGGCGGGCGCTCCACAGCAGCCATCGCCACGATCCGTCGCGGTGGCGGGCACGGTTGGTGAAGTTCTCGAGCTGGCCCCGCTGCTCGTCGCCGGAGTGCATCGCGGCTAGGGTCGGCTCAACGTCGTCGGGATGCAGGAGCTCCTGCATCGGCGTCGCTTGCAGCTCCTCCACGCTCCACCCGAGCAACTGCTCCCAAGCCGGGTTCAGCAGCGTGAAGCGCCCGTCCAGTGAGATCGTGGCCAGCAGGTCGCTGGTCATCTCGAACAGGCGGGCGATCCGCGCTCCACCATCCAGCGCGGTGACTGTGGCCGGTTGTGGAGCAGTGCTCATCGCTTGGACGCCCATTCCTGTCAACTGCGTCGGCGTGTGGTGGGCGCTGCTCGGCCCCGGCGAGCCCGCGATGGACGGATCTTCTAGCGCAAAGCGCTCAGGAAGCGCTCGAGAGCGGGGTAGACGGTTCGTGACCGCCCACGTTCCCGGCGGGGGCCGCGTCGATGTCGCGCGGGGGATCCTCGCCACGTAGGAAACGCCAGATGGAAAGGACCATCAAGATCGTCATCAGCACCGCGCTCGTCGCGCACTCCTCGCAGACGGCGTGGATCGAGAACAGCTCGCGGTAGGTGAGGTAGGCGCTGAAGCCGAACCCGACCAGCGTGAACGACATCGTCGCCAGCCTGCTCGTCTCGCCCTGGGGTATCAACAGCGACCCCACGATCGCGATGTAGCCGAGCAGGCCGATCAATGCCACGGGTACCCCCGCGAGCTTGGAGTAGATCGAGCTCTGCACCTTGATGCAGCTGCTCCCTGCCGTGCACAGCGGCTTGATGTCCTCGTAGTGGATGTACGTCAGATAGCTGGCCAGAGCCAACCCCAGGACCGCGATGACGAGCAGCACGATCCGAAGGATGCGGGGGCTCATGGGACTAGCTCAGCAGCTTTTCGATCGCTTCATCGAACGCCGTGCCGCTGGTCAGGTTGCCTGGTTCGAACTTCGTCAGGGCCCCGCCCGACTTGCCCAGTAAGAACGACGGAGTGCCCGTGAAGCCGGCGTTGTTCGCCGCCTGCCCATCCGTTTCGACCTGCTTCAGAAGCGAGCTTTCGCTGCGATCGCTGGTCCACGTCGCCAGGTTCAGCGCCGGCACCTGTTCGGCCAGGCCCTGGAGGTATTTTTCGTTGACGTAGCCGGTGTCCTCTTCTCCCTGCTCGTGGTAGAAGATCTCCACGAAGTCCCACATCTTGCTCTGCTTGCCGGCTGCCAGGGCGGCCACCTGCTGAGTCTTGAACGTTTCCGGTTCGCGAGTCGCCGTCTCGAGCGAGCGGTATTCGATCTTCAGCTTGTTCGTTCGCACCCACTTCTGGATGACCGTCGGCAGCGCTCCGAGCGTGAACTCCTTGCAGATCGGGCACTCGAGATCGCCGAAGTACTGCAGCGTGACGGGAGCAGTGGGGGATCCGAGGACGTTCCCGCTCTGCGGGATGCCGGCGAGTAGGCCTTCCACAGCTTTGGCTTCCTTGTTGGCAGCGCTGCTGTGCGCTACTGGGGCTTTGGTTTTGCTACCGCCGCCCGTAGCCACGAGGATCACCACGACCACCACGACCACTGCCGCCACGACCGTGCCCAGCTGGCTGAGACGCTTGCGCCGCGCTGCCGCTGCCGCCTCGGCTTCCTCCATGGCCCTGCGTCCCGCCCGCGCCTGCTCGCGGCGCTGCTTGCGGGTCAGGTCCTCCTCGTCGCTCTCCACTGGACTCATAGGCGCAACTTTTACACGTTTCTGCTCAATCGTGCCTAAGGATTGCTCGATCTCTTAGGCGCCCGATCTCCTCAGAGTCCCCGCCGGTCGTGGCAACCTGGCACGATTGGGGCATCCGGGCACAGGCGGCTCGCCGTTTAGCGTGCTGTGTCGGTGGCGTCGTCTCGCCCCCGTAGCTCAGCTGGATAGAGCATCGGACTTCTAATCCGAGGGTCGCTGGTTCGAATCCAGCCGGGGGCATTGACAGCGGCCGACTCGCCACATCGAGGACGGCCGCCTGGTGTTTCCAATAGACCCGCGAAGGGGCTGCTCAGGCCGGGTGGCTCTGCGCCCAGTCACGATCTCGGCCGATCCCACAATCGTCGAGCTGTCGTCCAAGACGAGCAACGGGACGTCCTCCTGGCCGGTCAGCTCGCGGATCTCCCCGCGCTTGCCTCGACGGCTGAGGGGGATGCGCCCGCCTCAGCTCAGGAGGCCGCGGCGGAGCCGCTCGGCGCCGGGAGCTGGCCACGCAGCGCCGAGGCGTCGACGAAGAACGCGCGCGCCAGGCCGGCGATCAGGCGCGCCAGATCGGGGTTGTCCTCGGGGTGCCAGCCCTCGAGCAGATCGGCGAGGCGCTGCTCGCCGGTGAGCGTCAGGTGCTCCAGCGTGGCATGGCCCTCGTCGGTCAACTGATACGCGCTCATGTCGCCAGGGCAGGTCGTGATCAGCCGGCGCGACAGCAACTCCTCGCGCGCGTGCTCGAGCGTGGCGGCTTGCAGATCTGCACGCTCTGCCAGGCCGTCCAGTCGGGCCGGCGCAGCCTCGCTCAGTCGCGCCAGCAACCAGCAGGCGGCCGGGCTGAGATCCACGCCGGCGCGCAGTGCCACACGACGCACGATCTCGCGGGCCCCCTCGCGGCGATCCAGGCGTCCCAGCTTTTCAGCGATCACAGCCAGCGAGTCGGTGTCCCGCGGGGTGGCAAACGTGTCCGCCAGGTCCGTGCCCGCCACCGTCTCGCGCAGGGGCAGTTGGCGGATGAACCACGAGAACACAAAAGCCGCCACTGCGATTGCGCCAGCCACCACAAAGACCGCATTCAGCGAGTTCGTGAACGCGTGCAGGTAGCCGGTGCGCACGCCGGACGGCAGGGCGGCAATCTGCTTTGGGCTCACCTGCGCGCCGCCGCCGGCCTTTGCTGCTGCGCCAGGCGGCAGGGCGCGCTTCAGTTCCGAGCTCAGCCGGTTGGAGAAGATCGCCCCGAGCGCAGCCGTACCCAGCGAGCCGCCGATCGAGCGAAACAGCGTCGCGCCCGAGGTGACGACACCGAGATCGGAGTACTCGACTGCGTTTTGCACAGCCAACACGAGCACCTGCATCACCATCCCCAGGCCGAGCCCGAGGATGAACATGAACAGGAAGATGGCGGCTGTCGAGCTGGAGGGATCGAGCGTCGAGAGCAGATACAGCCCGAGCGTCATCACCGCCGTGCCCGCAATCGGGAAGGGCTTGTAGCGGCCCGTGCGGGTGATCACCTGGCCGGAGGCGATCGACGTGATCAACAGGCCTCCCATCAAAGGCAGCAGCTGCAGGCCCGAGCCGGTGGGGCTGGCGCGCTTAACAACTTGCAGGAACAAAGGCAGGTAGGTCACCGCTCCGAACAGCGCAAAGCCGACCACGAACCCGACAGCGCCCGTTACTGAGAAGACGCGGTTGCTCAGCAGCCGCAGCGGCAGCACCGGCTCGGCCGCTCTACGCTCGGCCAGGGCAAAGGCGATGAGCAGGAGAACGCCTCCGACGGCCAGGCCCACGATAAACGGCGAGCCCCACGCGTAGGAGTTCCCGCCAAGCGAGGTCGCAAGGACGATCGCGCTCAGGCCTCCCGCGAGCAGGGCGGTCCCGAGGTAGTCCACGACGTGGTGCACCCGCGCCGCTGCCGCCGGGAGCGTTGCCCCCAGCACGAACAGGGCGAGCACGCCCAGCGGCAAGTTGACGTAGAAGATCCAGCGCCAGCTGAGGTGTCCGGTCAAGAACCCACCCAGCAGCGGCCCGGCGATGCTGGCGAGACCGAACACGGCGCCGAACAGGCCCGTGTAGCGCCCGCGTTCGCGGGGCGGGACCACGTCGCCGATGGCCGCCTGTGCGCTGACCATCAGCCCGCCCCCGCCCAGGCCCTGAAGTGCTCGGAACGCGATCAGCTCATCAAGGCTCTGGCTGAGTCCGCACAGGGCCGAGCCGAGCAGGAACACCACCAGGCCGGCCTGCAGCACGACCTTGCGCCCATACATGTCGCCGAGCTTCCCGTACAGAGGCGTGACCGCGGTCTGGGCCAGCAGGTAGGCGGTGACCACCCAGGAGATGTGGCTCAACCCGCCCAGGTCGCCCACGATCGTCGGCAGCGCCGTGGCCACGATCGTTTGGTCGAGCGCAGCCAGCAGCATCACCAGCAGGAGGCCCGCGAACACGAGCCGCCGCGCGGGAGCAGCGGGGCTGTGGGCATTGGGATGCGGCGCCAAGGCGCCCCCCGCTGTGCTGCTCAAGCGCACTCTCCTTCCCGGTCTCGCCCAGTCTAGGCGAAGCCCCAGGGCCCCTGTTTGCAACATCTCGTCCGTTGGGGTTTACGCCACCTGCACCTGGGTATGAGTTGGCACAGGCCTCGTAAACCCCGCTCGAGGCCACAGGGACGGGGTCGACAACCGCCGGCTCCGATGTGCGAAGCCCCCAACGCATCGGTGCAAGTCTCACAGCGGGAAGCGGTCCCGGATCGAACTTGCGGCGCGCCCCGGCTGGTCCCGCCGGGCGCGCCGCAAGGACGTTTGCCCGCAGGGCGCCCGAATCGGGACCTATAGCATCTGCTCGCCGCCCCGACGGCGCCCGTATGCGAGCGAGGCTCGCTGGTTCGACTCCAGCGCGGGGCCCTGATGTTCATCGCCACCGCGCTGCTCTACCCGTGCGTGCTCGCGGCGCTGTGTCTGGGCACCGGGCTGCTCGTCGATCGCGTGGCTGGTCGCTTCCTCGCGGCGTCCTTGCTGTTGCCCATCGGCGCGGCTGGACTGATAGCTGCCTCGCAGCTGTGCACCTACGCCTACCCCCTCGCAGCGGCCACGCCCTACCTGATGGGGGCGATGGCGCTCGCCGGCTTCGCGCTGGCGAGAGATCGGACGATCGCACTTGTGGGCGTCGTACGACGGCGGCCATGGCTGCCAGGGGTCTCAGTGCTGGC
The DNA here is from genome assembly GCA_036264155.1 of Solirubrobacteraceae bacterium. Lineage (GTDB taxonomy): Bacteria > Actinomycetota > Thermoleophilia > Solirubrobacterales > Solirubrobacteraceae > Palsa-744. The sequence goes on from DATARM010000131.1 coordinate 15,300, forward strand.
CTACCTGATCGCGCTTGCGCCCGTGCTCGCTGCCGGCCGCACCACCTTCTCCTCCTACATGACCCTGGCCGACTCCGCCGTGCACCTGATCGGCGCTGACTTCCTGATCCGCCATGGCCAGCACTACGCGCAGCTGGACCTGCGCAACTCCTATGGCCGTTTCATCAGTGGCTACTACGACAACTCGAGCTACCCCTCCGGCGCCGACACGCTGTTCGGCGGAAGCGCCTTCCTCCTGGGGCTGCCGCTGATCTGGGCCTTTCAGCCGTTCAACGCCTTCATGCTCGCGATCGGCACCGGTCCCGCTTTCGCAATCGCCCGGCGGATGGGCCTACGGGGGGGATGGGCCGCGCTTGCTGCGCTCAGCGCGGTGCTGCCTGCGCTCGTCTACGCCTACGAGCTGTTCGGCTCGATCAAGGAGATAGTCGCCCTGCCGATGATCCTCGCGCTCGGTGCTCTGATCGCCGGACATCGGGACTGGCTGGCTTTGCGACCCGCGCGTCCCACACGCGTCATCCCGGCCGCGCTGCTGCTGGCAGGCGGGGTTTCTGTGCTCGGGATCGCCTTTGGCGCATGGGGGGTGGTGTGCGTCGCGGTGCCGGCTGTCCTGCTCGCGGGTCGGCTCCGCACGGGAGGAGGACGCGAGCTGCGGGGGGCGCTCGTGCTGAGCGCATGCGCCGGTGCGGTTTTGCTGATCGCGGCCTGGCCGATCTGGCACGAGCTGGCCGGCTCGCTAAAAGTCGCTCAGGAAATCGCCACCACGGGCAAAACGGGCAACCTCTCGAAACCGCTGCGGGCGATCCAGGTCGCGGGGGTGTGGCTGGGGGGCAGCTACAAGCTCGCTCCCCGAGGGAGCGCCCTGGACGCCACGTACGCGCTGATCGCTCTCACGCTTCTGGCTGCGCTGCTCGGGGCGTGGCAGCTGCTGCGCAGGCGCCTGTACGCGTTGGCGGGCTGGGTTGCGCTGATGCTGCTCGCCTGGCTGGTCGTGAGCCGGAGCACATCCACATGGGCGTCTGCCAAGACCCTGATGCTGACCTCGCCCGTGGTCGTGCTGCTGGCATGGGGGGGTGTGGCGACGCTGCGCGATCTGCCCGTGCCCAGGGTCTCACGCGCGATCGCGGCTCTCGTTGCGCTTGGCCTGCTCGGAGGCGTGCTGGTCTCCGATGCGCTGCAGTATCACGTGGGCAACCTCGCGCCAACGGCTCGCTACCAGGAGCTCGCCTCGCTCGACTCGCGCTTCGCCGGCAAGGGCCCAACGCTGTTCACGGACTTCGACGAATACTCCTTGTACGAGCTGCGCGATCTCGACGTGGGCGGGCCGAACTTCGTCTACCCACCGCCGGCCATCGCCAATGCCGCCGACGGCTACGGCGATCCTGTGCAGCTCGACCGGATAAGCCCTTCGGCCCTGGCTGTCTATCCGCTCATCATCACTCGCCGCGAACCGGCCGAGATCCGTCCCCCGGGCGCCTACGCGTTGGTCTGGGAGGGCGCCTACTACCAGGTGTGGCGCAGGCACGAGAGTGAGCATTGGACCGTGATCCACCGTGCCCTCACCGGCACGCAGCCGCAGCAGTGTCGCGAGATCGGGCAGCTAGCTGCGGTCAAGAGGAGCTACTTCGTGCCCCAGGAGGCCTTTGGCCCAGCCCAGCTGACCGCGTCCATCACACCGCTCGCAGTGAGCATCGACGTGCCGCGGGCACCGCATCCAAAGCACTGGGGTCATGAGCGCCATGGCCTCGTCATGAGCAGCCCAGGGCGGCTATCGGCCAAGTTCACGCTGCCCCACGGCGGATTGTGGGACGTATGGGTGCAGGGTCAGCTGATGCCCACGGTCAAGCTCGACGTCGATGGGCGAGCTGTCGCTTCCATCGGCGCTCAGCTCAGCGGCAACTCGCTCGTCCCCAGCACAGCTCCACCGATTGCTGTGCGCCTGGGCGCCGGGCCGCACTCGCTGTGGGTTACCCGGGGTAGCGCCTCGAGCATCGCGCCAGGCGATGGCGGGGCGGCCGTCCTCGATGCCATCGCCCTGACTCCGGCCTCCCCGCCTGCCGGAGGCGCTCTGCGCAGCAGCTCGATCGCCAACTGGCGCCAGTTGTGCGGGATCAGCTACCAGTGGGTGGAGCTAAACGGCGCTCGCTAGCCGCGAGGATTGCCCGCCGCGGGGGTCACCGTCACAAGCGTCGCGCTCCCTGCGGGGACGCTCACTGAAACCGCGCCTCGGCTCACCGCGAGCGACCTCGTGGGCGCCGGCTGGGCAAACGAGCCGTCGCTGCTCACCGCACGCCCCCCGAGCGTGACCCCCGATCTGGCTGCCAGCGAGGGGGCTCGCAGCTCGAGCTGAGACGCCGTGGCCATCCCTCGTCCCACGTGCAGGCGCAAGGTCGTAGTGGCAGTGCCCACGGGTTCGTCCTCCACGATCACGAACTGCAGTCCGCCCGCCGGGGTGCGCATGGCGTACACCGAGAGGTTGCGTTGCGCCTGCGAGAGGACCCGTGAGGGCAGTGGGCGATCGCCCACGAGCGCCTTGGTGAACAGCAGCGCATACCACTCCGGCTGAGCACGCAGCTGCCCCGCCTGGAGGCTCCCAGACGAGGTCGCGCACACGGGCGAGTAGCCGCTGCAGTTGGCGGGGTTGCCCTGTAGGTTGATCCCCGTTGCGCCCGCAGCCATCGTCTTGGAGATGTAGCTGACCGCCCACAGGGTGGAGGCGAACGTGTTGCTGATTCCGGCCACGCCGCCGCAGGAGACGGTGTTCGTCTCGTCCATCCGAAATGGCGTCGAGCTCGCATGTGAGACCGCCAGGAAGCGCAGCAGCGACTCGCCCTCCTTTTCCCGCGTCTTTTCGCTCAGCAGATCTTCGATCGTGGGTGCCGGCACCGCGTCGCAGCGCAGCGGGTAGTGGTGTCCGGTCAGCAGCATCGGGTGCTGTCTTCGCACCTCCGCCGGTCCCCACCTCTGAAACGCTCTCGAGCCCGACACCCCGGGACCGGCCACGGGTATGCCCGGTGCCCTGGCCGCAATCGCCTGCCTGTAGGTGCTCACCTGGGTCTCATACTGAGCGGGCGTCCACGGCAGCGCCCGCAGCGCGTGGTGGGCGTAGGAGTCGGGCTCGTTGCCCACCTCGATCCCCTCGAGCCACGGCCCCAGGGCCCGCCGGGCGGCCGCCGCCTCCCGCGCGGCCGCCCGTGGTTCGTAGTGGGCCAGCCCAATCGTGAGCAGCACTCGCCAGCCGCTGCGCTGAGCCAGCACACGCAACTGCTTCAGGTCGGCAGGATCGAGCACGCTGCTGGCCCAGGCGGGCCTGGGCGTGAGCCGATCGGTCCACGCCACGCGCGTGTCGGCCGACGCACCACCCAAGCGGAGCACGCCCGGCCCCAGCGAGCGCAGAAGGGTCACCAGGTCACCGCGACTTCCAAGTTCGGCTATCTGCGACGCGCTGGAAAGCTCGAAGGAGAGGCCGAGAAACTCGTGTGGGATGGGCGCTCGTGGCGCTCTTTCATCGATCGAGACGGTCGTTTCGGCACCTGGGCTGGGAGTGCCGATGGCTGGGGTGGAGGTGGTGGGGGGGGGCGGGAGCTTCGGCCACATCCGGTTCGATCCCGTCCGCGGGCAGCGCGACGGCGAGCATCGCAGCCACGCTCGCCAGCCATATGGCAGCACGCGAAATGCGACTGTTCGGCACGCGGGGGAGGAGTCGAGGTCGGTTCATCGCCCTGGAGTAAACACCGGGGCGGGTCTTGAAGGCGGCGCTGGCCATTGCAGGGACCGCCGCGGGAGCAGGACGTAACCTCTGCCGCAATGAGCGAGCAGCCACAGACGCCGGCCACCGATCAGGTCCTGCTGGGAGACAACATGGAGCTGCTGCCCGGCTTCCGTGACGAGTCCTTTCAGCTCGTCTACATCGACCCGCCGTTCAACACAGGCAAGGTCCAGGAGCGAAAGATGTTGCGCGCTGTCCGCGACGGCGAGGGCGCCCACAAGGGCTTCAATGGGGTTCGTTACAGCACCGAGCTGCTCGCGCAGCACAGCTACAGGGACGAGTTCGACGACTATCTCGCCTTCCTCGCGCCGCGCCTGGAGCAGGCGCACAGGCTGCTGAGGAGAGACGGCACGCTCTACTTCCACATCGACTACCGCGAGGCCCACCACTGCAAGCTCCTGCTCGACGAGATCTTCGGGCGGGATTGCTTTCTCAACGAGCTGATCTGGGCCTACGACTACGGGGCGCGCACCAAGCGCCGCTGGCCCGCCAAGCACGACACGATCCTCGTCTACGTCAAGGATCCCGACGCCTACCACTTCGACTCCGAGCAGGTGGACCGCGAGCCCTACATGGCGCCTGGCCTGGTCACACCCGAGAAGGTCGCTCGCGGCAAGCTTCCCACCGACGTGTGGTGGCACACGATCGTGCCCACAGGCGGCGGTGAGAAGACCGGCTACCCCACCCAGAAGCCCGAAGGCATCGTCAGGCGCATGGTCCAGGCCTCGTCCCGGCCGGGCGACTGGTGCCTGGACTTCTTCGCCGGGAGTGGCACGCTGGGAGCGGTCGCGGCGCAGCTCGGCCGCCACTACGTCCTGATCGACTCCAACCCCGAGGCTATCGAGATCATGCACGCCCGGCTCGGCCGTGTTCAAGGGTCTGCGGGAGCCGGGGAGAGCGTCTCGTAACGCCTCTCGGCGTCACCCGCGCTCTGCACCTGCGAGCCTTCGCCACATGTTTCACGTCGAGCTGCGCCACTTCCCCCACAAAGCATGGCGCTTCAACCTGAGCGAAGCCGAGCTGCGCGCCGTGGCTGTGCCGTGGGCACGCGAGGAATGGCTCGAGTTCGCAGAACGCAAATGGAATCCCCACGAGGCCAAGATCACGATCCTCGAAGGGCCCCAGCTGGAGGTCCAGGAGATCGCCATGAATCGCGGCTGGACCAACGCTCAGCGCCGCAGTGAGGACATCACCGTGCGGGTACTCTCCACGATCAGGCAGGCCGACGAGCAGCGCGCACGAGTCGAGGAGGAGGCGCGCATCGAGGAGGCCGTGCTGGCGCGTACCGCCAGCCCTGAGGCCCCACCGGCCCCTCCTGCCTCCCCGGCCCAGCAAGTCCCCGTGCCCGATCCGCTCACGCTCGGCGTGCAGCTCGCCTCGCTGCTTGGCTCGCAGCCAACCCAGCTGTTGGCCGCCTGGCAGGCTGCCGCCGCGGCATCGCCGGGAGCTCCGCCGAGCGAGACCCTGGCGATGGCAGAACGGGCCCTTGCGGGCTCAGAGGGAAACCCAGGCTGAAGCGTCGCTAGACTTCTTTGCTCGCAGCACATGGTGGGCGTAGCTCAGTTGGTAGAGCTCCTGGTTGTGGTCCAGGCGGTCGTGGGTTCGAGCCCCATCGCTCACCCCTAAAGAAGTGGTTGATCGGGTCGAGCGAGAGCACGATCGGGTGATGATTACGAGGAACGGCCGTGATGCGGCCGTGTTGATTAGCGCCGAGGATCTCGCTGAGCTCGAGGAGACGTTGTCGGTGCTGAGCGATCTGGAGGCGCTGTCGGACATTCGCGAGGCAGATGAGGCGTATCGACGTGGCGATGTTGTACGCGGTGCCGATGCTGTGCGCCAGCTGCGCGCGTGAGCGGTGCCGAGGAGTACGAGCTAGTCGTCACACCGCCTGCGGCTCGCGCGCTCGCCGAGGGGCTGGGAGAGGCTGTAGCGGCGGCGGTGAGCGAGTTCCTCACCACGGCGCTCGTGGGGGACCTCGTCGGGTGGGTAAGCCTCTGCAGCGGGAGCTGAGCGGCATCTACTCGGCATGCCGGGGTACCTACCGAGTTCTCTATCGCATCAACGAGGAGCGGCGCGAGGTGATCGTGCTGCGAGTCGAGCGCCGGCGCGACGTCTCCCGGTCACGATGAGGTGCTCTAGCCCCATTGCTCAGTAGGGCGCGTTCTAGATCCAGCAGCCCAGCCTGACCTTCACCGGAGTTGCGCTCGCGTCGAGCAGCATCTGAGGCCTCGATGTGCTCGAGCTACTGGGCCGTGTCCCGCACGGTCTGCCCGAGTCGGAGTAGGGCTCATGCGGATAAGCAGCCAGATGGGTTCGGATGACGACATGTGTGCACGAGCAGTTCGGAGCTGCATCTTGGCTGGGATCGTGCCGATACCGAGGAGAGCATGAATGAGCAAGGGCCTCACCCGGGCATCCCCGGGCACAGCGCACGTCGCGAGTCTGAGCGCAGCCGCGAACGCCGGCAGCTAAGAACGCCTCCCAGGTCACGGCTGCTCGCCTTGCTCTTGGGGCCGTCGGCTGAGGAGAAGCGCCTGCTCGCTCGGGAGAAGCGTTGGGCCACCGGCGCCCGCGGCGAGGAGCTCGTCGCCGATTCGCTGGCCCGGCGCTGCCCCGAGGTACTGCTGCTGCACGATCGGCGGATGCCGCGTAGTCGAGCGAACATCGACCACATCGCGGTGGCTGCCTCGGGTGTGTACGTGATCGACGCCAAGCGCTATCGCGGCAAGGTCGAGGTGCGCCGGCCGCTGTTCGGCGCGCCGAAGTTGAAGATCGCCGGTCGTGCCAAGACCAAGCTCATCGATGGCCTCGCGAGACAGGTCCTAGCCGTTGAGGCGATCCTCGCGGACCTCGCGCCGGAGGTTCCCGTTCGCGGATGCCTTTGCTTCGTGGCTCCGGAAGGGTTCCTCGTCGATAGTGGCCTCCCGTTGTTGAGGACCCTGAAGATCAATGGGTATCCGCTTTACCACCCGCGGCGACTGGCCAAGAAGCTCAACCGCTCGGGTCAACTGACTCGGGGGCAGGCCAGCGAAATACATGCCGCGCTGGTGGAGCGGCTCCGCCCGGCCTAGTCGCAATTGGGGTCGGGCGTCTTGGGCTGTTTGCTGCCGCCGGTAGATCCCCTTGGAGGCTGAACGGGCACCCCCGATGTCTGGCATCATCGCCCTATGGCCAAGACGAAAGCAGAGACACTCGATACCGGACCTGTGGGGAAGATCAAGTGGCTTGGCGATGTCGCCGAGCACGACTATGCCGCCGCCGAGGCATATCTATCTCTCAAGCTTGACGGTGAGGCTGTGCACAAGACCGTCAAGCACTTGCGAAAGGTCTCGCTCACGACCCGCCGGGCAAATGACATCCTGCGGGCCGCCGGGCTGACCGCCGCTCCGCTGGACGACCCCGGGGTGATGAAAGACCTGATCAAGGTCATCGAGGGCCGGCACCTGAGCCCGGTGCTCGTGGTCAGCGCCGAGACGGGAGCCGACATCGCCGACGGCTTTCACCGCGTATCGCTCGTGTACCGCATCGACCCCTACGGGCTGGTGCCGCTAAAGCTCGCTTGAGCGGTGAGCGGTCCTACTGCCGGCTCGGCTCCTGCGCATCGAGCGCACCGGACCCTGCACGGCGCGCCGTCAGGTCTCCACCTGCTCCCCGCAGGACATATGCGCTGCCCACGGCCAGCAGTGCTCCAATGGCCGGGCCGAGCGCGTACACCCAGTAACTGCTGAAGTCCCCACTCACGAGGGCCGGCCCGAAGGACCGGGCTGGGTTCATCGAAGTACCGCTCACGGGCGCCGACCAAAGGCCCGCCAGTGCGATGTAGCCACCGACTCCGAGTGCAGCGATCGCGCCGACGTTCTGGGCCGCAGAGGCGGTCCCCAGAATCACGCTCACCAGCGTTCCAGTGAGGGCAATCTCCATCAGCAGCGCCTGCCAGTTCGCGTAGCCCGGCCCGGGCAGCGTGGCTCCGAGGTGCTGGACGTTGCCGAACACCGCGTAGAGGAACAGGCAGGCCAGCGTCGCACCGACCAGCTGGATCAGGACGTACCCCGGGAGGCGCTTCCACGGGAAGTCTCCTCGTAGGGCGAACGCAAGCGACACCACAGGATTCAGGTGGGCGCCCGAGACGGCGCCCATGAACAGGATGACCGCCATCACCATCAGGCCCGGCGCGACGACCGCGGCCGAGAGGCTGATCTGTCCCTTCGCGTGAAGAATTCCTCCCCCAGCGGCAGCCAGGACGAGCAGGAACGTGCCCAGCACCTCCGCGAACAGTCTG
>DATARM010000171.1:0-3592 GCA_036264155.1 Solirubrobacteraceae bacterium
CGCCACCAAGCTGCGGGTGCGCGAGGGGACCCTCAGAGCGCTACGAGCAGCGATCGAGACCGAGCTGAGCGTGGAGGGTTTGCGCGGCGCCGGTGCACCGGCTTAGGACGGCGGCTCGGGCGCATGGGATCCGTCGCGTGCCGCGCGTCGGATGGAGATGCACAACAACAGCGCCACCGCAACCGGCATCACCCACCAGGCTGCGATCGACGTCGTGGCGAGCACGGCCGTGAGGGCCAGGGCGAGCACCACGCCGACGGCGCTGCGCCAGTCATCACCCACGACGAGCTCCCATGCCCCTGCGAGGAACGCTTCCAGGTGTCTCATGCGCCGATCCTCGCCGTCTCGCTGGGCGTATCGGTCCTCGGCACGGCCCTAACCAGCGCGATCGCCGCCGCGAGCACCAGAGGGACGATCACCAGCAGGGCTGCGTCTCCGCCGGGCCAGCCGGCGCCCGCACCCTCTGTGCCCCAGAACATACCGAACGAGCTCAGCATCACGCCGACAGCGAACTTCATCGTGTTCTCGGGCACCCTCGCCAGCGGTGCCCGCGCCGCCACTCCCCCCAGGACGACCAGCAACACGGCTAGCCCCGCGGCCGCCGCGGCGAGCGCGACACGGTGCTGGTTGGCGCCGAAGGTGAGCACGATGAACGCCAGCTCGAGACCCTCCAGCAGCACGCCCTTGAAGGCGATCGTGAAGGTGTAGCCGTCGAAGCCCGCGGCCTTCCCGGCGGCTGCCGCCGCCCTGCGCTCTTCCTCGAAGATCTGCTGCTCGTCGTGCTTGGCCTTCAGGCCGGCGGCGCGAAGGATCGCCTTGCGCAGCCACTGCAGGCCGAAGATCAGGAGTAGGCCGCCTACGAGCACTCGCAGGAGGTCTATCGGGAGGGCGGTAAGCGCCGGTCCGAGTGCGGCAACGATCGCGGCGAGCGCCACTGCTGCTGCTCCCACGCCGCTCATAGCCGATGACCAGCTCCGGGTGGTGCCGACCGCGAGGACGATCGTCAGCGCCTCCACCGCCTCCACCGTGCAGGCGAGGAACACCGAGACTGCGAGTCCTATCTCGGGTCCGTTCATGCTCGCTCGATAGCTTCGTGCCATGACACGCGTCCGAGGTCTTCGATGGGTGTGCTGAGGACGATCGGCCATGCCCTCGAAGACGCCCTGCTGATGGGGTGGGAGGTCTGGTGGGCGCTCGTGCTCGGGTTCGCGATCTCGGCGATCGTGCAGGCGTGGGCGCCGCGCGAGCGGATCCAGAGCGCGCTCGGCGGGTCGGGCTCGCGTCCAGTTGCTCTCGCCACGGCACTCGGTGCAGCCTCCTCCTCGTGCAGCTATGCGGCGGTTGCCATCGCCAAGAGCCTCTTCCAGAAGGGCGCCTCGGCGGCATCCGCTCTGGCTTTCCAATTCAGCTCGACGAACCTGGTGATCGAGCTCGGCATCGTCATGTGGATCTTGATCGGCTGGCAGTTCACGCTCGCCGAGTTCGTCGGTGGGCTCGCGCTGATCGTGGTCATGACTGTGCTGCTGAGAGTGTTCGTCTCCAAGCGCCTGGAGGAGCAGGCACGCGCCCATGCCCGCCGCGCCGACAGCGGGCATCAGCACCACAGCGCCGGCGAGCGGATGGGGCTGCGGCGGCGCATCACGAGCGTGAGCGCGTGGTCGGACGTCGCGCACAACTTCCGCAACGACTGGTCGATGGTCTGGAAGGAGGTGCTGGTCGGCTTCCTGCTCGCTGGCTTCGTCGGGCAGCTCCACAACGGGTTCTTCAACGCGCTGTTCATCACACACGCTCCTGCCGGGCTCAAGCTCATCGAGAACGCAATCGTGGGCCCGATCATCGCCGTGCTCAGCTTCGTCTGCTCGGTCGGCAACGTGCCCTTGGCGGCGGTGCTGTGGTCGGGAGGGATCAGCTTCGCGGGCGTGATCGCTTTCGTGTTCGCCGACCTGATCGTGCTGCCGATCGTGCAGATCTATCGCAAGTACTACGGCGAGGCTTACGCCCTACGGATCGTCGCGCTGATGTTTGTCACGATTGTGATTGCGGCGCTCGTGGTCGACCTCGTGTTTGGCAGCGTCGGCCTGATACCCCACGTTCGGCCGAGTCGCGCAGACGTCTTCGGTCAGGTCAAGGTCGACTACAAGCTGTTCACCAACCTCGCGGGATTCGCTGTCTTCGCTGCTCTGTTCCTCCTGACGATGCGGCGTGGTGTCATCGATCCCGTGTGCGGCATGAAGGTCGACAAGGCCAAGGCGATCACCATGGACGTCGGCGATGAGACGTTCTACTTCTGCTCACAGCATTGCCTGCATGCCTTCGAGGCAGATCCAACCAGACCTTCCGCCCAGGCGCTCAGCGTCGAGGGCTCCCGATAGTCTCGAAACCGATGTCCAGTGCCATCTATTCGCCGGTCGACGGCGACCTGCACCGCCACGGCGCGCTGCGCCACAGCCACCCGCACACAGGACCGCACGAGCACCAGCGTGACCCCCCGCTGGTGCATGACTCCCAGCATGTGCATGGGCGCGGCGATCACGGCCACTCCCACGGCCTCGTGGACGAGAGCATCAAGCGCTCGCGCGAGGGCGTCCGCGCGGTTTCGCTCGCGCTCGCCATCCTCGGGACGACGGCCGCCGTGCAGGCGCTGGTGTTCGCCCTCAGCGGCAGCCTCGCACTTCTGGCCGACCTGATCCACAACGGGGGCGACGCCCTGACGGCGATCCCGCTCGGCATCGCCTTCCTGCTTCGCTCCGAGCGCGCTGAGCGCTGGGCGGGCCTCGCCGTCGTGGCGGCGATCTTCGTCTCCGCCTGTGTTGCCGCCTACGAGTCGGTCCTACGCCTGGTTCATCCCTCCACACCCGGTCATCTGCCCGTGCTCGCCCTGGCCGGGGTGGTTGGGTTCGGGGGCAACTGGCTGGCAGCGCTGGTGCGAACACGTGCCGGTCGGCGTATGAACAGCCCCGCGCTGATGGCCGACGGCGAGCATGCCCGCGTGGACGCCTACGTATCGCTCGCGGTCATCGCCAGCGCCATCGCCATTGCCGCAGGCGCCCCGGTCCTCGACCCCATCATCGGCCTTGCGATGACAGCTGTGATCCTGCGCATCACACGTGAGAGCTGGCGCACCGTGCGCGGACACTCACACCACCACTAGCGACCGATCGAGACCTCCGCAGCTGCTCACGGGTTCGCAGGCCGAGGCCTATGCCGACCACTTTCATCGCCATCCATCTCTCCGAGATGCCCTATGGCGGGGTCTGCTCGAAGATCAGCACCGCGGCACGCGCCGAACCGAGAACGCCAGCCTGAAGGAGCTCGAGACGACCTCCTTCCAGGGACGACGCTACGCGGCCTGCTGCTCGAGGCCTACGGCTTCTCCACGCTCGGCGCGATCGTGCTCTGGGGCTCGATCGCCTCGTTCATCCTGGCCTGCACTGTGACGGTGCCGGCCAGCCTGTTCGCCGACTCCGGGTCGTGGGAGGGGAGGTAGACGGTTGGGTGCTGGGCGCAGTGGGCGAGGATCGCCTCCAGCGTCGCCACGTGCACAGCCGGGTCAGGACCGATCGCATCGGCACGCAGCGAGTGCAGTTGCTCG
>DATARM010000033.1:0-7702 GCA_036264155.1 Solirubrobacteraceae bacterium
GCCTGAGGCACCAGCACCCGCATCCCCTGCTCGCGCAGGCCCGCATGGGTATCGGGGAAGCGCGCGTAGATCAGGTCGTGGACGGTTGTCACCCGCTTGAAGCGGCCCCACAGCGGAGCGGTGCTGGCAAGGCTGTGCACGAGATCGACGCGCCGGCGGGCGGCCATCACGGGCAGCAGCGTCTGCTCGCCGAGAACCCATTGGACGCGGTTGCTCGCGCTCACGGGAACGGTCACGGCGGGCAGCAGCTCCCCCCAGGGACCGCCGCCCGCCGCGGCGGCCTCGCGGTTGACGAAGGCGGTGAAGCGCATCCCCGCCGGAGCGGCAGCGAGCAGCGGGGGGATCAGCTCGCGGGCGACCACCTCCATGCCGCCCGTCTCGCCGGGCACCAGGAAGATCAGGTTCAGACCGATGTGCAGCGGGCGCTCGCTCAAGAGGGCAAGGCTAGTGCCAGTGGAGGGGAACGCCCTGACGGGTCAATACGATGGAGCACGATGTCTCTCTCTGTAGACGTGGTGATCGTGGCCTACGGTCGCTACGAGCTGACCGACAGCTGTCTGCGCCATCTGGGCGAGCAGACGCGTGAGCACCGGGTGATCCTGGTGGACAACGGCTCCACTGACGACACCCGTACGCGGATCGCAGCCGAGTGGCCGCGGGTGCAGCTGGAGTGCTTCGATGACAACCGCGGCTTTGCCGAGGCCTGCAACCGCGGCGTGGCGGCGGGCACGGGCGATGTGGTGGTGCTGCTCAACAACGACGTCGACGCCCACCCTGATTTCGTCGAGCGCTTGGTGGCGCCGCTGCAGAGCGATCGCGTGCTGGGGTCGGTGGCGGCGCTGATGCTGCAGCCGGGCGAGGGCTACATCGACAGCGCCGGGCTCGTAGCCGACACGGCCCTCGGCGGCTTTCCCCGGCTGCAGGGCCTTCAGGCGAGCGAGGCCGGGCGCGAACGCCCGGTGCTGGCAGGGCCAGCGGGCACCGCTGCCGCCTATCGCCGCTCGGCCTGGGAGCAGGTGGGCGGCCTCGACGAAGCGATCTTCGCCTACATGGAGGATTTCGACCTGGCTCTACGCCTGCGCAGCGCGGGCTGGAGGACGGTGCTGGCCGAGGATGCCGTGGGAGTGCACCTGGGCTCGGCCACGCACGGCCACAGATCGGCCTGGCAGCGCCGCCACGGCGGCTTTGGACGCGGCTACATGCTGCGTCGCTACGGCCTGCTTCAGGGTCGCGGCGCCCCCCGTACGCTGGCCACCGAGGCAGTAGTAGTGCTGGCCGACCTGGCCGTATCGCGCGATCTGGCCGCACTGCAGGGCCGCGTCTCTGGTTGGCGCGCAGGGCGAGAGGCGCCGCGACTGCCCCCGCCGCCGATCGAGGCGGTGGACCACACGATCGGCTTCCGCGACTCGCTGGCCCTGCGTCGGGGGGTCTATGGACGCCGCGCCGCCTGAGCACGACCGGAGCACACCGCCCGGAGGCGCCGGGCCCAGGCCACAGCTGCTCTTGATCTGCGCCGACCCGGTGGGCGAGCAGATGGCGGGACTCGGCATCCGCTGCTGGGAGCTGGCAAGGACGCTGAGCGCACACGCGTCTGTGACGGTCGCTCACGGCGGCCACGAGCAGGGCGAGCGGGAGGGCGTGCGGCTGCTCGCCTTCCGCCCACATGCTCCGGGCGCACTGCTCGAGCCGATCGCCTCGGCCGACGTGGTGATCGCCCATCCGCAGTGGCCCATGGTCGACCGCTGGCTTAGGCGCTCGAGTGCCCGCGTGATCATCGATCTCTACTGTCCCGAGACACTCGAGACCCTCGAGTTGCTGGCGGGCGATGGCGCACTGGAGCGTCGTCAGCGCACGGCGACCACGCTCGATCGTCTGCACGCGGCCCTGCGCACAGGGCACAACTTCATCTGTGCCAGCGAGACCCAGCGTGATCTGTGGCTCGGCACGATGCTGGCACTGCGCATGATCGCCCCTGAGCTCTACGACCGCGGCCCGAGCCTGCGCGAGGTGATCGACCTGGTGCCCTTTGGCCTCCCCGACACGCCTCCGGCTCCAAGCGGCAGAGGCGGCCCGCGAGCGGCAATCCCTGCGCTCGAGCCGGACAGCGAGATAGTGCTTTGGAACGGCGGCATCTGGAGCTGGCTGGACGCCGAGAGCGCCATCCGTGCGACCGCGGCCCTCGCAAAGAGGCGCCCGCGGCTGCGGCTGGTGTTCATGGGGGTAGCCGCGACCCATCCGGCCGGCGCCGCTGCCGCCGAGGCAGCGCGACGCCTGGCGGGCGAGCTCGGGGTGCTCGACTCGATCGTGCACTTCCACGACTGGATCCCCTATGGCGAGCGCGCCGACTGGCTGGCGCAGGCCGACTGCGCGATCTCCGCCGCGGGCGAGCACCTGGAGACGCGGTTTGCCTATCGCACGCGACTGCTCGACTGCTTCTGGGCGGGGTTGCCGGTGGTATGCACGAGCGGCGACGATCTGGCGGAGCGCGTGGAGCGCGAGGGCCTGGGAGCGACCGCCGCCCCCGGGGATGTGGAGGGTCTCACAGCGGCTCTCGAGCGGGTGCTAGAGCGCGGACGCGCGGCCTACGCAACCGGCCTGCAAGCGGCCGCGAGCCAGCAGACCTGGACGCGTGTGGCCACGCCGATCGTGCGCTGGATCGCCCAGCCCACGCCCACACGCCGGCCGGGCGATGGCAGGGAAGTGCTGCGGGCGCCGCTCGCGCAGCGGCTGCGCGAAGCGGCCTATCTGGCGGGAGGGCGGGCTTTCCTCGCGCGGCGGCAGGAGATGCGTTAGGCGTCAACCGGCAGCAGGCGAAACGGCTTTCCGCCTGCTTGCAGGACACGGAAATGGCGCTCGTCGAGAGTTAGAACATCGCGAATGCGATGTCGTTCGGCGAGCACCACGATCGAGGCGTCGGCAAGGCTGATCCCGAGGTCAGCATGCCGCTCGATGATCTCCAACGCTCGTGCAACATCGACACCGGCCATCGGCTCGAGGAGATAGGCACCTCGTTGCACCTCCCTGAGCAAGCTGGTTCGTGCTCCCTCCCCGACACGTGAGAGCAGCAGATGATCGAGCTCAGCCAGCACGAAGGGGGAGAGCAACATAGGCGGACGCGCAGCTGCGAGGCATTCCGCTGCCTGCCGATGCTTCCGCTGTCCTGAGTCGATGGCCGCAAGCAGTCCGCTTGTGTCGAGCAGAATCACTCGCCGAAGCCGTGGGCAAGCTCCTCGTCTACCCGCTCAGCAAGGGTCGGGTCGCCACTGTCGAACAGCGGCACGCGAGGGAGCGGATAAGTGTGGGCCATCGTCGCCGAAGTCAAAGCTGAGCGCACTACCTCAGCCTCGCTGCGACCCTCTGCATGGGCGGTCCGCTCGAGCGCAGCCTTGAGCTCATCCGGCAAATAGAGAGTCGTCCGCTTCATGCCATACATGATGCCATATGTTCGCGCTGTAGGCCAGATCGCTTCCTGCCGTCCCCATTCTCAGTCCTCGTCGAGCGCCCGCCTCACCATCTCGGGCGTGATCGGCGGCGAACCGGGCGGCGTGTGGATCCCCGGCAGCGTGCTCGCAACCGGACCCGGCGCGATCTCCCCCACGGGCCGACCCCGCGCCAGCGCCATCCCCCCCACGGCCACCGCCCGCCACGCAGCCGCCTCCTCCGGCCGGGAGCGTGCGAACAGCACCACCCGTGGAACGCTCACTGCGAGCGCCGCCAGACCGAGGATCGTGCGCCGGGGCCGGTCGAAGTGCGCGTCGCCGTAGTGCAGTACCCCGTGGTAGATCGAGCGGATGTGCTCGCTCTTGCTCCAGTGGCTGAACGTGCCGCCGCCGAGGTGGCGGAAGACGGCCTGCGGGACGTAGAGGATCTCGCCGCGTCGTTTCAGGCGCAGCAGCAGGTCTGAGTCCTCGAACCAGAACCAGAAGCGCTCGGCGAAGCCGCCCACCCCCTCGAGCTCCGCACGGGGGACCATCAGCGCCGCGGCCGCCGGCTGAGCGTCCACGACCTGGGCGTCCGCGCCGTTGGCTTCGACCCCGTGGTAGCGGCGGCTGATGGGGTTGCCGGGCCACAGCTCCTCGATGCCGAGCATGATCACTAGGAAGTTGGCGAGTGTGGGGAAGGGCCGCGGGCGGTAGCCGGCCTGGGTCTCCAGCGTGTCGGGGTCGACCAGGCGACCGCCTGCAGCCACCGCTCCGGGGTGGGCTTGCAGCGCCTCCACGAGCAGCTCCACGGCGCCCTCCTGCACGAGGATGTCGGAGTTGAGCAGCAGCACGTACGGTGCCCTCCCATGCGCTAGACCACGGTTGTTGGCGGCGGCGAACCCATGCCGATCTGCGAGTGCGACGACCGTGGATACCCGGGCGAGCTCGTCGCGGCCGGCGCCTGCCTGGGGATCGAAGGCGTTGTCCACGACCACCGTCTGTGCCACCGCCGGCCCGGCCAGCTCACGCACGCACTCGAGCGTCATCTCGGCCATGTCCGCCGAGACGATCACCACATCGACCACCGCCGGGGATGGCTCGGTCTCGTGGTCGTGGCCCTGTAGCTTGTTCGCTTCCATGGCCGCATCATTGCCGAGAGAGGACAGCCGAGCCGTCCCCAGGCTCACCGTGGCGGTGCTCTCCTACGACGGGCGCCAGTTGCTCGAGGTGGTCCTCCCGTCGCTCGCGCGCCAGCGCTTCAGCGACTTCGAGGTGGTCGTCGTCGACAACGGCTCCCGCGACGACACCGTGTCCTGGCTGGGCGAGAACTGGCCACAGGTACAGGTGATATCGCTGCCCGAGAACCTCGGTGTGACGGCCGCCCTGAACGTGTGCGCCCACGCCGGACGGGGCGAGCTCGTGGCGCTGTTCAACAACGACATGGAGCTCGAACCCGACTGCCTGGGAGAGCTCGTGGCCGCGCTCGACGCCCATCCCGAGGCGGGCTGGGCGGGGGCCAAGCTGCGCGACTTCGAGCAGCGCGAGCTGCTCGATGGGGCGGGCGATGTGTTCACGTGGGCGGCCACAGGCGGGCGCCGCGGCCACGGGCAGCGCGATCGCAGCCAGTACGACGCACCCGGCGAGATCTTCGGCGCGTGTGGAGGCGCGGCGCTCTACAGGCGCAGCGTGCTGCGCCTGGTGGGTGACTTCGACGAGGACTTCTTCGCCTTCTACGAGGACGTGGACTGGAACCTGCGCGCCCAGCTCGCGGGCTTCAGCTGTCGCTACGTCCCAAGCGCGGTCGTCTACCACATGGGCAGCGCCACGATCGGGCGCGGCCTGTCGGACTTCACCCGCTACCACCTGTGGCGCAACACGCTGTGGATCATCGCCAAGGACATCCCCGCCGGGGCACTGCTGCGCCACGCTCCACAGCTCATCCTCGGGCAGCTCGTCAACCTGGCTGTGGCAATGCGCGACCGCAAGCTCGACATCTGGCTGCGCGTGTGGCGCGACGCACTGAAAGGTCTCCCGCGAGCTCTGCGCAAGCGTCGTTCGGTGCAGCGACGCCGGCGAGTGAGCGTGGCGTCGCTCGAGCGGGTGGTGGGAGCCGAGCGCGGCCCCTGAGCCACCTCGGCGCTCAGCCGGCTCTCGGGCCGAGCCAGCCGAGCAGCACCTCACGCACCTCGCCCGGAAAGCGACCGAGCAACTTCAAAACGGCGAAGTAGACGAGGCTCGCTGCAGCCACGCCGATCAGGGGGTGGACTGGAAGCACGAGGCCGACCGCCACCGCAGCCCCGCCGGCCAGGGCAACGACAGCGATCGTGCTCAGGCGCAGTCGCACACCAGGCGCATGGCGGGACAGCATGCTCGCCTGGCTGATCGCAAGGCCGATCTCGGCCACGAGCGCCGCCAGGGCAGCGCCGCGCGCGCCCATCGACGGCGCGAGCGACAGCGTCAACACAGCTGAGATGGCAAGCGCGATCAGATTGGCCGCCAGCACCTCGCGGTAGCGACGGCGCATCAGCAGCGGGTAGCCGCAGGCGACGGCAACGAAGCTGGCGATCAGCGCCGGGCCCTGGATGCGGAGCACTTCGATCGAAGGGTCGGCCCGTCCGCCGGCGATCACGTGGATGGCAAAGGTTGCACCCACCTCCAGGCAGAGCACGAGCCAGGTGCCGGCGAACAGCGCCAGCTCGAAGATGCGCCCGCTGGCGAGGTTGAAGCGTGCCGAGTCCTCGCGCTCGGCACGGGCGAGGATGGGAAAAGCCGCGCTGATCACAAGCACGGGGATGGCAACGAGCACTTCCGTGATGCGAAAGGAGGTGGCGAAGTACCCCGTCTGCTTGGCGCTCGAGGTCAGCGACATCAGCACCAGCGCAACCCTGAAGTAGACGATGCTCACGGCCGCAATCACGGCCCATGGGATCGTCTCTCCCAGCAGGCTCCACCAGCGCCCGGCGTGGAAGGAGGGGCGCAGGGAGGTGTAGCGGGTGACCAGCGGGATCGTGAACAGCAGCGAGACGGCAGATGCCGGGATCGCCACGGCCAACAGCGGCACGAGGTGGGCGCCCGCCAGCGCCAGCGCCACAAGCAGGGCCACGTTGACCACCTGGCGGCCCATTTCGATCGCTGAGACCCAGCCGAAGCGCAGCTGCGCCTGAAGCGTCGTCGAGAGCGTGCTCTGCAGCAGTTGCAGGACCAGCCCGGCACCGGCCAGGGCCGTGCCGGCCACCATCGTCGTCCCATAGCCGGCCACCGCCGCAAAGGCCACCGCCAGCGCCACCCCCACGACAGTGAGCACCAAGCGCATGCCGATCGCCGCAGACATCATCTCGCGCCTGCCGTGCTCCGGGAGGGTGGCGAATTCGCGCAGCACCACGCTGTTCAACCCACCCTCGGTGAAGCCGCTGACGATCGTCACCAGCGCAACCACGGTGGTATAGCGGCCGAAGTTCGAGACACCGAGGTGTTCGATCAGCACGCGCGCCGAGACCAGCGAAAGCAGGATGCCCAGCACGTAGGAGCCGGTGCGGAGCACGCTGCCGCGCAGCGCGGCCCCGCCGGCCTCGTGTGTGTCGAGCACATCGCCCGCCGCTGCGACCTCCGAGGCGACCTCGGGACCGAGCGGCACGTCGGACTCGACCGGGGTCATCCCGGCAGGTGATCCCTGATGAAAGCGTCGACCTCATCGGTGCAGAGACTCCCCACGCTGCGTTCGATCGCCTCCATCGACCACTCCCACCAGGCGATCTGCTGGAGCGCGGCCACCTGCTCGTCGCTGAAGCGACGGCGCACCTCGCGCGCGGGCGCGCCGACGACAACCGCATAAGGACGCACGTCGCGCGTAACCACCGAGTAGGCGCCGATCACGGCCCCATCGCCGACACGCACTCCTGAGCGCACACGAGCGCCGCGGCCGATCCACACGTCGTTGCCAATCTCGATGTCGCCGCGGCTGCGTGGGTGCCCGTCCGCGTAGGCGCCCGGGAGATCCAGGTAGGCGCGAAAGGGGAACGTGGAGACCCAGTCGACGCGGTGATCGCCGCCGTCCATCAGGATCACGTCCGGCCCGATCGAGCAGAAAGCGCCCACGCGCACGTGCGCAGTGTCGCCGGGGAACGTGGCCACGAGCGGGTCGCCGTAGCTGCAGCGACCCATGCTCAAGCGCTCGCTCGAGTACAGGTGCTCCTCGACAGCGCGCTCGGCCAGACGTCCCCGTCGGTCTCCCAGCCTGTCGATGAGCTTGTCGAGCGGCCTGCCGAGGAGATCCCTGAGCG
>DATARM010000054.1:0-2286 GCA_036264155.1 Solirubrobacteraceae bacterium
GGCGCAATCGCGCCGCAGCGCCACGGTTGCGCGTCGCTCACAACGAGTGGGTCGAGCGCGTAAGTGCTCCCCGATGCACTCCGAGATGACCAACCTGCAGATCAACCGGCTGACCGCGGCAGCAACCGAAGTGCTCGAAGAGGTCGGCTATGCGCAAATGACAGTGGGGCTTGTCATCGCTCGTGCGCGGGTCTCGCGAAAAACCTTTTACGACGCCTTCGTCAACCGCGAAGACTGTTTCCTCGCCGTTCTCGAACAGGCGATCGAGCGAGCGGTGCAGCTCGCTGCCGATGCATACGCACAACAGACGAATTGGCGCAAGAGCATGCGCGCAGCGCTCGAGACCATCCTCCTCCATATGGAGGAGGAGTCTGGCCTAGCGCGGGTCTGTGTGATCGAGACGCTTGGCGGTGGGCCGCGGATCCTCCGTTTCCGCTCCGAGCTTCTGCGAGAGCTGGCCCGTGCAGTGGACGATGGCCGGGACGAACCGGCCGCGCGGCGTGACCTGCCGACGATCACCGCCGAGGCCGTAGTGGGAGGCATCCTCTCGGTCCTGCAGAGCAACCTGCACGAGGGGCACGAGTCACTCGCCGATCTGCTCGGTCCGTTTATGAGCGTGATGACGCTGCCTTATTTGGGCGCTCGGGTCGCGGCTCGGGAGCTGAGTAAGCCAGCCGGCAGACCCGCGCGAAAGAAAGACGCGCGCATGTCCCCAACAGATCCACTTCAAGACCTGAGCATCAGGCTCACATATCGCACCGTCCGCACCCTCGGCGCAATCGCAGATCGGCCGGGCGCCAGTAACCGTGATATCGCGAGGGCCGCGGGCATCGCCGACCAGGGCCAGATTTCAAAGCTGCTGAACCGGCTGTCCAAGCTTGGGCTGATTGAGAACGAAGGACTCGGGCAGCCAAAGGGCCTCTCAAACGCCTGGCGACTGACCGATCGCGGCGAGGCGCTGCGTCGGGCAGTTTGGCCACGCTTGCACCAGGATGCTCTTGAGTTCTAACGGCATGCACACACCGACCGCGTCCCCAGCGATCCCCAGCCTGCGCGAACCGCGCTACTCGCAATCGCTAGAGCGCGGCCTGGCGATTCTCAGCTGCTTTACGCCCAAGCGCCCGGTGCTCGGCATCGCCGACATCGCCGACGAGCTCGGCATGAGCCGCTCGACCACGCACCGCTATGTGATCACGCTGCTGGCGCTCGGCTACCTAGAGCAGGGCGCCTCGCGCAAGTACCGCCTTGGGCTGCGCGTGACCGACCTGGGCATGTCCGCGCTGAACTCCACCGGCCTGCGCGAGCACGCCCAGCCCTACCTGGAAGAGCTGCGCCAGCGCAGCACCTACTCGATCGGCCTCGCGGTGCTCGACGGCGGCGAGATCCTCTACGTCGACCGCGCGCGCAGCTTTCGCCGTGGCGGCGCCCAGGCCGGCCCCGACGTGCGCATCGGCTCGCGCCTGCCCGCCTACTGCACCGCCATGGGCAAGCTGCTGCTGGCCAACCTGCCCGAGTCTGACCAGCGCGAGCTGATCGCCTCGATGAAGCTCGCAAAATCCGGCCCCAACACGATCGCCTCAAAGAAAGCTCTCAAAGACGAGCTCGACGAGGTGCTCGAGGCCAACTTCGCAGTCGACGACGAAGAGCTCGCAAAGGACCTCTTCTCAATCGCCGCGCCGGTGCGCAACGAGGCCCGTGAGGTCGTCGCCGCGGTCGACATCTCCGTTCCCAGCTCACTGATCTCCATCGGCGAGCTCGTCGACGCGCTCGGCCCGCACCTCGTCTCCACGGCCGACCGCATCTCCGCGCGCCTCGGTCGCAGGCGAGACCACGAAATCAGGCAAGGCTAGGTCGGTGGAACTTACGCTCACGACTGAGGATCGGGTCGCGTGTCGCTGCTAGATGAGCTCATCCTTGCGTGGGCGGGTGTGAATCTCCTCTTCCTTGCGTTGGGTCTCGTTGGCGCGGGCGCGAGAACCCGTCACTCTCGATACAGGGCCCGTGCCAGGCGATCAGTTCGCCCGCGCCCTAAGCATGGCTGCTCAACGCCACGGATCAGGAGGGCGTAGACGGATGCTGGCTGACCCTCCAGTCTCCACCGACGCCGCAGAGGCCGCCGTCGAGGCGATATCCGGCTCCGCAGGCCAGGAGGTGACGTTCTCGCTGGAACTCAGCCAGGATCAGAAGGACATCCGCGACTGGGTGCACGGCTTCGCCGCCGACGTCGTGCGCCCGGCGGCGCACGAGTGGGACGAGCGCGAGCAGACGCCCTGGCCGATCATCTCC